>NZ_CP045318.1:2470415-2801387 GCF_009363255.1 Roseivivax sp. THAF197b | reverse complement strand
AAGGGCTGAATGCGCTCGTAGCTGTATTGCGGACAGATCGTGTCGATGACCTCGTTCCAGCCGTAGAAGTTCCACTGGAAGTGCTGCATCTGCTCATAGGTCCGCGACGTATCGAGCGCGACCGAGTCGAATTGCGAGTTGGGAAATTCAAGGCAGTGCGAATAGCCGTGTTCCCAATCAACATTCAACGTGTCGGTGATGAGCGGGCCCGCATTGACCTGTTCCGAATAGGGCACCAGCGAGATCGAGACGAGGCCTTCATTGTCCTCGCCAAGCACGGTTTCGACGAAGGTGTTGGCGGCACTGCGCAGCTGCGACATCTTCTGGCCATCGCCCATCGACCCCGAGATATCGAGAACGAGCGAGATTTCGACGTTCTGGATGTATTCCTCGGCGGTCGAGACACCGTCGACCTTCATGCTCTCGATCCCAAGGAACTTGGTGAAGTTCGAGGGCGTGGTTTCTTCGGCGGTGCCGGTCACGGTCCGGTAGTTGATCCCGCCGCCGATATTCACCGATGTCAGCGCGTCGGGGATCAGCATCTTGTCGAAGTAATCGCGAACCACCGCCTCGGAATCGAGCTGCTGGTCGAGGTCGGCCGCAGCGAGCACCGCGCGGTCGAGCGTGTTCTGGATTTTGGTGCGCTTCAATTCGGCATGCATGAGGTCGATGCCGACGCCACCCATCGTGATGAAGGCGAGGGAGCCGAAGATCGCCATGATGGACATGTTGCCATCTTCAGCGCGCAGGAAACGCCCGATCGCGGTCGAGGTTTCCCCGGTCGCGATGCGCAGCCCCGACAGGACGCGGGTCGCTCCTCTATCGTTGGTTTTGCACATTCCGTACCTTTCTGCCCAAGTTTTGGGTCGTTCAGTCACTTGGTTTTTTGTTGCAGGACGCACTTTGTCCCTTGAGCGATTTTTCTCCGACCAAAGGGGCCGTTTTATGGCTTTGCGCCGGGTTGATTGAGGCGGTTCACCAAGATCTGTCGACAATCGCGCAAGCGGCGGTCGCACCGTTTCCGGACCGGAAATCCAGCGCCGCAATTCCGCCTTTTTGCTGAAATCGCAGGCAGAATGTGGACGGGGCGCCCGGCAGGGCTAAGGTGTTTTCATAACTCGGGGAATCGGGCGCGGATGCGGCGGACCCCGGCCTGTTTTACGATGTGAAGGACGGATTTGATGGTATCTCACGCACAGTCGGAGCCCACCTTTCGCGAAAGCGTGGACCATATGTACAACCGTGCAGCCGATCTGATGGAGTTAAGCCCCGGATTGCGCGAGAAGATACGCGTTTGCAACTCGACCTATACCGTGCGCTTCGGGGTGCGCCTCCGGGGCGAGATCAAGACTTTCGTGGGCTACCGCTCGGTGCATTCCGAACATATGGAGCCCGTGAAGGGCGGCATCCGCTTCGACATGTCGGTCAGCCAGGACGAGGTCGAGGCGCTGGCGTCGCTGATGACGTTCAAATGCGCGCTGGTGGAGGCGCCCTTCGGCGGCTCCAAGGGTGGGCTCTGCGTCGATCCGCGCGAATATGACGAGCGCGAGATGGAGATGATCACCCGCCGCTTCGCCTATGAGCTTATCAAGCGCGACCTCATCAACCCGTCGCAGAATGTGCCCGCGCCCGACATGGGCACGTCGGAGCGCGAGATGGCCTGGATGGCCGACCAATATGCGCGCATGGCCACGACCGATATCAATTCGCGCGCCTGCGTCACCGGCAAGCCGCTTAATGCGGGCGGCATTCACGGCCGGGTGGAAGCGACGGGCCGGGGCGTGCAATACGCCCTGCGCGAATTCTTCCGCCACGATGAGGACAAGCGCCGCGCGGGGCTCGAAGGCGATCTCGATTGCAAGCGCATCGTCATCCAGGGGCTGGGCAATGTGGGCTATCACGCTGCGAAGTTCCTGGCGCAGGAGGATGGCGCGCGGATCGTGGGCGTGGTGGAACGCGACGGGGCGATCTGGAACGAGACCGGCATCGCCGTCGATCACCTCCGCGAGCACATGACGGAGACGGGCGGCGTGAAGGATTACCCCCACGCGACCTTCGTGGAAGTCGGTGCGAAGGTGCTGGAAGAGGAATGCGATATCCTGATCCCCGCCGCGCTCGAGGGGGTCATCAACCTCGACAACGTGGACCGGATCAAGGCCAAGCTCATCATCGAGGCGGCCAACGGGCCGATCACCTCGGGGGCCGACGACAAGCTGCGCGAGCGTGGCGTCGTGGTGATCCCGGATCTTTATGCCAATGCGGGCGGCGTGACCGTGTCCTATTTCGAATGGGTCAAGAACCTGAGCCATATCCGCTTCGGACGCCTGCAGCGCCGCCTCGATGAGCGACGTCACGAACTGGTCGTGGGCGAGCTGGAGCGGCTGTCCGAGGCGCTGGGCGACAAGTGGTCCGTCTCCGAAAGCTTCAAGGAGAAGTACATCCACGGCGCGACGGAGCTGGAACTGGTGCTGTCGGGCCTCGATGACACCATGCGCGAGGCCTACCAATCCATGCGCAAGCCCTGGATCGAGCGGGACGATGTGACCGACCTGCGCACCGCGGCCTACATGGTGGCGATCGAACGAGTGGCGGGGGCCTACCGCGCCAAGGGGCTCTAAGGGAGGGCACGCCCAGGGCGGCCCCTGCGCCATCGATGCCGCGGCATGTCGGCGGGATAACGCATATGAGACGTGACACCCGCCGCGCGCTTGCCTAGGTCTGGCACGAGACGGCGGACAATCCACGACAGACGACAACGGAGACCCTGATGAAATATCTCACCCTTGCGACCCTATGCCTCGGGCTGGCAGGCCCCGCGCTTGCGCAATCGGGCGGCGACGAATGCGGCCTTCAGGCCGATATTGTCATGCGCGTGGTCGAGGCACGCCAGGACGGGGCCGAGGCCAACGCGGCGCTGAACACCGTTGCGGGCTCGCTGTCCGGGGAGGCCGAGAAATACATGCAGGTGGTGCCCGCCATTGCCGAATGGGTCTATTCGCTGCCCGCCGACCAGCTTGGCGCAGAGGTCGGGGAAAGCTGGCGCGCGCAATGCGCAAAGATGTGATCCGAACCTGCGCATCATACCCGTCTGGATAATCCGTTGGCCCGGCGCGCGTTGCGAGACGCAGGCCGGGCCTTCTGGACTCTGGGCACCGGGAGGCCGATATTCGGGGCATGAGTCTGCCCCCAGGTTTCCTCGACGAATTGCGCACCCGCACGTCCCTTGTTCAGGTCGTGGGCCGCAAGGTCATGTGGGACAAGCACAAGTCGAACCAGGCCAAGGGCGACATGTGGGCGCCGTGTCCCTTCCACCAGGAAAAATCCGCCTCCTTCCACGTCGATGACCGCAAGGGCTTCTTCTATTGCTTCGGCTGTCAGGCGAAGGGGGATGCGATAACCTTCGTGAAGGACAGCGAGAATGTGGGCTTCATGGAGGCGGTCGAGATCCTCGCCACCGAGGCCGGGATGCAGATGCCCGCGCGGGATCCACGCGCGCAGGAAAAGGCCGATCGGCGCACGGAATTGGCGCGCGTCATGGAAGATGCGGTGCGCTTCTACCGGATGCAGCTCAAGACCGGGGCCGCCGCGGCAGCGCGGGATTATCTGGCGGGCCGGGCCCTCGATGCCGCGGCGCTGGAACGGTTCGAGATCGGGTTTGCGCCGGAGGGGTGGCAGACGCTCTGGGATCATCTGACGGGCAAGGGCATCGCGCCCGACCTGATCCTGGGGGCGGGCCTTGCCAAGCCCTCAAACAAGGGCGGGAAGCCCTATGACGTCTTCCGCAACCGCATCCTGTTTCCCATCCGCGACGGGCGTGGGCGCGCCATCGCCTTCGGCGGGCGGGCGATGGATCCCGAAGACAAGGCCAAGTATCTCAACTCGCCGGAGACGGATCTCTTCGACAAGGGCCGCAACCTCTACAACCTGGCGCCTGCGCGCGAGGCCGCAGGCAAGGGCCAGCCCCTGATCGTGGCCGAGGGCTACATGGACGTGATAGCGCTCAGCCGGGCGGGCTTCGAGGCGTCGGTTGCGCCCTTGGGCACCGCCGTGACCGAGACGCAGCTGCAGCTTCTGTGGCGCGTGTCGGACGAGCCGATCATCGCGCTCGATGGGGACAAGGCGGGACTGCGCGCGGCCCACAGGGTGATCGATCTGGCGCTGCCGCTTTTGGAAGCGGGCAAGAGCCTGCGCTTTGCGCTGATGCCCGAGGGACAGGACCCCGACGATCTTCTGCGCGCGGACGGCCCCGAGGCGGTCGCACGTGTGCTGGAGCAGGCGCTGCCGATGGTGCAGCTTTTGTGGCGGCGCGAAACCGAGGGCCGCGTCTTCGACAGCCCCGAGCGCAAGGCCGCGCTCGATCGCGCGCTGCGCGAGAAGATCGCGCAGATCCAGGACCCGTCGCTGCGGCACCATTATGGGGCCGAGATCAAGGAATTGCGCTACCAGCTTTTCCGCCCTCAGCGGGCGTCATCGCCGCAGGGTGGTGGCGGCGGGGCGGGGCGCGTCTGGCGTGCGAAGGGCGCGCCTGAGCCGCCATCGGCGGCAACCAAGGCGTCGCTTCTGGTCGCCGCGGGCCCCGAGGGCGAGCGCCGTATCCGCGAAGCCGTGATCCTGGCCACGCTCATTTCCTCGCCCGCGATCATCGAGGAGTTCGATGCTGCACTGGAAGTGCTTGATTTCGCGGATGCCGATCACGCGGCCCTCTGCGCGGCGCTTCTGCGCGCGGAGCCCCAAAGCCGGGAGGCCGCGCGCGACGCGGCGGCGGCGGCAATCGGGGGGGCGGCTCTTGAAACCATGTTGGCGGCACGCCATGTCGCGATCACACCATGTCTGCGCAAGCCAGAGGATCTGGAGCTTGCACGGCTGACCGTGGCCGAGGAGCTTGCCAAGCTCGACGCGGCGCGGGGCCTTGCCGCCGAAATCGCCGAGGCCGTCGAAGAGGCGCAGGAGACCGGCAGCGAGACGCGCACCTGGCGTTTGGGCCAGGCCGCGGCGGTCCGAGCACAGGCCGAACGCGCGGTGCAGGAGGACGACACAGATTACGAGACGGGCGCCAATGGTGCCCTGATCGACCGGGCCGAGCGGAAATCTTTCGCGGAGCTTCTCGACAACATCACGTTCGCAAAAGGCCGCAATAGCGGCTAATGCGCACAAACCGAAGAAAGAATGCGGTGGGACGGGTGTGCGAATCAGTTGTTCGCGCTATTGATTCGGATTAGCGAATCGCCCAGACCGGGTCCCGCCCTCGATATGGAGCACTGAATGGCCGCCAAAGACAACGACGACGCCAAGCAGGACAGCCCGGACGACGACGTCTCCTTCGACATGAGCCAGGCCGCGGTCAAGAAGATGATCGCGGAGGCCCGTGAACGCGGCTACATCACATACGATCAGCTGAACGAGGTTCTGCCGCAGGACCAGGTGTCCTCGGACCAGATCGAAGACGTGATGTCGATGCTTTCCGAAATGGGCATCCAGGTCACCGAACATGACGAGGAAGCCGAGGAGGAAGAGGAGCAGAAGGGCTCGACCGAGGTGGTCGATGCCTCGAAATCCCGCGGCGATGTGGCGGTCTCCTCCGGCGGCAGCGAGAAGCTGGACCGCACCGACGATCCGGTGCGCATGTACCTGCGGGAGATGGGCTCCGTCGAGCTGCTGAGCCGCGAGGGCGAAATCGCCATCGCCAAGCGGATCGAGGCCGGCCGCAACACCATGATCGCGGGGCTCTGCGAAAGCCCGCTCACATTCCAGGCCATCACGATCTGGCGCGAGGAACTCCTCTCAGAGGACATTCTTCTGCGCGACGTGATCGACCTCGAGACGACCTTCTCGGGCCAGATGGGCGACGACGAGGATGGCGTGGCCGAGCCGGTGGTCGACCCGACCGTCGCCGCCGCGGCACCTGCGGCCAAGACCGAGAAGAAGGACGAGCCCGAGCTTGACGCGGACGGCAACCCGATCCGCAGCAATGACGACGACGAGGATGATGACGAGCAGGCGAACATGTCGCTTGCCGCGATGGAGGCGGCGCTGAAGCCCCGCGTCCTCGAAACGCTCGACCGGATCGCGCAGGATTACGAACAGCTTGCGGCGATGCAGGACAACCGGATCTCGGCCACCCTGAACGAGGACAATTCGTTCTCCGAAGGCGACGAGACCATGTATCAGAAGCTGCGCTCCGAGATCGTCGAACTGGTCAACGAGCTGCACCTGCACAACAACCGCATCGAGGCGCTGATCGACCAGCTTTACGGCATCAACCGCCGGATCATGTCGATCGACAGCTCCATGGTGAAGCTGGCGGACCACGCGCGGATCAACCGCCGCGAGTTCATCGACGAATATCGCGGCTACGAGCTCGATCCCAACTGGCTCGAGCGGATGGGCGAGAAGCAAGGCCGCGGCTGGCAGACCTTCATCGAGAAATCGACCGACAAGGTCGAAGAGTTGCGCTCCGACATGGCGCAGGTCGGCCAGTATGTCGGTCTCGACATCTCGGAATTCCGCCGCATCGTGCAGCAGGTCCAGAAGGGCGAGAAGGAAGCCCGGCAGGCCAAGAAGGAAATGGTCGAGGCGAACCTGCGTCTCGTGATTTCCATCGCGAAGAAGTACACCAATCGCGGCCTGCAATTCCTGGATCTCATCCAGGAGGGCAATATCGGCCTGATGAAGGCCGTCGACAAGTTCGAGTATCGCCGCGGCTACAAGTTCTCGACCTATGCGACCTGGTGGATCCGTCAGGCGATCACCCGCTCCATCGCGGATCAGGCGCGCACCATCCGTATCCCGGTGCACATGATCGAGACGATCAACAAGCTGGTGCGCACGGGCCGCCAGATGCTGCACGAGATCGGTCGCGAACCGACGCCCGAAGAGCTGGCCGAGAAGCTGCAGATGCCGCTCGAGAAGGTTCGCAAGGTGATGAAGATCGCCAAGGAGCCGATCAGCCTCGAGACGCCCATCGGCGACGAGGAAGACAGCCAGCTTGGCGATTTCATCGAGGACAAGAATGCGGTTCTGCCACTCGATGCGGCCATTCAGGACAACCTGAAGGAAACCACGACGCGGGTCCTGTCCTCGCTTACCCCGCGCGAGGAGCGCGTTCTGCGCATGCGCTTCGGCATCGGCATGAACACCGATCACACGCTCGAAGAGGTGGGTCAGCAGTTCAGCGTGACGCGCGAACGTATCCGCCAGATCGAGGCGAAGGCGCTGCGCAAGCTCAAGCATCCGTCACGGTCGCGCAAGTTGCGGTCGTTCCTGGATCAGTAGGGCAGGCCGGTGCTGCGTCTCGTCTCCGCTTTGGTGGCCTTTGCAGGGCCTGCCTTGGCCGACGGGCATGACAGGCCGGTGCGGTACGAGCATGTGTGCTCAGCGGATGGTGCTGCGCTGACCCTTGAAAACGGTCAGCGCATCTATCTGGGCAAATCCTGCGATACCTTCGTGCCCGGGCATGGCACGGGAAATTGGTGGTACGCGGCCAGCGGGTTCTGGGTGTCAGCCCCGGATTTCGGAATGAAGTTCAACGGGCAGGACGCGCCCTGTCCGTCCCTGCCATATTGCCAGCCGCCGGAGTGAGTAGGCCATGTCGTTTCTGAAACGTCTCTTCGGTGGTGGAAATGGTGGCGCAGCCAGGGGTTCCGCCGTCGAACCGGTCGAGCATGGCGGCTTCCGCATCATCGTCGATCCGATCCCGGAAGATGGTCAGTACCGCGTCGCGGCGACCATCGAAGGGGAGGTGGATGGCGAGACCAAGACACATCGCATGATCCGTGCCGATGTGATCCGCGACCACGACGAGGCCGTCGCCGCATCCTTGCGCAAGGCAAAGCAGATGATCGACGAGCAGGACGCGCGGCTTTTCGGCTGACGCTCACGGTTGCTGTCGGTTTGCGCTCACCGTGGCTGTCGCAATCGCCAGAGCACTCGCGCCGCCACAAGGATGAGCAGCGCAGCCATGCCGATAAGCAGCGTCTCCAACCGCAGGAATGGGCCCAGCAGGCGGGACAAAACCGCGCCTGCACCAAATCCGACAGCCAGCATGACACCCGCCCAGACAAGGGCCGCACATGCCGTGACGATGAAATAGACGGTCGGTCGCAACGGCGTTGCGGTGGCCAGCATCACGGGCGCAATCGTGCGCGCACCGGGGATGAACCGAAAAATCGCGGCCAGAAGCAAAGGCCGGGAGAGCAGCCGACCCGTCAGACGGGCGGCCATGGGATGCGAAAGCGCGCGCAATACGTAGGGATGTTCTCGGAAGAACCGCGCGAGTGTGTAGACCAGAAAGTCGGTGGTGTAGGCGCCTGCGGCAATCGCGAGGTAGGTGCTGACAGGATCGAGAAGGCCGCTCTGCGCCAGGATCGCTCCGCTGATCGCAGCCGCATCCCCTTCGAGCGCGCATCCGATATAGACGGCAAACACACCGTATTGAGCGATATAGGCGTCCATGATCCCCCCGGTCCTGTGATGTGACATAGACCGGGGGCATTGTCGTGCCAAACGGCTGTGGTGCCGGGCCTCAGTTCGTGGGCATCACGAAGACCTCGCGCACCGTCGCACGCGGATCGGCATTGAGGGCGAAGACTGCCGAACGGGCGATGTCTTCGGGCTTGAGCTTGTCGGGCTTGGGGCTGTCGAAGAACTCGGTGTCGACCATGCCCGGCGCGATGATGGTGCAGCGGCCGCCGAACTCGCGCATTTCCTCGGCAAGGTTGCCGCCATAACCATGCACAAACCACTTAGAGGCGCCGTAGACGGAGCCCGGGATATGGATGCGGCCCGCCGCGGAGCCGGTCAGCAGCAGGTGCCCCTTGCTTTCCTTCAGGAAGGGCATCGTCGCCTTCACGGTCCAGAGCACACCGATGATGTTGATCTGAACCATCTTCTCCCATTCCTCGGGATCGCCCGCTTCGGTGCCCGCCGCGGACAGGCCTGTGCCTGCATTGGCAAAGGCCGCGTCGATGCGCCCGAACGTGTGGTTGAGGGTTTTCAGCGCCTCCATCTGGCTGTCCAGCGAGGTTACGTCACCGGGCAATGCGATGGCCTTGTCACCAAGCTCGTCCGAGAGGGCGTTCAGCTTGTCCTCGGAGCGCGCGAAAAGGCCGACATTCCAGCCTGCCTCGACCGCGGCGCGCGCGGTCGCTGCACCGATGCCGGAAGATGCGCCGGTGATGAAAAGTGTCTTGTCGCTCATGGGGAATTCCTTTCGTGCCGTCATAGCATGTTGCGGTCCCAACGCATGAGATCGGCTTCGGTTGCGCGGAGGGCGGAACTGGCATGAGCGACGCGGCGTCGGCGGCACCTTCAAAAAAAATTTTTGAACTTTTTCCGAGGTATGCCGTTGTTCTCGCAACGACGAAAGGAAAGATGAATGAAACGCACAGCTTTCGCATTGTCCTTTGCAATGATCGGCACGGTGTCCGCCGTGGCCGCCGCAGACCTTTACGAAGACGCCCCTGAGGAGGTCATCGAAATCTCTGTCAGCGCTGGTGAATTGGCCGAATGCCAGGAGACGCTGGCCCAGGTGGCCGCACGCCCCGCACGCCACGATAACGGCACGCCGATCTTGTTCGATTGGGGCCAGAGTGATCTTCCGCAGGTCCGCTGCGTGGTCGGGGAAGCCTGACAATCGCGACCGGTCATGGCACGGTCTGTGCGAACATCGCATCAAGAAAGACCGGCCATGGACACGGAATTCACGGTAGAGACCCGCGGTCAGGGTCTTTACGAATTTACCAAAGATATCGCGGCTTGGGTGGCCGCATCGGATCGGGACACAGGGCTGCTCACGCTTTTTGTCCGCCACACGTCAGCCAGTCTGCTCATTCAGGAAAACGCCGACCCGGAGGTGCAAACCGATCTGGCGGCGTTTTTCGCGCGGCTGGTGCCACCGACTACCGATCCCTCCATGTCCTATCTCACACACACCTATGAGGGGCCGGACGACATGCCTGCGCATATCAAGGCGGCCATGCTTCCGGTGTCTCTGAGCATCCCGGTCAGCGCCGGGCGTCCGGTTCTGGGCACATGGCAGGGTATCTACCTGTTCGAGCATCGAGATGCGCCGCATACCCGCCGGATCTCCGCGCATCTGTCGCCGTAAGTCACAGAACCTGAACGCACTGAGCCGATTATGGCCCCCCGTATCTTGCGGCGGAAATTCCCCTCTACCCAAGGTCTGCGCAAGCTCCTATAGTGGCTGTGGATAAGTGGGGGCCAACCCCATCCTGAGCAGGTCAGACACGAGGGGGACGGCTCATGCGCTGCCCGTTTTGCGGAAATGTAGACACCCAAGTGAAGGATTCGCGGCCCGCGGAGGACCACGTCTCCATCCGCAGGCGACGCTTCTGCCCGGCTTGCGGCGGGCGCTTCACCACTTATGAGCGCGTGCAGCTCCGCGACCTCGTGGTCATCAAGACCAACGGACGGCGCGAGGATTTCGACCGCGACAAGCTCGAGAGGTCCATCCGGATCGCGATGCAGAAACGCCCGGTGGAGCCCGAACGCATCGATCAGATGATCTCGGGTATCGTGCGGCGGCTCGAAAGCATGGGCGAGACCGACATACCCTCCAAGCAGATCGGCGAGATCGTCATGGAGGCCCTGGCCCGGATCGACACGGTGGGCTTCGTGCGCTTTGCCAGCGTCTACAAGAATTTCCAGGAGGCTGACGATTTCGACAAGTTCGTCAGCGAATTGCGCCCCGCGGCCCAGCCCGACAAGTGACGGATATCGACCGCGCCCATATGGCCCACGCCCTGATGCTCGGGGCGCGGAATATGGGCCAGACCTGGCCGAACCCCGCTGTGGGCTGCGTGATTGTCAAGGACGGGCGCGTGGTCGGGCGTGGCTCCACCCAGCCGGGCGGCCGCCCGCATGCGGAAACCGAGGCGCTGAGCATGGCCGGTGCCGCCGCGCGTGGCGCCACGGCCTATGTCACGCTTGAACCTTGCGCCCATCACGGTCTGACGCCGCCCTGCACCGATGCGCTGATCGCTGCGGGGATCGCGCGCGTGGTGGCGCCGTTTTCCGACAGCGATCCGCGCGTCTCGGGCAAGGGGTTCGAGATGCTGCGCGCCGCCGGGATCGCCGTCGAGACGGGCGTCATGGCCGAGGAGGCCGCGCGCGATCATGTGGGCTTTCTCAAGCGTGTGCGGATCGGACGGCCGCACCTGACGCTGAAGCTTGCCACCTCGCTCGATGGGCGCATTGCCACGGCCACGGGCGAAAGCCAGTGGATCACGGGCCCCGCAGCACGGGCCTTTGTCCATGCGGCCCGCGCGAAATCCGATGCGGTGATGGTGGGGGCGGGCACCGCGCGGGCCGATGATCCGTCGCTGACCGCGCGCGGAATGGGGGTAAAGCGGCAGCCCGTGCGCGTCGTCGTCTCGCGCCTGATCGATCTGCCGCTCATGGGCAACCTGGCGCGGACCGCACGCGACGTGCCGGTCTGGATCTGCCATGGGCCGGACGCGCCTGCGGAGACGCGGGCCGCTTGGCAGGGTTTGGGCGCGAGACTTCTGCCCTGTGCGCTCGCCGGGCGGCAGCTCGACCCCGCATCGGTGCTGGACGCGCTCGGGCAGACAGGCCTGACCCGGGTCTTCTGCGAAGGGGGCGGGGCGCTTGCGGCCACGCTGATGCAGGCCGATCTCGTGGACGAATTCATGGGGTTCACCGCAGGTCTTGCCCTCGGGGCCGAGGGTCGGCCCGGCATCGGGGCGTTGGGCATCGACCGCCTGGTCGAAGCGCGCCGCTTCACTTTGGCGGAGACGCGCGATGTGGGCGGCGACATCCTGCATCGCTGGGTGCGCGCGGACTGATCGGCTGCGCGGACGTGGCGTATCCTACCGCCAGAGATGCGCGCGGCTTGCCAGCATTCCCTGCAGTTTCGACAGGGTGCGATTGAACGGGCCCGGCATCGGGACCTCGCCCTTGGCGAGCCGTTCGGCCACCACTTCGGGCGGGCAAGGGCGGCCCGTCACCGGATCGCGGTAGCGCGGATAGGCGATGAGCGTGGCATGGACGAGGCTTTCGCGGCTGACGCCCTGCATCCCCCGCCGTCGCGCGGGCACCCGGCCCAGATCGCGGGTCAGGCCCCAGCCCGCGTAGAAGGGCGTGCCGAGAACCGTCACCTCGCAGCGGCGCAGGAGCGCTTCGAACCCGGTCAGCGAGGTCATCGTCCAGACCGCATCCACGCGGTCCAAAAGCGGGCCCATCGGAGCGGTGCCGAGCGTGACATCGGCCCATCTTTCGGGGGCGTCGACAGCGCCCTGACGCAGGCCTGCCTGCACATCGGGATGGGGTTTCCAGATCAGCACGGCATCGGGGTTTTCGGCACGCGCATGGGCCAGAAGTCCCTCATTCGTCGCGATCTCCCCCGCGCCCTTGAGGATGGAGGCGTCATCCTCGACCTGACCGGGCACCAGGATGCGGCGGCCCGCAGGCAGGTCCGGCAAAGTGCCCGAGAGGTTGTATTTGGAGAGCCCCGCCTCTGTGAGCTGCTTGATGAGACGGCGGGCGCGCTCGATCGCATCGGGCGGCAGGGACGGGCTCTCGGCGATCAGCGTCTCCAGCCGCGACGGCTGCGTCGGGTCGTAATAGATGCCCAGATCATCAAGGGTGAGCGACAGGGGCGGGATCAGCTCCGCACCGAGCCCGCGCGAGCGCAGGAAGCCGTCCTCGACGCGGACCGCGTCCTCGTCCGGGCGACCCTTGCTGGCCCAGACCATCTGACGGCGGCCCTTCGCGGCGGCGATGCTTTGCGCTTTTACGGCATCGTCTTCGAAGATCACCCGGTGCTCTTTGCCGAAAAAGCCCTGCAGCGGCTGACGCTTCCAGAGCCGCATGCCGCGCGCGACCCAACCTGCGCGGTCCTCGCGCCAGGCGCGGGTCTCGGCCTCGAAGGCGGCGAGCACGTCCTCGATCTCGCAGAGGCGGTCGCGGAACGGGTCGTACCATTTCGGGTACAGGATCATCGCGGCGGCAAAGAGCTGGGCGCGGGACAGGCGCCGCCGCCGCCGATCGAGTGGAAAGCGGTCGTCCGTCAGGCCCCATCCCGCATAGAAGGGCTGCCCGAAAAGGCAGGGGCGGTGCCCGGCAAGGATCGCTTCAAACCCCAACTGCGAGGAGGCGGTGTAGACCGCGATGGCCCCGTCGAGAAGCAGCCAGGGCGAGATCGGCGCGTCATGCCGTTCCGTACCGGGGCCCAGATCCGCCTCGGTGAAATGCCCCGGCCTGTGGCCCGCGCGCGTTTCGGGATGGCTGCGCACGAGAATGCGCGCGCCGGGATGCTCTTCGCGCGCATGATAGAGCATCTCCCGGAAACGATTGCGATCCGCACCCGAGGCCCGGACGGAGGCGTCCTCATGGGTCTGGTCGATGACCAGCACGTAGCCCGGATCAGGGGCGGAGAGGTCGGTGCGGGTCGCGGCGTATTTCGTCAGATGCGCAGCCTGCATGCGGGCCATCGCCGCCTTGGCCCGGGCCAGAAGGGCGGCATCGTCGAGGGGATGGGTGGCCAGCAGCGTCTCGAGGTCCGAGGGGCGCGCAGGGTCGAAATGCACGCCCTTCGTGTCGATGAGCAGGCCTGCGGGCGGCTCCCCGTCGCGGCCGGGATGGAGGGAGCGCAGGAAGGCATCCTCGATCCGGATGAGGGGCGCGTCCGTGCGCGCGGCCATGGCTTCGCCCCGGGGGGCCAGGGGGGACATCCCCCAGACGCCCACCGCGTCGCCCTCGCGCGGTTGGCCGATCGCGACCTTGTAGCCTGACAGGGCGAGAATGCGGGTGATCCGCGCGTCAAAGCGCAACTTGCGGGTATAGACGTGCAAACGCCGGGGCATTTCGGCCCCGGCGTTCGGGTCCGGCTCGGTGCCGGACATATGGCTCAGAGCCCGCCGGTGGCGATCGTGTCCACGGACGTCGCAAGATCGCCAAGCGCGGTCACCGATCCCAGCGATCCGGTCAGCGCCGCGATGGTCTTGTCCCATTGCACGAAGGGCGCTTCGGTCACGTAGAGCGTGTCCTGATCGCGCACGACGAAGTCGCGGGCGGTGAACATACCGTTGGGCTGCGTCAGGTCGAGCACGTAGACCATCCGCTGCGCGCCGATCAGATCGTTGCGGCCCAGCACCTGGTTGGCGATCTCCGCAGGTTCATTGCGGAAGATGAACACGCCCGTCGGATCGGAGGTGGTGGCCACGAGGCCGCCCACGGTAGCCAGCGCCTCGACCGCGGACAGAGTCTGCGTCTCGAAGGGCACGCGGGCCTGACCGCCAAGCGCTCCGAGCGCCGTGAAGGAGCGGGTGTCCTCCTGGATCAGGATCTTGTCGCCCGCGCGCAGGGCGATATCCATGTTCGGGTTCTCGTAAAGGTCCTGGAACCATATCTTGCCGGTCTGCCCGCCGCGCTGCACGGAGACCTGCGCGATTTCGGGCGGGATCGACACGCCGCCCGCCTGGGCCAGCATGGCCGACAGGGTCCGCGTGGGCCGCTCGATTGCAAAGACGCCGGAGGTGCCCGAGGCTGATACGACCGTCACGGTCGACCCGTCGCCCGCGATGCGGCGCACCTGCACCTGCGGATCGGGGGTCTGATCGGCAAGGCGGTCGGTGATGATCCGCCGGATCGACTCGGGCGTGTTGCCCGCCGCGCGGACGCGTCCGGCATAGGGCACGAAGATGAAGCCCTGACCGTCGACCTGCACTTCCTCGAGCGCGGTGGCATTCGCCCCTTCGCCCGCCAGAAGGCCGTCATCGACGTTCTCCCAGATCGTCAGGCCCAGGATGTCGCCGGGCGAGATGATGTCGGAGCCCAGAACGCCCGCATTCTTGAAGCTTTCGGAAAAGCCGAAGGACGGGACAAGCGCGGTCGCGCGGGTCACGCGGTCATTCACGGCCACGACGAAGGCATCGCCCTCGCGCTGTACCGATCCGGCATAGATTTCGTTTTTGTTGGGTCCAACGCGCGGAAGGCCGCAAGACGCCAGAATGGTCGTCGCGGCCAGAAGTGCGACGCCACGCGCCCACCGGGATGTAACGGCTGCCACTGCTCGGTCTCCTCGACCTGTTTTTGTCTGCCTCAGTCTTATTATTGCGAGCAGGCTACCGAGATGTGGTGCGAAAAGAAAGAGATGTGTGATTCCCGCCTCAGGTCACCGCCCGCAACTGTTGCCGCGGGGCCGCGGTGCCGTGACGCAGCGCGTCATAGGGATCGTCGGGCGCGAGCATCATGTCGACGACCTGACGCATGAGCTGGCGGCGGCCTCGGGCGGAGTAGAAGCCGCCCGGAAGCTGGCTCGTTTCCAGCAGGTAGCGGCGGTAATCCTTGTAGGCACGGTTGTCGGGCCGCGTGGGCTGCACGAAGAATTCGGGCAGGGGTTGGGTCGAGACGAATTCGGGCTTGGCATAGACGGCGTCGCCGAAGACCTTCAGCGGAATGCCCCGCCAGAGCACCTGCTGGGCGGCGGTGGAATTGACCGTCACCGCCGTGCGTGCATCGTTGAGAAGCTGCGCGAGCTTGCCGCCGCGGACGTAATGCACCCGGTCGGAAATTCCGTGTTCACGGGCCAGCGCCCGGATCGTGCGGCGCACGGGCACGCGGCCATCCTCCAGCGGATGGGCCTTGAAGACGAGGTGATGATGCCCGGGCGCGCCCTTGGCGAAGCCTTCGATCACCAATTTCAGGAAATCCGGCATAGACTCGAAGGGTGAGTGCCGCTGAAAGCTGGAATCGTGTTCGAGTTGCAGCAGCGCCAGATGATAGGGAAAGCCGCCATAGCGGATGCGCGCCGTCTCGATCACGCGTTCGAGCCAGGAAAAGGGCATCAGCAGCAGGCGCCGCAGGTAGAGCAGGAATTCCTTGGTCACGGGCACCGACCGGTGCGGTTTGAAGTTCCGGTAATCGCCGTTCCGGAACATCACAAACCAATGGTAAAGCGCGCCATAGAAGATGTGCTGGCGCATATCGCCCCAATGGGCAGGCGGCAGGGGCGCCTCCATGTCCGAGAGAGCGAGGGCCGCCTGCATGTCGCTCACGGACATCTGCATCAGGCGCGAATGCCCGTTCGAGCCGCCGCGCTCATAGGTGACCCAATAGGGCCGCATATAGCCTTCCTCGAAGACATGCACGGTCAGGCCCTGGGCGCGGGCTTCCGCGACCGCCTCGGCGTGGATCTGGCGCACATCGCCGTAAAGCACGATGTCGGTGACGCGTTTTTCGGCCACCAGGGTGCGGAAGGTCTCGGGCCAGTCCTCGATCCGGCCGCGAAAGGGCAGGTAGGTCCGGGGGTGGAACCAGAAGGCCCGGTCGCCCGCGTTGAACCCCACCCGCCAGACCTCCGCGCCGGTCTTGCGCAGCATCTTGCCCAGCCGGTTGAAGAAGGGCCCGTGCGGCCCCTGAAGGAACAGGAAGACCCGTTGCTGTCCGGTTGCGTTCATCATGTCGACGGACTATTCCCCAAGGCGATCTTCAGGCGACGTTACTCTGCTACCGCGGCGAAAATAAGGCTTTCCGTGCGGGACGGCATCGACCGGTGCATGACCCGCGCAATACCCATTCATCTGACCACAGGACCATCCCCATGTTCACCGGATTGATTACCGATATCGGCGAAGTGCGCAGCCTGGAGCAGCGCGGCGACCTGCGCGCCCGGATCGCCACCGGCTATGACACGCAAACGATCGAGATCGGCGCGTCCATCGCCTGCGACGGCGTCTGCCTCACGGCGATTGCCGTCGGCACGGATTGGTTCGACGTGGAAATCAGCGCCGAGTCGGTCTCCAAGACCAATATCGGTGCCTGGTCGGTTGGCTTCCGCGTGAACCTCGAACGCGCGCTCCGCGTGGGAGACGAGCTAGGCGGGCACATCGTGTCGGGCCATATCGACGGCGTCGCGAAGGTGGTGCGCATGGAGGAGGATGGCGACAGCACGCGCGTGACCTTCCGCGCGCCGGATGCGCTGGCGAAGTTCATCGCGCCCAAAGGGTCAGTCGCGCTCAATGGCACATCGCTGACGGTGAACGACGTGGACGGCTCGGAGTTCTGGGTGAATTTCATCCCGCATACGAAGCAGGCGACGACCTGGGGCGACACGCAGGTGGGCGATCTGATCAACCTCGAGATCGATACCCTGGCCCGTTACGTCGCACGGCTGGCCGAGGCGTCCTGACGCGAATGCGCGCGGCGGCGGGCATGGATCACATGCGCCGCAAAGCCCGCCACATAGCAGGCGGTCAGGGCCAGGATCGCCGGTTTCGCGCCGCCGAGGCTGAGCAGCGCCAAGAGCACGGGCGTACCCGTCAGATTGCCGAGATTGCCGGTCTGCGCGATGGCACCGTTGGCCATGGCGCGGTCCTCGGGCGCGGCGTTCAGCTCCGGCACGGCGGCAAAGCCTGCCGCCTGCACGAGACCAAGGCATAGGAACAGCACGATCACGGCCCAGGCCGCCCCGCCTGAGGCGAGGATGCCGAACGTGGCCAGCGCCGACAGCGCAAAGCCCGCAATCGAGACGGTCACCGCCGAGAAGCGCGACAGCAGCGCGACGCCGAGGCTGAGCGACGACGCGATTGCGGCCAATGGCAGGATCGCGGGCAACCAACCCGGCGGATCGGGCGACAGTTGCGGCAGAAGCGTCAGGATCGACACGAAGGTGAAGGTGTAGAAGATCCAGCCCCAGCCCGGCGCCGAGAGGTAGGGATCGCGGTAGAGGTCGAGATGCTGGCGCAGCGGGCCGCGCGCCGGGCCGGGGGCGATCTCGGGGTGCGTCATGCGGGCAGGTTTCGGTAGCATCACCATCAGGATCAGCGCCATGCCGATGGCATAGGCCGCATGGGCCCAAAGGAGCCCCGCGAGCCCGTGCGCCGCGATCAGGTCCGGCCCGATCCAGGCGAGTGCGGCGAATGCGACGCTGAAGAACGTGCTCCACAAGGTCATCGCGGCGGGGCGGAGATGGGGGCTCGCGATCTCGGCGATGAGCGTGGGCGCGGCCACGACGAGCACGAGATGTGACAATCCCTCGATGGTGCGGGCCCCGAGGAAGATCGGCAGCGGCGGGAGCAGCGCCTGTATCGCGGACATGGCCGCGCCCAGCACGAGGCCGCCCACCAGCGCACGCTTGGGCCCGATCCGCCCCACGAGCCGTCCCCCCGAAAGGCCGAAGACGAGGCCCAGAAGGCTCAAGAGCGAGACGGCGAATCCCAGGGCGGCGCCCGCGCCGGTATAGACCTCGGCCAACGCATCGAAGCCCACGGCGAGCTTTGCATATTGCGCCGACGCCCCGAGCCCCGCGGCCCAGATGGCAAGGATGACGATGATCGGGGGCATGTTGGCTCCGCTGGGATGGGGACTTGATGTCAGAGCGGAGGACGCTTGAAAAGCCGCGGTCTTCGGGGGGCCGGGCTTGCAGAAAATGAGATCATTTTCTGTGGGCCGGGATGATCGCCGGAAGATCGGCGCGATGATTCAAAAAATTTGAAATTTTTTGGGCCGGGCTCAGACGGCGAGGCGGAAGCCGGTGATGAGTTGGCGCAACCCCACGGCCGCACCGGCAAAGATCGCGGCAAAGGTCACGGGGGCGCTGAAGGCCAGGACCGAGAAGGCCGAAATCCCTTGCCCCACGGTGCAGCCCATCGCGATCACGGCACCTGCGCCCATGATGCCCGCGCCGATGATCTGGCGGCGCAATTCGCGCGGATCCTCGCAGGCTTCCCAGCGGAAATGCGACAGGCGCAAGGAGCCCAGAAGCGCGCCGAACCACACACCCGCGACGGAGCCCACGGCAAAGGTGATCGGCATGCCGCTCGCGGTCATCCACCACAGGATCGACTCGCCCAAGGGGCCTGCAAAGGAATGCGACACGACCGGTGTCGCGCCGAATTCCGCATCCGCAATCCAGCTTGTTCCGGCCCAGGCGCCGACAATGGCGGCGCCGACCACAAGCGCCCAGAAGATCTGGCCGGGTTTGGCCCGCAGGGCCGGGGAGGCGAGGGCGCCCACCAGGATCGCCGCACCGAGGGCGAGCCCGATGAGCGTCGCGGAAAGCCCGGACAGGCGCGCCAACCAATCGGCAATGCCGGGCGGGGTGCCTTGCGCAAGGGTCTGCGGAAAGATCGTCACGCGCAGTTCGGCAAGCGGGCCGCCGAGAACGACATAGGTCGACACGCCCATGACGAGAACGATGACGAAGGCCCTGAGATCCCCGCCGCCGAGCCGGGCAATCGCGCCGTAGCCGCAATTGCCTGCAAGGGCCATGCCGTAGCCGAACATGAGCCCGCCCACGACCGACGCCCAGGGGTTCCAGGCGGCCAGCATATAGGCGGTGTCACCGCGGGCGATGAACCCGCTGCCCGCAAGCGCGAATGTGCCAAGGACCGAAAAACCGATTGCGATGGCCCACATCCTCAGGCGCAGGGTCGAGCCGCCGTAGAGCGCGTCCTCGATCGCGCCCAGCGTGCAGAAGCGTCCGATCCGCGCAGCGAGGCCCAGCATCGTGCCCGTGACAAGCCCGATCAGGGCGACAGCCCAATGCGGCCCGATCAATTCCAGCATGGTCGAACCCTCCCCGTTCGCTCATACGTCCCTGACAAAGGCAGGCTACACGAGACTTTCGTAAGCGCAAAGCATGGGGCGCATCGCCGCATGCGGCATGGCGCGTCGATGATCCGGCCCTGTGATCAGGCGGGATCATCCTTGCAAAAGAGCTCGTAGACGCATTCGAGCATCTTGCGCGGCTTGTCATCGGCCAGGCGGTAATAGATCGCCTTGCCCTCGCGGCGCGGCACCACCAACCCCTCGAGCCGGAGGCGCGAGAGTTGCTGGCTGACGGCGGCCTGGCGGGCGGCCAGAAGTTCCTCGAGCTCGGTCACGGTTTTCTCGCCCGAGACGAGATGGCACAGGATCATCAGGCGGCCTTCATGGCTGATGGCCTTCAGAAATGACGCGGCCGTTGTGGCCTTGCTGACCATCGCGTCGATTTCGGCCTCGTCCATGTCGGGCGAAAGAACTGGCAGGCTCATTTTCGGATCTCCAGCGCGCTGGTTTTGAATTCAGTATGATCGGCCAGCATCTGCGACAGAACTGGCCAGAAGAAATGCTCGCCCGGATAGCCTTCGAGGCGGGCCACTTCCTCTCCCTCGTCGATCAGGATGAAGGTCGGGGTGAAGTTCACGCGACGCTCGTAGGTGACGCCGTCGGGTGCGCCATCGCGGAGCTGCGCGCGCAGGAGGGGCGCGAAGCTGCCTTCCGCCGTGTTGGGATAGGTGGGCGCGATTTCGTCGTCCCAGGCCGCGCAATAGGCGCAGCCGGGTTGTTCGACCATGATAAGCCGCACCTCCGCCCAAAGGGGCAGGGGCAGCAATACGAACGCGTAAAATAGGGCCGCGAGGCGTCTCACGTCTTTCACCGATTGACCTTTCCGCTATCCACTATGTAATTTGAATATGTGAATTGGACAAGAAAATAGGCGCGTCATGTTCGAAATCAGCTACCTTGGCGCGCTTTTTGCAGGACTTCTGAGCTTTTTCACCCCCTGCATCCTGCCCATGGTGCCGTTCTATCTGTGCTACATGGCAGGAATGTCCATGACCGAGCTGCGCGCGGATAGCGGGATCGCGCCGGGGGCGCAGCGGCGGCTGTTCCTGCAATCGCTGCTCTTCGCGCTGGGCGTGACCACGATCTTCGTGCTGCTCGGGCTCGGGGCCACGGCGCTGGGTCAGGCCTTCGCGGATTACCGCGAGCCGCTGAGCTATGTGGCCGCGGGTATCCTCGCGATCTTCGGGCTGCATTTCCTGGGCGTGGTGCGGGTGCCGTTTCTCTACCGTGAGGCGCGTGTCGAATCCGCGGTGGAGCCCACGACCATGATCGGCGCCTATGCGATGGGGCTGGCCTTCGGCTTCGGCTGGACCCCATGCGTGGGGCCTGCGCTGGCCTCGATCCTGATGATCGCAAGCGGTATGGGCGATCTGACGCGCGGGGGCTTCCTGCTTTTCGCCTATGGCGCCGGGATGACCGCGCCCTTCATCGTCGCCGCGGCGTTTTCGGGGCCGTTTTTGCGCTGGACCGCGCGGAACCGTCGGTATTTGGGCTATGCCGAGAAGGTGATGGGGGCGATGCTTCTCGTCTTTGCTATCCTGATCGCGACGGGCACGGTGAACTGGATCGCAAATCTGATGCTGGAATGGTTCCCGGGCTTTGCCTCGCTGGGCTAGGGCGCGGGATCCGAAAGGGAGGAGAGAGACCATGAAACACTGGATCACGACCATCGCGACCGTCCTGGCGCTTGCAGCGCCGGTCGGTGCGGCCGAGCTTGGCGATGACGGGCTGCACAAGGCAGACTGGATGCGCGATACCTTCAAGGACCTGCAGGAGGACCTCGCCGAGGCCAATGCCGAGGGCAAGCGCCTGCTTCTGATGGTGGAGCAGCGCGGCTGCGTCTATTGCACGAAGATGCACCAGGATGTGTATCCGCAGCCTGTTCTCGACGAGTACATCACAGAGAATTTCTTCGTTGTGCAGATCAATCTGCATGGCGATACGGAAATCATCGACACCGATGGCGAGGCGCTGAGCGAAAAGGATGCGGTGGGCAAGTGGCGGGTCCTCTTCACGCCGACGCTTGTCTTCCTTCCCCAGGAGGTCCCCGAGGACCAAAGCGCCATCGAGGCGTCGGTCGCGGTCATGCCGGGCGCGTTCTCGCTAGGCACGACCCTCGACATGTTCACCTGGGTCAACGAAGAGCGGTATCTCTTGGATAACGGGGAAGATTTCCAGCGGTACCACGCGCGCATGATTCGCGAACGGGATGACGGGCGGACCGATTGAGGGTCGGGGTAACGCGCCCGACTTACTCAATTATTCGCAATTGTGAATTTGTTCTTGCTCAAAACGAGTACCTGCGCATAGGGTACACAAAAGAGTACAGGGTCGCAAAAGGCCCGCATGATGTAGCCAAGGGAGGGATCATGAGGCTCGTAGCAATTACGGCGGCCGTTGTTGTCGCTGGCGGTGCGTTCGCCGCCGAAGTCGCACCGACAGAAGTGTCTTACGGAGAATACGGGGCGGTGGAGACATCTTTGTCCGGCACGCCGGGCAATGCCGAAGAGGGCGCGCTCATCGCGGGCGACAAGAGCCGCGGCAATTGCGTGGCCTGCCACCAGATCTCCGCGCTCGAAGATGTCCCGTTCCAGGGCGAGGTTGGCCCGCCGCTCGACGGTGCCGCCGATCGCTGGGAAGAGGCCGATCTGCGGGGCATCGTGGCTAATGCCAAGATGACCTTCCCCGAAAGCGTGATGCCCGCCTTCTACAAGACCGTCGGCTTCACCCGTCCCGGTGACGCCTATACCGGCAAGGCCGCGCCCGATGATCTGCCGCCGATCCTGTCGGCGCAGGAAATCGAGGACGTCGTCGCCTTCCTGATGACCCTCAAATACGAATGATCCGGGCCTGGCCCCGATTGACCAAGGAGACAGACATGACCTTTACCAGACGTGAGACCCTGGCCATCGGCGCGGGCGCGGCACTGACCGTGATGCTGCCCGTGCAGGGCTTCGCCGAAGCCCATGCCGACCTCGAAGCGCTCGTGACCGAGTTCACCGGCGGCGCCGAGACCGGTGCCGAGGGCGTGACCATCAACGCCCCCGAGATCGCCGAGAACGGCAACACGGTTCCGATCGAAGTGTCCGCCCCCGGCGCCACCGCGATCACCGTCTTTGCCGCGGGCAATCCGACGCCGCCGGTCGCGACCTTCCGCTTCGGCCCGATGGCTGCCGCGCAGACCGCATCGACGCGGATCCGTCTCGCGAAGACCCAGGATATCGTCGCGGTCGCACAGCTTGCCGATGGCAGCTTCGCGCGCACCTCGGCCAACGTCAAAGTGACCATCGGCGGCTGCGGCGGCTGATCGGGCAGAAGGAGACAGACACATGGCAGACAACGTCAAACCCCGCGTCAAGGTGCCCTCGAAGGCCTCGGCTGGCGATGAGATCACGATCAAAACCCTGATCTCGCACCCGATGGAATCGGGTCAGCGCAAGGACAAGGAAGGCAACGTCATTCCGCGTTCGATCATCAATCGCTTCACCTGCGACTTCAACGGCGAGAACGTCGTCGACGTGACCCTCGAGCCCGCGATCTCCACGAACCCGTATTTCGAGTTCATGGCCAAGGTGCCGGAGAGCGGCGAGTTCAAGTTCACCTGGTACGATGACGACGGCTCCGTCTACGAGGACGCCAAGTCGATCACGGTCGGCTGATATCCAAGATCGCCACGCGCTCCGGTCAGCCGCCGGGGCGCGCAAGAGCGGCTCCAAGGGAGGGAACCAAACATGAGAACACTGACACTGACCGCGATCATGGCGCTCACCGCCAGCGGCGCGGCATTTGCCGACGAAGACGCGGACCTCGTCGTCAACGGCGAGATCGAGATGGTCGTGCGCACCGACGCGCCCGCGCACATGGAAAACATCGACACGATCTATTCCGGCTGGGTTTTCCGCTCGGACGAGACGCAAGCCTTCCAGATGGACGATTTCGACAACCCGGGCATGATCTTCGTCGATCAGGCCATGGATGCCTGGAACACCGTCGAGGGCGCGGCCGAGAAGTCCTGCGCCTACTGCCATGAAGGTCCCGAGGACAGCATGAAGGGCGTCCGCGCGGTCTACCCCAAGTGGAACGAAGAGGCGGGCGAAGTCCGCACGCTGGCGATGCAGATCAATGCCTGCCGCACCGAGAACATGGAAGCCGAGCCTTATGGCTACACGTCGGGTGACATGGCCGCGATGGAAGCGCTGATCTCCGTGCAGTCGCGCGGCATGCCCGTGGACGTGGCCATCGACGGTCCCGCAGCGGATACATGGCAGGCTGGCAAGGATCTCTACTACACCCGCACCGGTCAGCTTGAGCTGTCCTGCGCCTCCTGCCACGAAGAGAATTACGGAAACTACATCCGTGCGGATCACCTGAGCCAGGGGCAGATCAACGGATTTCCGGTCTACCGCCTGAAGAACACGAAGCTCAACACGGCGCATGCGCGCTTCAAGGGCTGCGTGCGTGATACGCGGGCGGAAACCTTCGACCCCGGCAGCGACGAGTTCGTCGCCCTTGAGCTCTATGTCGCATCGCGCGGCAATGGCCTGTCGGTCGAGGCCCCTTCGGTCCGTAACTGATCCCAGCTTCAGGCCCCGCTTGATTGCATCAGGTGGGGCCGAGCCCGCTCAAATACATGCAAATATGCGAATGTATATTCGGTTGATCCCGGCATTCGCCACGCCAATCGAGAGGCCCATCCCATGATCTCACGCCGCGATTTCCTGCAAGCCTCCATGGCCGCCTCGGCCCTTATCGGCGCTTCGGGCTTCGGCAATTGGTCCCGCCTCGCGGCGCAGCAGGCGCTGAGCCAGGATCAGCTTCTGCAGTTCGACACGTTCGGGAATGTCTCGCTCATCCACATGACGGATATCCACGCGCAGCTGACCCCGATCTATTTCCGCGAGCCCGAGGTGAATATCGGCGTGGGCGGAAACAAGGGCGAGGTGCCGCATATCACCGGCGCCGAGTTCCGCAAGCTCTACGGCATCGAGGATGGATCACCCTCGCATTACGCGCTGACCTACAACGACTTCGCAGCGCTCGCGCAGGCTTACGGGCGTATGGGCGGTCTCGACCGCATCGCCACGGTGGTGAAGTCCATCCGCGCCGCACGGCCCGACGCGCTTCTGCTCGATGGCGGGGATACCTGGCACGGCTCCTATACTTGCCTGAAGACGCAAGGGCAGGACGTGGTCGACGCGATGAACCTGCTGAAGCCCGACGCGATGACCTTCCACTGGGAATTCACGCTGGGTTCGGAGCGGGTGCACGAGCTGATCGACGGTCTGCCCTTCGATGCACTTGGCCAAAACGTGTTCGACGCCGAATGGGACGAACCGGCCGAGCGCTTCGCGCCCTACAAGTTCTACGAGACGGGCGGCGTGAAGGTCGCCGTGATCGGCCAAGCCTTCCCCTACATGCCCATCGCGAACCCCGGCTGGATGTTCCCCGAATACTCCTTCGGCATCCGCGACGATCGCATGCAGGAGATGGTCGACGAGGTCCGCGCGCAGGGCGCGGAACTGGTCGTCTGCCTGTCGCACAATGGCTTCGACGTGGATAAGAAGATGGCGAGCGTCGTGTCCGGCATCGACGTGATCCTTTCGGGCCACACCCATGACGCGCTGCCCGAGCCGGTTCTGGTGGGCGAGACGATCATCGTGGCCACCGGATCGAACGGCAAGTTCGTTTCCCGCGTGGATCTCGACGTGCGCGACGGCCAGATGATGGGCTTCCGCCACAAGCTCATTCCGATCTTCTCGGACGTGATCGAAAGCGATGCGGAGATGGCCGCGCAGATCGCCTCTTCCCGTGCGCCGTTCGAGGCCGAGATGTCCGAGGTGATCGGGCAGGTGGGGCAGGGCACGCTCTATCGTCGCGGCAATTTCAACGGCACGTGGGATGATGTCATCTGCGACGCGCTGTTGTCGCAGCGGGACGCGCAGATCGCGTTGTCGCCCGGCGTGCGCTGGGGCCCGTCGCTGATCCCCGGTCAGGACATCACGCGCGAGGATCTCTTCGGTGTGACCTCCATGAGCTACCCCGAAGCCTATCGCACGGAGATGACGGGTGAGTTCCTGAAAGTCGTGCTCGAGGATGTGGGCGACAACATCTTCAACCCCGACCCGTTCTACCAGCAGGGCGGCGACATGGTCCGCGTGGGCGGGCTTGGCTACCGGATCGACGTGACCAAGCCGCAGGGTGAGCGGATTTCTAACATGACGCTTCTCGCCACGGGCGAGGCCATCGACCCCGCCGCCTCCTACACGGTCGCGGGCTGGGCTTCGGTCAACGAAGGCACCGAAGGCCCGCCGATCTGGGACGTGGTCGAGGCGCATATCCGCGAATTGGGCACCGTCGAGGCCCGCGAGAACACAAGCGTCGAGGTGGTGGGGGTCTGACCCCCCGCCCGCCGCGACAGGTCAAAAAAATTTCGCCAATTCATTCACATAGGCGAATTTGATGATGAGAGTTGAGAGGAGAGAGACATGGCCGATACGTCCGATCTGACGCCGTCCCGGCGCGCCTTCCTGAGAGGTTCGGCTGCCGGGCTCGCCGGCGCCGCAATGGGGGCGGGGGCTGCGCACGCGGCGGAGCCCGACCCGCTGATCACCGAAACCCAGGGCTTCGCGCAGGGCCTCGGCGACGGTGTCGACGCCACACCTTACGGGCTGCCGATCAGCTACGAGGACGACGTGGTCCGCCGCAACGTGGAATGGCTGACCGCCGACACGATTTCGTCGATCAACTTCACGCCGATCCATGCGCTCGACGGCACGATCACGCCGCAGGGCTGCGCCTTCGAGCGGCACCATTCCGGCGCGATCGAAATGTCGAAATCCGAATACCGGCTGATGATCAACGGTCTGGTCGATCGCCCGCTGGTCTTCACCTATGAGGATCTGGAGCGTTTCCCGCGCGAAAACCACGTCTATTTCTGCGAATGCGCAGCGAACACCGGCATGGAATGGGCAGGCGCGCAGCTCAACGGAGCGCAGTTCACCCACGGCATGATCCACAACATGGAATATACCGGCGTGCCGCTTCGCACGCTTCTGCAGGAAGCGGGTCTTGGCGACGATCTGGAAGGCAAGTGGGTCTTCGTCGAAGGCCATGATGCCTCCTCCAACGGCCGCTCGATCCCGATGGAAAAGGCGCTCGACGACGTGCTGGTGGCGTTCAAGGCCAATGGCGAGGCGCTGCGCAAGGAACACGGATACCCCGTGCGGCTCGTCGTGCCGGGCTGGGAAGGCAACCTCTGGGTCAAGTGGATCCGCCGGATCGAGGTCACGGACGCCGCCGTCGAAAGCCGCGAGGAAACCTCCAAATACACCGACACGCTGGCCGATGGCACATCACGCAAATGGACCTGGGTGATGGACGCCAAGTCGATCATCACCTCGCCCAGCCCGCAGATGCCGATCACCCATGGCCCGGGGCCGATGGTGATCTCGGGCCTCGCCTGGTCGGGCCATGGCGCGATCACCCGCGTCGATGTCTCCAAGGATGGCGGCAAGACCTGGGAGACCGCGCGTCTCGCCAAGCCCGGCGAGAAGATGGCGCTCACGCGCTTCTATCTCGACACCAACTGGGACGGCGAGGAAATGCTCCTGCAGGCCCGCGCCATCGACGAGACCGGCTATGTCCAGCCCACCAAGGCGCAGCTGCGCGAGGTGCGCGGCGAGAACTCCATCTACCACAACAACTGCATCCAGACCTGGCATGTGAAGACGAGCGGGGAGGCAGAAAATGTCGAAGTCTCTTAAACTTTTTGGCGGTGCATTGGGCGGGGCGGTCGTCGTCCTGCTCGGCGCCGTGAATTTCGCCGACCGCTTCGTGACCGAAGCTCCTGCGCCGAAGCCGCGCGTGGTCGCGGCCCAGCCCGCGCCGTCCTCGCCGCCCGCGCCCGAAGTGGCGGAAGCCGCGGCGGAGACCGCCCCGGAGAGCGGCGGCTTGCTTGTCGCCGCGGCCAATGCCGACGAGCAGAGCGCCGCCACCGGCAAGTTCGGCATCGGGCGCGAAGCCCTGCCCGAAGAGGTCGCCGCGTGGGACGTCAACATCATGCCCGACGGCACGGGTTTGCCTGAAGGCTCGGGTTCCGTTGCTGATGGCGAGATCCTGTTCTCGGACAATTGCGCCGCCTGTCACGGTGAGTTCGCCGAGGGCGTGGGCAACTGGCCCGAGCTTGCGGGCGGCGAAGGCACGCTTGCGGACAAGGATCCGGTGAAGACCGTGGGCTCCTACTGGCCCTACCTCTCGACCGCTTGGGATTACGTGCACCGCTCCATGCCCTTTGGCAATGCGCAATCGCTGAGCGCCGACGAGACCTACGCGATCGTGGCCTATATCCTTTATTCCAACTGGATCGTGGAGGATGATTTCGTCCTGTCGAAGGAGAACTTCCTCGAGGTCGAGATGCCCAATGCGGACGGGTTCATCGTCGATGACCGGGCCGAGACGGAATATGCCCAGTGGCGGAGCGAGCCTTGCATGTCCGACTGCAAAGACGCGGTCGAGATCACCATGCGCGCCACGGTTCTCGACGTGACCCCCGATGAAGGCGGCGACGAAGAGGCCGCCATGGCCGAGGAGGAGACCACCGCGACCGAGGCTGCCCCGACCGAAACCGCCGCCGTTGCAGAGGAGGCGTCGGCCGAGGAGACCACCATGGCCGCCCTCGATCCCGAGCTTGTCGCCGCGGGCGAGAAGGTCTTCCGCAAATGCTCCGCCTGCCACAAGGTCGGCGAGGGTGCCAAGAATGGTGCCGGCCCTCAGCTCAACGGGATTGTCGGGCGCGAAGTCGGTGGCGTGGATGGCTTCAAATATTCCTCGACCATGGCCGATCACGGCGGTGTCTGGGACGAGGCCTTGCTGGCCGCGTTCCTCGCCGATCCGCGCGGCTCCATGAAGGGAACCCGGATGGCCTTTGCCGGTCTGAAAAAGGAAGCCGATATCGACGCGGTCGTGGCCTTCCTGAAATCGACCGAAAGCCAATAAGCGATGCGGCGCTCCCTTCTCGCCGCCTTGCTGGCCTGGATCCCGCTTGCCGGGGTCCAGGCCGACCAGATCGCGATCCCGCTCGGCGATCCGCAATCCGGTGCTGAGATCTACAAGAAATGCCGCGCCTGCCACCAGGTGGGCGAGGGCGCGGAAAACCGCATCGGCCCGCATCTCAACGGCGTCTTCGGTCGCGCCGCTGCGGGGCTCCCGGATTTCGATTATTCCGACAGCATGGAGCGCGCAGGCGTAGATGGTGTCGTCTGGGACATCGAACATCTCGATGCCTTCATCGAGAACCCGCGCAGCCTCGTCTCCAAGACCCGCATGGCCTTTCCCGGCATCAAGGACGAGACCGAGCGCGCGAATTTGCTGGCCTTCCTGCGCCAATATTCCGACAATCCGGCCAACATCCCCGAGGCCGAGCCGACGGCGCTTCCTGCGGAGGTGGCCCTGTCCGCCGAGGTGCTGGCCCTTCAGGGCGACCCTGAATACGGCGCCTATCTCGCCTCGGAATGCCTGACCTGCCACCAGGCCGATGGCGGCAATGACGGCATCCCCTCGGTGACGGGCTGGCCCGACGAGGATTTCGTGGTGGCCATGCATGCCTACCGGCAGAAGGTGCGTCCGCATCCCGTCATGCAGATGATGGCCGGGCGCTTGTCGGACGAAGAGATCGCGGCCCTTGCCGCATATTTCGGCGATCTTTGAGGAGGGATTGCCCGCGACTTTGCACTGATTGCAGCCAAAGGGAGGAACCGGCCATGCAATTCAACAGAAGAACGTTTCTCGGGACATCCGCAGCCGCGTTGACGCTGAGTGCGCCGATGCTGAAGGCGCAAGGCACGCCGCGTGTCGTCGTCGTCGGCGGCGGTGCGGGCGGTGCCACCGCGGCCCGCCAGATCGCGCAGGACAGCGAAGGCGCCATCGAGGTCACCCTGATCGAGCCCTCGCGTACCTATTACACCTGCTTCTTCTCGAATCTCTATATCGGCGGCTTCCGCGAGATGAATTCCATCGCGCATAATTACGCGACGCTGGCCTCCGACTACGGCATCAACGTCGTGCATGACTGGGCCACGGGTGTGGACCGCGATGCCAGGACCGTGGCCCTCGCAGGCGGCGGGGCGGTGCCTTACGACCGTCTGATCCTGTCGCCCGGCATCGATTTCGTGGGTGGCGCCGTGCCGGGCTGGGACCTCTCGGCGCAAGGCAAGATGCCCCATGCCTACAAGGCCGGCACGCAGACGGCGCTCCTGAAGGACCAGATCGAGGCGATGCCCCAGGGCGGCACCTATGTCATGGTGGCCCCGCCCAATCCCTATCGCTGCCCGCCCGGCCCTTATGAGCGTGTCTCCATGGTGGCGCATGTGCTGAAGGCCACGAACCCCACCGCGAAGATCATCATCGCCGACCCCAAACCGAATTTCTCCAAGCAGGCGCTGTTCGAGGAAGGCTGGCAGAAGCATTATTCCGGCATGATCGAACGGATCGGCCCGGATTTCGGGGGCGAAAACACCTCCGTCAATCCCGCCGACATGACCGTCGATATCGACGGCGAGGTCATCCAGGCGGATGTCGTCAACGTGATCCCGGCGCAGAAAGCAGGCCTGATCTGCGAGGCGGCCGGTCTGACCGACGGCAACTGGGCGCCCGTGGTGCCTGCCACGATGCAAAGCCGCATGGATGAGAATATCCATATCCTGGGCGATGCCAGCCAGCAGGGCGACATGCCGAAATCGGGCTTCTCGGCCAACAGCCAGGCCAAGGTCGCGGCCATGGCGATCCGCGGCGCGCTGACCGGCGCGCGGGTCTTCCCGGCGCGCTTCTCCAATACCTGCTGGTCGCTGATCGAGACGAATGACGGCGTGAAGGTCGGCGCCACCTATGAGGCGACCGAGGAAAAGATCGCCAAGGTCGACGGGTTCGTCAGCCAGACGGGCGAGGCGCCGGAGGTGCGCGAAGCGACCTACGAGGAAAGCATCGGCTGGTACGAGGGCATCACCGCCGACATGTTCGGCTGACCCGCCTCCTGTCAACGCACAAACACAAAGGCCCCGGATTCCGTCCGGGGCCTTTTCCATTCACATCGCCCGCGCGGCCCACGCCCCAATAAGGGCGCCGCGCCCTGTCACGTTCGGACCGAAAATACCTCCGGGGGTCTGGGGGCAGCGCCCCCAGCGGATCGGCGCCGAAGGCGTCGATCCTGCAGCGAAAAACCCATCCGCCGGGCCGACCGGTCAGGCGGCGCGCAATCCCCGCATCTCGCCCAGAAGGGCCGGGATCTTGTCCTTGAACTTGAAGAACCCGGCGGTCGCATGGGGCCAGGCGCGCTGGTCATAGGGGCGGAGCGGCCGCAGGACGGGCAGCCCATGCACCTCGTGCAGCAGATCGGCCACCGGGCCGACCGGCGCGTAGGATGTGACGATCTGCTCGGCCCCTGCCTCTCGCGCCCAATCCACGATCGCCTGCGCCTCGCGCAAACCTTCCGTGACCACTCCCATTTGGCCCTCGTGACGCGTCACGCAATCCCGCATCAGCGAGGATTTCAGCGCGCCCACATGCGCGGCGGGTGTCAGGATCGACAAACGCTCCGTCACGTCGAGCGTCGCGGTCGCCACAGGCTCCAGCCCGCGCTCGAGGAGCCAATCGGGGGACAGATCGTCGTCATGCAGCAGGAACGCCGTTTTCTTCGACGGATCGAAACTGTCGCCCGTGGGCGCTTCCATTCGCGGCGGATTTTCCGCGCCCTGTACCGGCAGGCATTCTCCGGCCAGCTGCCATTTCGGGTGGAACCGCTCATTGGTGTATTTGCGGATGTTGGAGGCCCGCGCCTGGTAGGTCTTGCCCGGCGTCTGCAATCCCGCGACCCAGCGCCAGCCCAGCGTGTTCGAAGCAGGATCCCCGTCGCAGAGATGGCGCAGGAAGAAATCGGCCCCAAGCGCCCAGGGCAGGTTCAGCGTGAAGATCCAGATCGAGGCGAACCACATCCGCGCGTGATTGTGCAGATAGCCCGTCTCCACCAGCTCCCGAGCCCAGGCATCGAAACACTCGATCCCGGTCTCGCCGTTGCAGGCATCTTCCCAGGCGCGGCGCAGGCCCGATTGGGTCTGGACCTGGTCCCAGGCGAAGCTCAGCTCGGAGCGGTAGCCACCCCAGACCGGCGGGCGCATCTCCAGCCAGCCCTTGAAATAGGTGCGCCAGAAAACCTCCTGGATGAACTTCTCGGCCTCCGTGCGGGAATGCCGGGCCAGGACCGCCTGCAGCACCTCTTCCTCGGTCAGGACACGATGCCGCAGGTAGGCCGAGAGCATCGAGACATTGTCATGCGCGCCGGGGCCCAAATCGTAATTCCGCCGCGTGGTATAGTCGCGCGCCGCGTTCGGCACGAAGGCCTGCAGCCTGTCGAGGGCGGCCTCACGGCTGGGCGGGAAGGTGTTCAATGCGCGCTCGGTGCTCATGGGGCAGGCATCCTCGTCGGTCTGCAGGTCGGGTTGTGACGTTGACCGGGAAGGGTAGGCGCGCGCGCCGGTCCTTCAACCGCGACCGCGTTCACGACAATTCGCGCAAGCCCGCCCCTTGCAGCCCCCATGGGCGACCACTAAGACTCTACCGACCAGGCGAAGACGCAACGATCCAACACCTTTGAGGCAGCTCCGATGACCGATCCCTTCGAGACATATATGAACACCCTCGTGCCCATGGTGGTCGAGCAGACGAGCCGCGGCGAGCGCGCCTATGACATCTTCTCGCGCCTCCTGAAGGAGCGGATCATCTTCCTGTCGGGCCCCGTGCATGACGGCATGTCGAGCCTGATCGTGGCGCAGCTTCTGCATCTCGAGGCGGAAAACCCGTCCAAGGAAATCTCGATGTACATCAACTCGCCCGGCGGTGTCGTGACGAGCGGTCTGTCGATCTATGACACGATGCAGTACATCAAGCCCGCCGTCTCCACGCTGGTGATCGGCCAGGCCGCCTCCATGGGCTCGCTGCTGCTGACCGCGGGCGAAAAGGACATGCGCTTCTCGCTGCCCAACAGCCGCGTCATGGTGCACCAGCCCTCGGGCGGCTATCAGGGTCAGGCGACGGATATCATGATCCACGCCGAGGAGACGCTGAAGCTCAAGAAGCGGTTGAACGAGATCTACGTTCACCACACCGGGCAGGATTACGAGACGGTCGAGAAGGCGCTCGAGCGCGACAACTTCATGTCGCCCGAGGACGCGAAGGCCTGGGGCCTCATCGACGAGATCGTGGCCAGCCGTGCCGCGGCCGAAGAGGCCAAGTCTTAATCAAACATTGACCGGGGCGGTGTAGCATCCGCCCCGCGACGAATTTGCGATTGTAGGCCAAAGAGGGCTGCCCTAAGCTTCCTGTCACTTGGCAAGACCGGGGAAGGGGCTTGGCGCATTAGCCGGGTCCGGTGAAATCAGGGCCGAGAAAGGTGATTCATGGCGACGAATAACGGCGGCGACAGCAAAAACACGCTCTACTGCAGCTTTTGCGGAAAAAGCCAGCACGAGGTGCGCAAGCTGATCGCAGGTCCGACGGTGTTCATCTGCGACGAATGCGTCGAGCTGTGCATGGACATCATCCGCGAAGAGACCAAGGGCTCCGGGCTGAAATCCACCGATGGCGTTCCGACGCCGCTGGAAATCTGCCAGGTGCTCGACGATTACGTGATCGGCCAAGCCAAGGCCAAGCGCGTGCTCTCGGTTGCGGTGCACAACCATTACAAGCGTCTGAACCATTCGGCCAAAAGCTCGGATATCGAGCTGAACAAGTCGAACATCCTGCTGATCGGACCCACGGGTTGCGGCAAGACGCTCTTGGCCCAGACGCTGGCGCGCATCCTCGATGTGCCGTTCACGATGGCCGATGCGACCACGCTGACCGAGGCAGGTTACGTGGGCGAGGATGTGGAGAACATCATCCTCAAGCTGCTGCAGGCCAGCGAATACAACGTCGAGCGGGCGCAGCGCGGCATCGTCTATATCGACGAGGTCGACAAGATCACCCGCAAGTCCGAGAACCCCTCGATCACCCGCGACGTGTCGGGCGAGGGCGTGCAGCAGGCGCTCCTGAAGCTGATGGAGGGCACCGTTGCCTCCGTGCCGCCGCAGGGCGGGCGCAAGCATCCGCAGCAGGAATTCCTGCAGGTGGACACGACGAACATACTGTTCATCTGCGGTGGCGCCTTCGCGGGTCTCGACAAGATCATCAGCCAGCGCGGCAAGGGCTCGGCCATGGGCTTCGGCGCCGATGTGCGCGGCGTGGATGAGCGGAACGTGGGCGAGGTCTTCCAGGATCTCGAGCCCGAAGATCTGCTGAAATTCGGGTTGATCCCGGAATTCGTCGGCCGCCTGCCGGTTCTGGCGACGCTCGAAGACCTCGACGAAGACGCGCTGGTCACGATCCTGACCCAGCCGAAGAACGCGCTGGTGAAGCAGTATCAGCGCCTGTTCGAGATCGAAGACACGACGCTGACCTTCACCGATGACGCGTTGAAATCGATCGCGCTGAAGGCCATCGCCCGGAAGACCGGCGCGCGGGGTCTGCGCTCGATCCTGGAAGACATCCTACTCGACACCATGTTCGAACTGCCCGGCATGGATGAGGTCGTCGAAGTGGTCGTGAACGAGGAAGCGGTCACATCCGATGCCAAACCGCTGATGATCTACGCAGATCAGAAGAAGGAAGAAGCGTCGGCGGGCTGATCCCCGACCCTTCTGAAACAACAAAGGCGGTGCCATGGGCGCCGCCTTTTTCTTTTCCGGATGCGGGTGGGGGGAGGCGCTTCAATCTTCGCGCTTGCGCGGCTCGTAGCGGTCGCCGATCACGCGGCGCACCTCGTTCCAGCGGATCTTGTCCCAGGGAGCGGCACCATCCGCGATGAAGCCGCGCGCGGCCAACTCCTCGCGTACGCCGTCCATATGGATGACGCCCAGATCGTGGCGTTTCTTGTGCCCGCCCTTCTTCCGGAAGATGCGCTGGAGCCGTTCGATCTGCGCCATCTCGATGCCGCAGAAGCTGCGCAGGTGCTCCGCGATCTGGTCGGTGGCGCCGGATTGGCGGCGCAGGATCGTGGCGACCTGTTGCTCCGGCCGTCCGACAAAGCCAAAGAGATGCAGCGCGGAGCCTTCCGCCGCCACCACCTGCTTCGCGGCCTTGTAGCGGGCGATCTGGGTGGGCAGATCGTGGTCCTGCGGGTGGAATATCTCGTAGCCGTGCTGCGTCAGTTGCTCCTCAAGCCGCGTCTCACCGATCAGCCCTCCCTTGGAGAGGCCGAGCTTTGAGCGCGACAGATACAAGCGCTCCGGCCCGTCGGGGGCGATGCCTCGTGCAAAATGCCCGGCCATGTAGCTGCGAAAGGCGGGCGTGCCTGAGATGATATCGCCCAGCCCGAAGCCCTGTCCCGGCACGACGAGTTCTTCCACGCGGGCCGGTTCGGTCAGGACGCGCACGGGAAGGTCAATGCCGCACATCTCCCAGAAGGCGCGCTGCCAGCCTGCGATCTCGTCACCACGGGCAGGGCGCTTGGGCATGTAGAGGATGCCGTCGAACGCCTGTTTCGCGGCCTCGATCCCCCAGAGCCGTCCGGTGCTTTCCACCAGGAAATGGCCGAAATGCACCCAGAGCACCCCGGCCCAAAGCCAGCGGCCCGGCAATGTCTCGGCGATCCGGTCCGGTGCGGCGGGGGCCGTGGTCAGCGGCCGGTGGTTCCGCCAGAACGCGCCCGTGTCGCAATAGCTGCCATCGGCGCGCAAGATGCCAGCCGGTTGCTGAAAGGCACTTTCGACCGGCGGGACGACAACCGCATCCTGCAAGGTTTCAAGGGATTGGGCCCAGCCGCCTGTCGGGTCCGGTTTGTCCTGGGCAGGCGCTTCCGCCAGCATCTCAGCCCGCCTTTTCGCAGGTCCAGACCAGCCGCGTCGACACATCGTCATTGCGCACGAACCCGGCCCTTTCGAGGATGCGCTTGCATTCGCGCATGCCCTCGCGGCCATAAGCGCCGGGGTGGAATTCCATCACCACGGCGCGCACGCCAGACAGGTCCGCATGACGCAGGAAATCCAGCTCGCCGCCTTCGATATCGCACAGGATCACGGTCGGGTTCAGCTCTGCGTGGACATCCTCGAAGGAGACGGTTTCAACCTCCACTGGCTCAGACCGGCGCGCCTCGGGCTCGATGAGCGACGAGCCCAGGAAGGATGCGTGGACATGGAAGGTCACGGTCCGGGGCGCGTCCGGTGCGGCCATGACAACGCGATTGCGGACGGCGATCCGCTCCTCGATGCCAGAGGCTGCATAGAGCGCTTCTATGTGCGGGACGAGATGCGGATTGGCCTCGAAGGAGATGACCCGTTCGGGTGCCCGATTGAGCGCGGCCACCGCGCCCACAACGCCAAGGCCAGACCCCATCTCAAGCACGCGATCGCCTTCGCGCACGACGGTCAGTGCGCCCGCGATTTCGTCACCCTCGTAGCGCGCCGCCTCAATTCGGGCGATCCGGGTTTCGTTCAGGTACGGCGAATGGGGCACCTGCACGCCGTGGCACACGGCGGCGATAGACATATCTTTCATGACACTGCTCTGCGTTGTGGTCCGCAATTTTCGGCACGATAGCAAAGCCGCCGCCCGAAAAGTAGAAAAACTGCATCGCACTCTCAGCGATTTGTCGCGACTGCGCGCCTTTTGCCGCGCCTGTGAGGGGCCCTCGGGCCCGGCATCGCTGGACGTTGCCCGGTCAATCGTGCATACCCCAAGTCAAACGTCTGATGAGGCTTGACGATGGGCATTCTGAATACCCTTCTGCGCGCGGTGACCTGGTGGAACGGCCAGACCCTGAACACGCAGCTCTGGACCTGGCGCAATGGCGAGAAGGTCGGTGAGGACAAGCAGGGCAACGTCTTCTACCAGACCAAGGACGGCAAGCGCCGCTGGGTCATCTTCAACGGCGAGGCCGAGGCCACGCGCGTCGATCCCGATTGGCACGGCTGGCTGCATCACACGTTCAAGGAGCCGCCGACGGAGCGTCCGCTGGCTCACAAGTCCTGGGAAAAGCCGCATATCGAAAACCTGACCGGCACGGCACTCGCCTATGCGCCGAAGGGCTCGATCCGTCAGGCGCGCCCCGAGGAGCGGTCCGACTACGAGGCATGGAGCCCCGAGTGATCGTGCGCTTCCGCCGTTTTTTGCTCGCAGTCGCCGCGGCTGCGATGCCCGGTCTTGCCGCGGCCCAATCCGTCGACAATGGCACCGGCGCGGAGCTGCGCATCCTCGACAAGCTGAACGGCATCACGCAGGACCAGCGCCTCACCAATCAGGAGCGGGTCATTCAGGGACGGATCGAGGTCGAGCTTCAGGAATGCCGCTATCCGGTGGGCAATCCGGCCGGTGAGGCCTACGCCTTCGTGACCGTGCGCGAAATCGGTGTTGCGGAGCCTGTCTTCCGCGGCTGGATGATCGCCTCATCCCCGGCGGTGAACCCCATGGATCACCCCCGCTACGATGTCTGGGTGTTGCGCTGCACGACCTCCTGACCGGAAGCGGCCAGCGGTGTTTCAGAAAATCGCGTCTTCAGAGGTAGGGCGTCTTTCAACAGCGCCTGGTAGGCCGCGCGGCTGATCTCCTGCCCGCCGAGCGAGGCCAGATGCGGCGTGACGAACTGCGTGTCAAACAGCACGAAACCTGCGCGGCGCAGGTGATCGACCAACCAGGCCAAGGCGACCTTCGAGGCGTCCCGCATGTCGGAAAACATGCTCTCGCCGCAGAACGCGCCCCCCACGGCCACGCCGTAGACCCCGCCGACCAGTCTGCCCTCGTGCCAGACCTCAAGGGAATGGGCGTGCCCCGCGACCTGAAGAGCGGTGTAGACCCGGTGGATTTCATCGTTGATCCAGGTTTCGCTTCGGGCGGCACAGCCCTGCATCACACCGCTGAAATCGCGATTGATCGAGATGTCGAAGCGGTCCTGGCGCAAGGTCCGCGCCAGGCTGCGTGAGATGTGGAACCCGTCGAGCGGGATAACGCCCCGATGCTTCGGATCGACCCAGAAGATATCCGGGTCGTCGCGGCTTTCGGCCATGGGGAAGACGCCGACGCGATAGGCCTGCAGGATCAGTTCCGGCGAGACGCTCACGGGTCGCCGAACGTCCTGTCCAGCCAACCTTCCAGCCAATGGATGTTATACGCGCCGCTATGGATGTCCTCGTTCTCGAGCAGCATCCGAAAGAGCGGGATCGTGGTCTCGACGCCGTCGACGATCAACTCGCCAAGCGCCCGGTCGAGCCGTGCCAGCGCCTCTTCGCGGTCGCGGCCATGCACGATCAACTTGGCGATCAGGCTGTCGTAATAGGGCGGGATCCGGTAGCCCTGATAGAGCGCGCTATCCATGCGCACGCCCAGACCGCCCGGTGCGTGATACTGGGTGATCGTGCCGGGCGAGGGCGAGAAGTTCGGCAGCTTTTCGGCGTTGATCCGTGCCTCGATCGCGTGGCCGGTGATCTTCAGATCCTCCTGCGCGAAGGACAGGGGCAGGCCGGATGCCACGCGGATCTGCTCGCGCACGAGGTCGACATCGAAGATCGCCTCGGTCACGGGATGTTCGACCTGCAGGCGGGTATTCATCTCGATGAAGTAGAACTCGCCGTTCTCGTAAAGGAATTCGATCGTCCCGGCGCCCGCGTAATGGATCTTGGCGACCGCATCGGCGCAGACCTTGCCGATGTGATTGCGCTCCTCCTCGGTGATGATCGGGCCGGGCGCTTCTTCGAGGACCTTCTGGTGGCGCCGCTGGAGCGAGCAGTCGCGCTCGCCCAGATGCACGGCATTGCCCTTGCCGTCGCCGAAGACCTGCACCTCGATATGACGCGGGGTGGTCAGGTATTTCTCGATATAGACTTCGTCATTGCCGAAGGCGGCCTTGCCTTCGGAGCGCGCGGTCTGGAAGGCACGTTCCATCTCGGCTGCGGATTTCGCCACCTTCATGCCGCGCCCGCCGCCACCTGCCGTGGCCTTGATGATGACCGGATAACCGATCTCCTCACCGATGCGCTTGGCCGTTTCGAGATCCGGAACGCCCCCGTCGGAGCCCGGAACGCACGGCACGCCCAGCTCTTTCATGGTGTCCTTGGCGGTGATCTTGTCGCCCATGATCCGGATATGTTCGGCGCGCGGACCGATGAAGGTCAGGCCATGATCCTCGACGATCTGCACGAAGCGCGCATTCTCGGACAGGAAGCCGTAGCCCGGGTGGATCGCCTGTGCGCCCGTGACCTCGCAGGCCGAGATGATGGCCGGGAAGGACAGGTAGCTGTCGGTCGAGGAGGCCGGGCCGATGCAGATCGTCTCGTCGGCCATGCGCACATGCATCGCGTCCGCGTCGGCCGTGGAATGCACCGCGACGCTGGCGATGCCCATCTCGCGGCATGCGCGGATGACACGCAGCGCGATTTCACCGCGATTGGCGATCAGGATCTTGTCGAACATACGGCCCTCACTCGATGATAACGAGCGGTGCGCCAAACTCGACCGGGGCGCCGTCTTCGACCAGGATGCGCTTGACCGTGCCGGATTTCGGCGCCGGGATGTGGTTCATCGTCTTCATAGCTTCGACGATGATCAACGTATCGCCTTCGGAAACCTCCGCGCCGACCTTGATGAAGGCGGGCGAGCCGGGCTCCGGTTGCAGATAGACCGTACCGACCATCGGGGAAAGGACCGCGCCGGGATGGGCGGCGGGATCTTCGGGCGCGTCGGTGGATGCCGCGGCCGGCGCGCTTGTTGCCATGGATTGTGCCGGGGCAGGCTGTGCGGAGACGACTTGCGCGGGCGCGGCCTGCGGCTGCATGCGACTCACCCGGACGTTCAGGCTGTCATTGTCCGAATATTCGCGTTTGACCTGCAATTCGGTCAAATCATTCTCGCGAAGCAATTCCGCGAGCGCCGCGATGAAGGCGACGTCGGAGTCGTGGGTCTTGTTGCTCATACCATCCTCAACCAATGCGCATTGGGCTGTCGGTCTCTTTGGACGCGACGTTACTTCGCTTATAGGCCAAGCGGGAAGGGGAGAAAAGCAGCCTCCGTTGTCCGTGCGTGATGGGAGCTTTCGCCATGCTGAAGGCCCGAGGCCCGGTATGCACGGCCTGGGTCAGGATTTGGTGTCAGCGGTCACGTCATTCGGCCTCGGTGCAAGCTCCGTGGAGGCGAAGCCTATCGGGTCTTCCGCGGGCATATTATCAGGGTTTGCCGCGGATGTGTCGGGGGCGATATCGCCGCCCCTTGTGTCTGCATCGCGCTCGAATTGGAGGGCCGCGATCTTCAATTGCATGATCGAGGGGGGCGCGACATGGTCGGATTGCGTCGGTGACGAAAGGCGCAGCGCGTCGATATCCGCGGGCGTTTGGGCTGTTGGGTTGGCAGCAGAAGTCGTCGGCGCCTGACCTTCTGTTTTCGGAAGCAGGGCGTGCGGGCCGCCCGCTTCGGCGTGGTTCATCGTATTGCGGCCCATTGCGCCTGCATGTCCGAGAGTGTTTGAGCCCAGAGATGTATCGGTCTGAATTTGCATGGGATCCTCCTTTGACAGGCGGATATTCATGCGCTGTGGAATGGTGGAAATATCCGTCGGAACGTGGCTATTGTAACCTAGCCCACTGGAGCCGCTACAGATTTCGGATTGTATGGTTACCGCGGCCTTAAGTGCTTCGGTCGAGAAAAAATGACGGGCCCAGGAAAGGCCCGTCTGTCGCTCTGATTTTGAGGTGGTTACCCGCGGTTCATGCGATTTTCGATGAGGTCGTCGACGACCTCGGGCTCGGCGAGGGTGGAGGTGTCGCCCAGGGCGCCGTAGTCGTTTTCGGCGATCTTGCGCAGGATGCGGCGCATGATCTTGCCGGAGCGGGTCTTGGGCAGGCCCGGCGCCCATTGGATGAGATCGGGCGAGGCGATGGGGCCGATTTCCTGGCGGACCCAGTTGCGCAGCTCCTTGCGCAGCTCGTCCGAGGGCTCCTGGCCAGACATCAGGGTCACGTAGCAATAGATGCCCTGGCCCTTCACGTCATGCGGATAGCCGACCACTGCGGCCTCGGCGACGGAATCGTGGCTGACCAGCGCCGATTCCACCTCGGCCGTGCCCATCCGGTGGCCCGAGACGTTGATCACGTCATCGACCCGGCCGGTGATCCAGTAATCGCCGTCCTCGTCCCGGCGGCAGCCATCGCCCGAGAAGTAATAGCCTTTGTATTGCTGGAAATAGGTGTTCTCGAACCGCTCGTGATCGCCCCAGACGGTGCGCATCTGGCCGGGCCAGCTATCGGCGATGGCCAGCACGCCCTCGGCGGGGTTGCCCTCGATCTCCTTTCCGCTTTCGGCCTCTAGAACGACCGGTTTGATCCCGAAGAACGGCTTCATCGCCGCGCCGGGTTTGGTTGCATGCGCGCCGGGCAGGGGGGTCATCAGGTGCCCGCCGGTTTCCGTCTGCCACCAGGTATCGACGATCGGGCAGCGCCCGCCACCGACCAGATCGTTATACCAGGTCCAGGCCTCGGGGTTGATCGGTTCGCCCACCGTTCCGAGGAGTCGCAGCGAGGATAGATCGCATTTCGTTACGAAATCGTTGCCCTGGCCCATCAATGCGCGAATCGCCGTGGGTGCGGTGTAGAATTGGGTGACCTTGTGCTTCTCGCAGACCTGCCAGAAGCGGCTGGCATCGGGGTAGGTGGGCACGCCCTCGAACATCAGCGTGGTGGCGCCATTGGCGAGCGGGCCATAGATGATGTAGGAGTGCCCGGTGACCCACCCAACATCTGCGGTGCACCAATAGATGTCGCCTTCATGGTAATCGAAGGTGACCTCATGGGTCAGGGCGGCGTAAACCAAATATCCACCACTTGAGTGCACAACCCCCTTGGGCTGGCCGGTCGAGCCGCTCGTATACAGGATGAAAAGGGGATCTTCGGCGTCCATGGGTTCGGGCGCGCATTCAGCGGAAGCCTCCGCCATGGCGGCTGTCACATCCACGTCGCGGGCCGCGTCCCAGGCAACGTCGCCGCCGGTGCGGCGCACGACAAGGCATTTGACGGACGCGTCGCATTGCGCCAGCGCCTTGTCCGCATTGGCCTTGAGCGCGGTCTTGCGCCCGCCGCGCGGGGCCTCGTCGGCGGTGATGACGCATTTGGCGTCCGAGCCGTTCACGCGCTGCGCCAGCGCATCGGGGGAAAAGCCCGCGAAGACGATGGAATGGATTGCGCCGATCCGCGCGCAGGCGAGCATGGCATAGGCGGCCTCGGGGATCATCGGCAGGTAGATCACCACGCGGTCGCCGCGGGCCACGCCCTGGTCCTTCAGGATGTTGGCCATCTTGGAGACATTGGTCGCGAGGTCGCGATAGGTGATGTGCTGCGCGCCCTCCTGTGGGTCATCGGGCTCCCAGATGATGGCGGTCTGATCGCCGCGGGTCTCGAGGTGGCGGTCGATGCAATTCGCAGCCACGTTGAGCTGGCCGTCCTCGTACCACTTGATCGAGACATTGCCGTATTCGAAGTTCACATCCTTGATCTTCGTGGGCGCGCGCATCCAGTCGATGCGCTGACCCTGCTCGGCCCAGAACCCCTCCGGATCGGAAATCGAGCGGGCATACATCTCCTCGTAGCGCGCCGCATCCACATGCGCGCGCGATACCGTCTCCGCGCTCGGCGCAAACGTCTCATGCGGGTCGTGATGGCTCATGTTCTCACTCCTCCTGTGATATGCCCACAAAACCGCGAGCCTTTTGTATTCATTCCTGTCGCGGAATTGCAGAAGCCCGGTTCCCCCGACACTTCCCGAATCGTGCCGTTCCAACGGGTTGGGGCTCGCGTTCGTCTCAAATTGTTCGCATTTCGGTGTAATAAAAAGGCCGGGAGCGTGCACCCCCGACCTTTCGACGACCAAAGCCGGACCGCATTCAGATGGCCAGGTATTCGTGGCGCAGCTCTTCGTTTTCGAGCACTTCGGCGGCAGTTCCGTCATAAACGATGGAGCCGGTGTCGAGGATGATCGCCCGGTCCGCCAGTTGCAGCGCCCGCACGGCGTTCTGCTCGACGAGAATCGTGGTCATGCCCTGCTCCTTGATCAGGCGCAGCGTCTTTTCGATCTCGTCGACGATCACGGGGGCCAGACCCTCATAGGGTTCGTCCAGAAGCAGGACCTTGATGTCGCGGGCCAGCGCGCGGGCGATGGAAAGCATCTGCTGCTCGCCGCCAGAGAGGGTCACGCCTTCCTGCCGACGGCGTTCGCCCAGCCGCGGGAACAGGTCGTACAGCCGCTCGATCGACCAGCCGATGGGCGGCTGGATCTGCGCCAATTGCAGGTTCTCTTCGACGGTCAGGCCGGGGATGATGCGCCGATCCTCGGGCACGAGGCCGAGCCCCGCGACCGCCGCCTGATGCGACGACATGGTGTGCAGGGGTTGGTGATCGAGCCAGATTTCCCCCTTCTGGACCTGCGGATCGCCCAGCCGCGCGATGGAGCGCAGCGTCGTCGTCTTGCCCGCGCCGTTGCGGCCCAAAAGGGCCAGAATCTCACCTTCGTGCACGTTGAAGGAGATGCCCTGGACGATGTAGCTTTCGCCGTAATAGGAATGCATGTCCCAGACCGACAGGTAGGCGGGCGCGGTCTCGGCGTGGTTGGCGTTTTTCGAAAAATCGGGCCGGACGTTCATTTTCTTTTCCTCCCGTCCCGAACCTGATCCGGGACCTCAGCGGTGGAGGCCCCGGCGCGGGGCCGGGGCGCGTTATGCTTGGATCAGGCGGCTTCGCCCAGATAGGCTTCCTTGACCTTGGGGTGTCCCTTGATCTTGTCGGGCGTGTCCTCGACCAGCGGCGTGCCCTGGGCGAGCACCGTGATCCGGTCGGCAAGCGAGAAGACCACATGCATGTCATGCTCGATGATGCACATGGTGATGTCGCGCTTCTCCTTGATCTCCTTCAGCAACTCGATCGTATTGTTGGTGTCGGCGCGCGCCATGCCCGCGGTCGGCTCGTCCAGGAGCAGAAGGCGGGGTTGCTGGATCAGGCACATCGCCATTTCCAGCCGCCGCTTGTCGCCGCGCGACATCGAGGCCGCGTGCATATCCTGCTTGTCGAGCATGTTGACCTCGTCGAGCATCTGCTCGGCCTCGGCGCGCAAATCGCCCTCATCCTCGACGGATTCGATCGCGTGCAGGCGGAACGATCCGTCGCGCTTGGCCAGCAGCGGGATCATCATGTTCTCCATGACGCTGAGATCGCCGAAGATCTCGGGCGTCTGGAAAACCCGGCTGATGCCCATCTGGTTGATCTCGTAGGGCTTGCGCCCCAGCACGGACTGGCCTGCGAACATCACAGACCCGGTATCGGGGATCAGCTTGCCCACGAGGCAGTTCAAAAGCGTGGACTTGCCCGCGCCATTCGGTCCGATAATCGCGTGGACCGTGTTCTCGGCGACCGAGAGGTTCACATCGCCGAGCGCCTGCAAGCCGCCGAAGCGCTTGTTGACGTTCTTGACCTCAAGAATTCCCATGTCGCGCTCCTTATTCAGCGGGGGTTTTCTGGTTGGCGGTATCGCCATCCGTGTCGTCGGCCTTCTTGCGGCGGAACATCGCCGCGAGCTTCTGGCCGCCCTGGACGAGGCCGCCGGGCAGGAAGATCACCACGGCCATGAACATCAGGCCCAGCGTCAGGTGCCAGCCCTTGCCCACGAAGGGGTAGAAGATCGTCACGAGAAAATCCTCCATCCCGTCGGGCAGGAAGGCGAACCATTCGTGCAGGACGGTCGAGTTGATCTTGGAGACGATGTTTTCCATGTACTTGATGAACCCCGCGCCGAGCACTGGGCCAATCAGCGTGCCCGCACCGCCGAGGATCGTCATGAGCACGACCTCGCCGGAGGCCGTCCAGAACATCCGCTCCGGACCGACCTGCGTGTCCATCGCCACCATCAGCCCGCCTGCGAGACCGGCATACATGCCGGAAATCACGAAGGCCGCGAGGGTGTAGGGCTTGGAGTTGAGGCCGGTATAGTTCATCCGCTGCTGGTTCGATTTGACCGCGCGCAGCATCATCCCGAAGGGCGAGCGGAAAATGCGGATCGCCATGTAGAAGGCCAGGACCATCACCACGGCGCAGACATAATAGCCTACGTTCATGGTGAATTCCCAACCGCCCAGGCGGATGATGGAACTGTCGGACATCTCGAGCCCGAAGAGGCTCGCGCGGCCGATCTCGCCCTCGGGAATGTTCGACAGAAGCGGGTTGTCGCCGGGCTTGATCTGCAGGCCCGTCTCGCCGCCGGTGAGCGGGGTCAGGACCGAATAGGCCAGTGCATAGGACATCTGCGCGAAGGCGAGCGTCAGGATCGAGAAGTAGATCCCCGACCGGCGCAGCGAGATATAGCCCACGAGCACCGAGAAGAGCCCCGCGAACACGATCGCCATGATGATGCCCGGGATGATGTTGAGCGAGACGAGCTTCATCATCCAGATCGCGGCGTAGGAGCCCACACCGAGGAAGGCCGCGTGCCCGAAGGACAGGTACCCGGTCAGCCCAAACAGGATGTTGAAGCCAATGGCGAAGATCCCGAAGATCACGAAGCGCTGCATCAGGTCGGGATAGCCCGCGTTGAACTGCGCCATGGCGCTGTCCACCGGGAAGGGGTTGAGCAGGAACGGAGCCAGCAGGGCCAGCGCCGCGACGAGGATGAAGACCGACAGGTCCTTACCTTTGATACCGAGCATGGTCTTACTCCTCCATGACGCCCTTGCGGCCCATGAGGCCACGCGGACGGGTCAGCAGAATGATGATCGCAACGAGGTAGATGATGATCTGGTTGATGCCGGGCAGCAGCTCCACGATGGCGGGCATCGAGGCGAAGCTCTCCAGAACCCCGAGCAGGAAGCCTGCGAAAACGGCGCCGGGCAGCGAGCCCATGCCGCCCACGACCACCACGACGAAGCTCAGCACCAGGAAGTCCATGCCCATGTGGTAGTTGGGCGCCACGATGGGCGCGTACATCACCCCGGCCACGCCCGCGACGCAGGCCGCGATGGCGAACATCAGCGTGAAGCGGCGGTCGATGTCGATGCCCAGAAGACCCACGGTCTCGCGGTCGGCCATGCCTGCGCGGACAACCATGCCGAAGGTGGTGAATTGCAGGAAGGCAAAGACAGCGCCGATGATCAGGGCTGCGAAGCCGAAGTAGACGAGGCGCCAGTAGGGATACATGATCGTCAGCGGATCAAAGCCCAGAAGCACGCCGAAATCGAAGCTTCCGGTGAAGGCTTCGGGGGCAGGGGTCTGGATCGGGTTGGCGCCGAAGAACGCCTTGACGATCTCCTGCAGCACGATGGCCAGGCCGAAGGTCACGAGGATCTGGTCCGCATGCGGGCGCTTGTAGAAATGCTTGATCAGCCCGCGCTCCATTGCAAAGCCCACGCCGATCATGACCGGTATGGAGAACAGGATCGACAGCGGCACGGCCCAGTCGATGATCGACGCGCCCAGTTCGGGCCCGAAGATATCGTGCATGTAGGGCACGTCGATCTTCATCGGATTGCCGAGGAAGTCGGTGCGCGTCTCGTCGACGACCTCGTGGCTGAGGCTCAGGATGCGCGAGAACACGACCGCGCAGAACGCGCCCAGCATGAAAAGCGCACCATGGGCGAAGTTCACGACGCCGAGCGTGCCGAAGATCAGTGTGAGCCCGAGCGCGATCAGCGCATAGGCCGATCCCTTGTCGAGCCCGTTCAGGACTTGGACGATTATCTGATCCATGGCTGTAGAGCCCCCTCAGAGTGGAATGTCTTGAATCCGGACTTGTCCGGTCCGGTCGGATCATGTGCCGGGGACGGGGAAGCGCCCCCGGCGCCTGGGCCTCACGCTAGGCGCGCAAGGCCCGAGGGATCATGCACCGTTGTTGCACGAGCCGAGCGAACCGCCCGCGAATTGCGGGTGATCGGGCGCGTAGGTGACCTGCTCGGTCGGGGTGACCTCGACGATCTCCACCAGGTCGAACTCGTTCTCCGGGTTCTCCTTGCCGCGCACAACGACAACGTCCTTGAAGCACTGGTGGTCGTCGGCACGGTAGGTGGTGGGACCATTGCCCAGGCCGTCGAATTCGAACCCTTCGAGGGCCTCGACGACGGCGCAGGGGGCAAAGGAGCCGGCGCGGGTCACGGCATCGGCATAGAGCAGCGTCTGCACGTAGCAGGTATGCGCGGCCTGGCTCGGCGGGAAGCCGTACTTTTCGCCGAAGGACTGCACGAAGGCATTGGTGCCCGTGTAGCGCGCGCCCAGCTGGTTCTCGAGTTTCCAGTCCCAGTTCTGGGAGCCAAGGATGCCCGCGATGTTCTGGCCCGCACCGCGTGCCATCAGCTCGGAGTAGAGCGGCACGACGATCTCGAACTTCTTGCCGTTGGCTTCCGCCTCACGCAGGCCGAACTGAACCGCGTTGGTCAGCGAGTTGACCATGTTGCCGCCGTAATGGTTCAGAACCAGAACGTCTGCGCCGGAGTTCAGAACCGGGGCGATGTAGGACGAGAAGTCGGTCTGGGTGAGCGGCGTCTTGACCGAGTTCACGGTCTCCCAGCCCAGAGCTTCCGTGGAGGAGGCCATCGCCTCTTCGGTGGTGTAGCCCCAGTTGTAGTCTGCGGTCAGGTGGTAGGCCTTGCGGTCCGCGCCGTACTGGTCGACGAGGATCGGCGCGAGAGCGGCACCGGACATGTAGGAGTTGAAGAAGTGACGGAAGCCGTTGGCCTTCCGGTCCTTGCCGGTCGTGTCGTTGGAGTGGGTCAGACCGGCCATGAAGATGATGCCCGCCTCCTGGCAGAGCGCCTGCACGGCCACCGCGACGCCCGAGGACGAGCCGCCGGAAATCATCACCGCGCCGTCCTTCTCGATCATCGAGCGGGCGGATGCGCGGGCCGCGTCCGACTTGGTCTGCGTGTCGCCGGTGACGTATTCGACGCGCTTGCCGAGGATACCGGTGCCTTCCAGCGCCTTCGAGGAGAAGGTCTGCAGCATGCCGCCATCGCCTTCGCCGTTCAGATGCTCGACCGCGAGCTCGAACGCGCGCAGCTCGTCGGCGCCCTCATCGGCATAAGGGCCGGACTGGGGCACGTTGAAGCCCAGCGTGACCGTGTCGCCCGTGGGGGCATTGGTGAAGCCTTCGTGGCCGGCAGCGCTGAGATAGGTGGGTAGCGCGAGGCCTGCGCCCGCAACGGCGCCGGTCTTGATCACGCCACGGCGTGTCAGGTTGTGTCTGGACATAAAAATCCTCCCTTTTTGAAACTGCGCTCGGCTTCCTCCGGCCGGTGGCGCAGCGCACATGTCGTGCAAAGTCAGTATGAGTGGGATATCGAAAACGAGGCAACAACGCGCTTTGTGTCTTCACTTTTTTTGTCAATGAATGAACAGTATACAGGTGTAGTCTGTAAATTATTTGATGCGGCGCCGCAGAAAGGTGCTGTGGGGACAGGATTTTTTCATGGCGCGCGACACGCTCACCGGCAGCCGCATCCGCGAACGGCGCATCATCCTCGGTCTCAAGCAGGCCGAATTGGCCAAGCGGGCCGAGATCTCGCCATCCTATCTGAATCTGATCGAGCATAACCGGCGCAGAATCGGCGGACGGCTTCTGGTGGATATCGCCCGTATCCTGGAGGTGGAGCCGTCGGTGCTGACCGAAGGGGCGGAGGCCGCGCTGATCGGCGCGCTGCGCGAGGTCGCCTCGGGACCGCTTGGCGCCACGGCGGAGCTTGACCGTGTGGACGAGTTCGCGGGCCGCTTTCCCGGCTGGGCGGCGCTTCTGGCACGGTCGCAGCGGCGCATCCAGTCGTTGGAGCGCGCGGTCGAAACCCTGTCGGACCGGCTGACACACGATCCGCAACTGGCAGCCTCGCTCCATGAGATGCTGAGCCGGGTCACCGCGATCCGCTCCGCCGCGTCGATCCTGGCCGAGCCCGGGGATATCTCGCCCGAATGGCAGGGCCGCTTCCATCGCAACATCTACGAGGACAGCGATCAGCTGGCCGAGACGTCGCGCGCGCTGGTCGCGTATCTGGAGGCCGCGGACGAGGATACCGGCAGCTCCGCCACCGCCCCGCAGGAAGAGCTTGATGCGATCCTCGAGGAGGCACAGTTCCGCTTCCCAATGCTGGAAAGCGAGGCGCAGCCAATACATGCGGCCCCGTCCGATCCGTCAGGGCGCGCGGCGCAGGACGGCCCATCCCAGCCCGCGCGCCTTGCCGCAACCCTGACTCAAAGCGGATCGGAGGCGGCGCGCATGCTTCTGACCGAACATCTGACGCGCTATGCCCGTGATGCCGCCGCCTTGCCGCGCGCTCGTCTGATCGAGGCGCTGGCCGAGACAGGACCCGATCCGGTGGCCTTGGCGGCCGCCTTGGGGCAGGGCGTCGCGCTGGTGATGCGGCGGCTTGCCATGCTCGATCCGGAAAATGCGGGCGGCGACGGGCCGGGCGGGTTCGGCCTCGCGATCTGCGACTCGTCCGGCGTTCTCACCTTCCGCAAGCCGCTCGCGGATTTCCCGATGCCGCGTTTCGGGGCGGGCTGTCCGCTCTGGCCGCTTTATGCCGCGCTGAACCGTCCCGGCGCGCCCATTTCCGCACCACTTCTGCAACCCGGCGAGCCGCCGCGTCCGATCCGGGCCTATGCCATCGCGGAACAGGTCGGGCCGCCGCGACTTGACCGGGCACCGCTTTACGAGGCGACGATGCTGGTCGCCCCCACATCCGAGGCCTTCGTGCCGGAGGCCCTGCCGGTCGGGGTCAATTGCCGGATCTGCCCGCGACGCGGCTGCGAGGGACGGCGCGAACCCTCGATCCTTGGCCGCGACCCGCGAGAGGAATTTTGAGCGCATCGCGGCGCCTGTCGGAAAGAGGCTGGTCAGCGCATGACATTTCGGCGACAGTCAGCGTGTTAGGCGGAGGGGAGGCCACCTGGCATGACAAAGCGTCTGCTGTTGATCGAAGATGAACCCAATATCATCGAAGCGATCGGATTCATTCTGGCCCGTGACGGCTGGCAGGTCAAAAGCCATACATCCGGCAAGGACGCCGCGGAGGTTGCACGCCGCGAGCGCCCGGATGTGGTCATCCTCGACGTGATGCTGCCGGGCAAGTCGGGCTACGACATCCTGCGCGAGATCCGCGCGGATGAAAGCCTGGCCGGTCTGCCCGTGCTGATGCTGACCGCGCGCGGCCAGTCCAAGGATCGCGAACTGGCCGAACAGGCGGGGGCGAGCCAGTTCATGACCAAGCCCTTCTCCAACAGCGAGGTGCTGGACGCCGTGCGGGCGCTGGCCCCGGCGTCATGAGCGATCCCGACGACCGGCCGGTCTCGCCGGTCTTCTTCGAAAGGCGCACCTATCGCCGCAGGCGCCTTCAGGACGCCGCGCGGATCCTGCCCGTGATCGGCGCCTTTGCCTGGCTGATCCCGCTGCTCTGGCCGCGCGGATCCGAGGATGGCCCGCCGATGAGCCAGGCCCTGATCTACATGTTCACGGTCTGGGTCCTGCTGATCGTGATCGGCGCGATCCTGTCGCGCAAGCTGACCGCGGGCGACGCCGCCGAGGCTGAGCGGAGCCAGGAATGATCTCGTTCAACGGGCTTGTGGCGATCTGCCTCGCCTATGTGGTTCTGCTCTTCGCGGTGGCCTTCTTCGCCGACCGGTCTGCCCGGCGCGGACGGGGCGGCTGGTTGCGCTCGCCCTTGGTTTACACCCTGTCGCTGTCCGTGTATTGTACCGCCTGGACCTTCTATGGCGCGGTCGGATCGGCGGCGCGCAGCGGGCTCGAATACCTGACGATCTATATCGGGCCGAGCCTCGTGATGATCGGCTGGTGGTGGATCCTGCGCAAGCTCGTGCGGATCGGACGGTCCCAGCGGATCACGTCGGTGGCGGATCTGGTCTCGTCACGCTTTGGAAAGTCGAACCTGCTTGCGATCAGTGTGACCCTGCTGTCAGTGACGGCCACGACGCCCTATATCGCGCTGCAGCTTCAATCCGTGACCGTGTCATTCGAGGTGTTCAGCGGAGCCGCCTCAGAGGCGGCGGGATCGGCGCCAAGCGCCAATTCGGCCTTCATCGTCGCCATGGGCCTTGCGCTTTTCACGGTGATCTTCGGCACCCGCAACCTCGATGCGAACGAGCGGCACCACGGCGTCGTCATGGCCATCGCGGTCGAGGCGGTGGTCAAGCTCTTCGCGCTGATGGCGGTGGGCGTCTTCGTGGTCTGGGGCCTTTCGGGTGGCATCTCCGAGACGCTTGCCCGGATCGAGGCGTCGCCCCTGCGCGCATGGGACGTCCATGGCGGGCGCTGGGCGGGCCTGATCTTCCTGTCGGCGGCGGCCTTCATCTGCCTGCCGCGCATGTTTCAGGTCCTCGTCGTGGAGGCCGCGGACGAGGATCACCTGCGCACAGCAAGCTGGGCCTTCCCGCTTTATCTGCTTCTGATGTCGATCTTCGTCGTGCCTATTGCCGCGACCGGTCTCGATCTTCTGCCCGCAGGCGCCAATCCGGACCTCTTCGTCGTTACGCTGCCGCTGTCGGAGGGCCAGGTCAGCCTTGCGGTCCTGTCCTTTCTCGGCGGCTTCTCCTCGGCCACATCGATGGTCATCGTGGCGGCCATCGCGGTTTCGACGATGGTGTCGAACCATATCGTCATGCCGCTCTGGCTGCGGCTCGCGGGCGGACGCGCCTCGATGTCGGGCGATGTGCGCCATGTCGTGCTGACGGCACGGCGCGTCTCCATCGTGTCGGTCGTTCTGCTGGGCTATTTCTACTACGCGCTCTCGGGGGGCGGTACGGCGCTTGCCTCCATCGGGATCATCTCCTTCGTGGGCGCGGTGCAGGTTCTGCCTTCCATGCTGGGCGGCATCTTCTGGCGGGGGGCGACACGGCTCGGGGCGATGGCCGGGATCATGACGGGCGCGACCCTGTGGGCTTACACGCTGTTCCTGCCTTCTTTCGGCCCGGTCATCTTCTCCTCCGAGATGATGGCCTCGGGGCCGTTCGGGATCGGGTGGCTGGCCCCGCAGGCCCTGTTCGGCCTGCGCGACATGGACCCGTTCCTGCATGCGCTTTTCTGGTCGGTGTCGCTGAACACGCTGGCCTTCTTCGTGGGCTCGGTCTGCAGCTTTCCCATCCCGGTGGAGCGGCTGCAGGGCGCGCAATTCGTCAATATCTTCCAGCATTCGGGCGGGCCGCGCAGCTGGTCGGCGGGTGTTGCGCAGACCGAGGATCTGCTGATCATGTCGCAGCGCATTCTCGGCTCCGAGGAGGCCATCGCGCTGTTTCGGCGCGAGGCCCGGCGCATGGGCCTCAAGGGCGATCTGCCGGAGCCGCAGCCGGGCTTTCTCGAAACGCTCGAGCGTGAGCTTGCAGGATCGGTCGGGGCCGCGACAGCACACGCCATGGTCGGTCAGATCGTCGGCGGAACCTCCGTGTCGGTGCAGGACCTGATGGCCGTTGCGGACGAATCCGCGCAGCTCATGGAATATTCCGCCCGCCTCGAGGCGCAATCGACGGAGCTGTCGCGCACTGCCGGCCAATTGCGCGAGGCCAACCGGAAGCTGACGCGCCTGTCGGTGCAGAAGGACGCCTTTCTCAGTCAGATCAGCCACGAGCTGCGCACGCCGATGTCGTCGATCCGTGCCTTTTCGGAGATCTTGCGCGATCAGGACAGCCTGTCGGATGCCGAACAGTCCAAGTTCGCCTCCATCATCCACGACGAGACGATTCGCCTGACGCGGCTTCTCGACGATATCCTCGATCTGTCGGTGATGGAGAACGGCCGGGTCAGCCTCAACCTGCGCGAAGGGGCGCTGAGCGACGTGATCGACCGCGCGCTGGCGGCGGCCGCGGCGGGCGAGGCAGGAGGCCTGCGTATCCACCGCAACCACGTTTCCGAAGTGGTGAAGCTGCATACCGATCTTGATCGCCTGGCGCAGGTTTTCATCAATCTTATCGCGAATGCGCGCAAGTATTGCGAGGCGGAGGCGCCCGCGTTGACGATCCGGGTGCGGGACCTCGGCGATACGCTCTGCATCGATTTCATCGATAATGGGGCGGGCGTGCCGGAGGAATCGCGCGACATGATCTTCGAGAAATTCTCCCGCATTTCCGACCAGAAGGCAGGCGGCGCGGGCCTTGGCCTTGCGATCTGTCGCCAGATCATGGAGCGGCTCGGCGGCACCATCGCCTATCTGCCCGGCGAAGGCGGGGGCGCGTTCCGGGTCACCCTTCCGCGTGACGCGGCACTTGCGGCGGAATGACCACAAATCAAGGAAATGGTAACCAAAGGGCCCCATAACCCCGGGTAGTCAGGGGTATGGGACCGACAATGGACGACGCGCGAAACGCCGAAAACATGGATGTGCTGCGTCGCAAGGCGTCGCTCGGTCGCCGTGCGTTCGAGGCCCATGGCATGTCGCCCGAAAAAGCGCTGAACCGGGCGCTGACCCGCGCGGCGGAAACGCATTGGAACCTGGCCTTCCTGGCGCGCGAGGTGCGGCAATCCCGGATCGACCAGGCCGGGTGCGAGGCCATGTTGGGCACAGGCGGCATGATCGTGCTGCTTGACGGGCCGGATGGCCAGCCGGGCTTTGCGCTGATCGACGGGGGGCTGGTGGCCGGGCTGACGGAGGTGCAGACCTTCGGCACGATCAGCGCTATGGAGCCGGAGGAGCGGACTTTCACCGCGACGGATGCGGCGATGACCGCACCGCTTCTGGATCAGGGGCTCGAGAATTTCGCAAGGCTCTTGGCCGCGCATCCCTTGCGGCACCAGGTGGCGGAGTTCCGCTTCGGCGCCCGGGTCGAGACGGCGCGCGTCGCGGGCACGCTCATGGAGGCGGCGTTCTACACCCTCTTTCGGATGGAGGTCGATCTGGGCGGCGGGTGTCGCACCGGTCAGATGACGCTGGCCTTTCCCGAACGGCCCGAGGAAACGGGCGAGGAAGACGAGGACGCGGAGCCTGCCAGCCCGCGCCACAGCCAATTGATGATGACCCTGCCTGCGCAGCTCGATGCGGTTCTGTGTCGTCTGACCCTGTCGCTCAAGGACGTCGAGGCGCTGGACATCGGCACGCGCCTGAACCTGCCGCGTGATGCGCTGACCCGGACGGAGATTTGCGCGGCGGGCGGGCAGCCCATCGCCGAGGGCACGTTGGGTCAAATGAACGGGCAGCGGGCGTTGCGCTTGGGCCGTGCGGCAAGCCCCGGCAAGCTCGACGATCTGGTCGCGGGGCAGGGGGCCATGGGGGCCGCATTGGGGATGGACGCAGCCGCCGCCGCGCCACCCCTCGATTTCCAGCAGATGGTCGATGCTGCGGAGCCTGCGATGGACGCGCCCGGCCAGCCCGATATCGCCTCTCCCATCATGGACCTGCCCGACATCCCCGAGCTGGACGACCTGTCCGCGGCACCGGCCTTTGACAGCACTGCGGGCCTGCCGACCGATTTTGCCGATCTGCCGGATTTACCCGATCTGCCGGATTTGCCCGATTTTCCGATGCAGAAATGACGGGACGCGCCGCCCGCGCGGTCGCATCCCGGCTTTGGATTGCAGTAGAGGGGGCAAACGACCTAGCGCCTTATGAGCTTGCAGGCCGCACGTCCCAGATGTGTCGACCAATCCGGAAAGGAATGTCAGCTCTTGGATTGGGCTGCCATCGCCTCAAGCGTGGGGCGCAGACCGCCAAGATCGTAGCCGCCTGCCGCCGCCTTGGAGAGAATGTCGTCCACGGGCTCCTCGCCCGCGCGGGACAGCGCCCAGATGACCGTGCAGCGCGTGCCCGAGGCGCAATAGGCCAGGACCTTGCCGGGGGCGTCAGCCACCAAAGTGGCCTGCGCCGCGACATTTTCGGGCGTCATGGTCTGGTGGGTCAGCGGCAGGACCTCGAAGTCGAGCCCGACCGCTTCCGCCGCAGCGCCGATCGCCGCGGCCTGATGGCTCGGCGGGACCTCCGCATCGGGGCGGTTGCAGATCACGCGGGTGAAGCCCGCGTCGCGGATCGCCGCGATATCCTCGGGGTCGATCTGCGGCGAGACGAAATAGCGGTCGGTGATTTGGCGCGGTTCCATATCCCTTGCCTATTCCGCCGGAAGGGCGCTGTCCAGACGGCGGCGCAGGAATGGCGCGGCAGCCATGCCTGCGAGCATTGCCGCGAGGAAGATCCAGACGCCCGGCCCTCCATAGCTCAGCGAGGCGATGACCGGCCCGGGGCACAGTCCGACAAGCCCCCAGCCCATGCCGAACAGCACCGATCCCAGAACCAGATTCCGGCCGAGGCGCGGCTCGGGCGGGGCGGGAAAGCTGCCGCCTGTCACGGGGGCCGCGCGGCGGGCCGCGATCTGCCAGGCGATAGCCATGGGCACGATGGCCCCGCCCATCACGAAGGCCAGTGTCGGATCCCAGGCGCCGAACACATCGAGCCAGCCCTGCACCTTCGCCGTGTCGGTCATGCCCGAGATATACAACCCGGCGCCGAACAATCCGCCCGCGATCAAAGCAAAAACCATGCGCATCACATCACCCCCAGGCCGTGACGCAGGAGCGCGATCGTGACGCCGCCTGCGAGAATGTAGAAACAGGTCGCCACGATCCCGCGCAGCGACAGGCGCGAGATGCCGCACACCCCGTGTCCCGAGGTGCAGCCATTGGCGATACGGGTGCCCACGCCCACGAGGAGACCCGCCAGAACCAGCAGAATGACGTTTTCCGTCAGGTGGTTATCGACGCCCCCGAAGATCAGCGCGAGCAGGAACGGCACGCCCGCCGTGCCTGCCAGGAAGGCGATCCGCTCTCCGGCATTGCCGCGCCCGGAGCCATCGACGAGCCCGCCAATCAGCCCGGACGCGCCCATGACGCGTCCGTTCATCAGCAGAAACACCGCGCCCCCAAGGCCGATGAGCCCACCGCCCAGCAATCCCATGATCCAGTCTGTCGGCATGGTCTGTCCTTTTATTTGATGCCCCGAAATCTCAGTTCGAGAACATATATAAAAAAGTGAATGTATTGCAAGAGGGACTCGCTTTGCCGTCCCAACGTATTCGCGATGGCGCAGTGCTTGCCGGCCTGTGGATAATTTCGTCTAATGCCTGAAATTCCGGCACAAGTCCGGATCGGGCAGGCAGTGGCAGTCCTTCGGCTGACCACGATCGGACAAAGGGCAACACGATGCCGGATCTCGTGCATCGGCAATTTTCGGACGGGATCGCGATCCTCGAGATCTCGAACCCGCCGGCGAATGTCATCTCGGCTGATCTGCGGGCGGAGCTGAGCACAGCGCTGTCTGCCGCGCTGTCCGATCCCGATATAGCCACGATCCTGCTGATTGCAGCGGGCCGCGATTTCTGCACCGGCTTTGATTTCTCCGAAACGCGCAGCCCGAAGTCGCGCAAGGCGTCCGATGCCGCGCCCTCGCTGCTTGCGCTCTGCGCGCAGATCGAAACGTCTCCCAAGCCTGTGGTCGCGGCCATTCAGGGCATGGCGTTTTCCGGCGGGGCCGAGATCGTTCTCGCATCGCATTACCGTCTGGCGCAGGCGGGCGCGCAGATCGCCTTTCCGGATGTGCAGATGGGCCTTCTGCCGCATGCGGGCACGACCCAGCGACTGCCGCGGCTTCTGGGGGCAGGGCCTGCGCTGGATCTGCTGCTGGGCGGCCGTCCTGTTCCCGTGGCGCGGCCCCCGGTCCGCGCCCTCTTCGATGCCGTGGTCGCCGAGGATCTGCGCGGTGCAACGCATCGGTTTTGCGCCGCCTTGAAGGATGCAGGCTCGGGCCCCCGTCCGAGCAACGCCGCCATGGCCGGTCTGCGCGATCCGATGGCGTTCCAGGCCGCCATCGCGGAGCGGCGGCAGCGTCTCGAAAACCATCCCGAGCGGGCGCGCCACGCCATCCTCGATTGCGTGGAGGCCGCGCAGCTATTGCCGTTCGAGGCCGGGCTCGCCCGCGAGGAGGCAGCGTATTTTGAGCTGGCCGGAAGCGAGCAGTCGCAGGCCTTGCGCCACATCTTCCTTGCCGAACGGCGGCTTCTGTCGGGGGCCGCGCAGGAAGCCGCGCGCCTCAGACCGGATGCCCGCATCGCGGTTCTGGGCGGGGGGCCGCTTGCGACACAGGTCGTCATTCGCGCGCTGGAACACGGGCTAACCGTCCAATGGGGCACGCGCGATCCCACGAAATTGCGCGCGGGCATGGCCGAGGTCACCGAGGTTCTGACGGCCAAGAAGGCGCGCGGGGCCGTGACGGATAAGGCGCTGCGCAACCTGCTCGATCGGCTGACGCTGGGTGAAAGCCACAAGATGGCGGAGAATGTCAGTGCCGCGATCATCGCCGCACGCGGACAGGGCGCGGTGCCGCTGCCTGAGGGGGCGCCGCGACTGAAGCTCTTTCCTGATCCGGTGACCCATGTGGACCTGCGTCTCGCCACACCGATTGGCACGTCGAATTTCGCCGAAGTACTCATCGGGTCCGAGGCATCGGAGGACGAGGTGCGCACCGCGCGTGCCCTTGTGCGTCGGCTGGGAAAGCTGCCGCTTGCGGTCGTCACGCGCGGTCCGGGTGTGACCGAGCGGATGATGAGCACTCTGCACGCGGCCGCGGACGCGCTGATCGACATGGGGGAAGATCCGTATTCCATCGATCTCGCGGTCCGTCGCATGGGGTGGCCGCGCCCGCCCTTCGAGACGCGCGATCTGAGAGGGCTTGCGGACTTCGCCAATGAGAAACGGGTCGAGGGCGCGCGCAACTGGTCTGCGGTCGTGGCCCAGACCGGACGACAGGGGCTTGAGGCAGGACGCGGGTTCTACCTGCATCAGCAATCGGGCATGCGGCCCGACCCGTCCGTGCTGAAACTGCTTGATGACATGCGCCCGCCCGCACGGTCGCCCCGCAGCGTCGAGGAGATCACGGAGCTGCTGCTGGCGGTCCTGGCCAATGAGGGGGCCGCCATGCTGCAACGCCGAAGCGTCGCGCGTCCCTACGAGATCGACATCGCGATGCATCTCGGCGAGGCCTTTCCGCGCTGGCTGGGCGGGCCGATGATGGCCGCCGACCGGGCCGGTCTGTTCCACGTCAAACGCATCCTCGAAGGCGTGGATCACCCCGATACCCGGCTCTGGCATCCGCATCCCGTCTGGGCGGAGCTGGTGAAGAACGGCAAGCGCTTCGGCGATCTGAACGGCTGAGGCCCCAGGCGGCCCGTCCGCGCGCTCCGGACGTCGCGTCAGACAGGTTTTGCCGTGGCGTTCCGCGTCTTGTAAGAGCGCCGCGAAGACAACAAAGTACCACCGGGGAACATTGGGAGGAGAGCCAAAATGAGTTTTGCATCGAAGGCGGACAGAGACGCCATCGAACAGGAAATGCCCTGGGCGGAGCGTGATCTGCCCAAGACGCTCTATGGTCTTCTGTCGCAGACCGCGGGCAAGTTTCCGGATCGCCCGGCGATCAGCTACCAGATCTTCTCGGGCCCGACCGACAAGGCCGAGACCGTCACCTGGAAAGAGCTGCACGCGAAGACCGCACAGGCCGCGAACCTCTTCCGCTCGCTCGGCGTGGGCGAGAAGGACGTGGTGGCCTATGTGCTGCCCAATGCCAACGAGACGATCTACACCCTGCTGGGGGGCGCCGTCGCGGGCATCGCCAATCCGATCAACCCGCTTCTGGAGCCCGAGCAGATCGGCGCCATCCTGCGCGAAACCGGCGCCAAGGTTGTCGTCACGCTGAAGCCCTTCCCGAAGACGGACGTGGCCCAGAAGGTGGCCGAGGCCGTGCGCCACGCGCCGGCCGTGCACACCATCCTCGAGGTCGATCTCAATCGCTACCTCACGCCGCCCAAATCCTGGATCGTGCCGCTGATCCGTCCCAAGGTCGAAGGCAATCCGCACGCCAATATCCGCAGCCTGACCAAGGAGATGGCCAAGCAGCCGACCGAACTGACCTTCGAGGACAGCAAGGACGACCGCGTCGCCGCCTATTTCCACACCGGCGGGACCACCGGCATGCCGAAGGTCGCGCAGCACCTCTATTCTGGCATGATCTATAACGGCTGGCTCGGACACCGGCTGTTGTTCACCGAGGAAGACAACATCATCTGCCCGCTGCCCTTGTTCCACGTCTTTGCCTGCCATGTCATCCTGATGGCGGCGCTGGCCTCGGGCGCGCATGTGGTCTTCCCGACGCCGCAGGGATATCGCGGCGATGGCGTGTTCGACAATTTCTGGAAGCTGGTGGAGCGCTGGAAGATCAGCTTCGTGATCACCGTGCCCACCGCGGTGTCGGCGCTGATGCAGCGCAAGGTCGATGCCGATGTCTCGTCGGTCAAGACTGCGTTTTCGGGCTCCGCGCCGATGCCGCTGGAGCTCTTCACGCGGTTCGAGGCGGCCTCCGGCGTCACCGTGGTCGAAGGTTACGGCCTGACCGAAGCCACCTGCCTCGTCTCCTGCAACCCGCCCGATGGCGAGAAGAAGGTGGGCTCCATCGGCATTCCCTTCCCCTACACGCAGGTGAAGATCGTCAAGCAGACGGATGGCGGCCCGCAGGAATGCGCCGTGGACGAGATCGGCGAGATCTGCATCTCGAACCCCGGCGTCTATGCGGGCTCGACCTACACGGAGGCGGACAAGAACCGCGATCTCTTCCATGAAGGGCAGTACCTGCGCACGGGCGATCTGGGCCGGATCGACGCGGATGGATATCTGTGGATCACCGGCCGCGCGAAGGACCTGATCATCCGTGGCGGGCACAATATCGACCCTGCCGAGATCGAAGAGGCGCTGCTCACCCATCCCGCGGTCGCCTTCGCGGGCGCCATCGGCCAGCCCGATGCCCATTCGGGTGAAATGCCCTGCGCCTATGTCGAACTGGTCGACGGTGGTCAGGTCACGCCTGAAGAGCTGATGGAGCATTGCAAGATCCACGTGCACGAGCGCGCCGCGCAGCCCAAGCATATGGACATCCTCGATGAACTGCCGAAAACAGCTGTGGGCAAGGTGTTCAAACCCGACCTGCGCCGGATGGCGATCACGCGGGTCTATAACGCCGCGCTCGAAAAGGCGGAGTGCCCGGCGCGCGTGACGTCGGTGATCGACGACAAGAAGCGCGGTCTGGTGGCGCAGGTCACCGGCCACGGCGCGCCCGAAGGCGATATCAACGCCGTCCTGTCGGCCTTCACCCGGCCCTGGGAATACGAAGATCAGGCGCAGGTCGCGGCAGAGTAAATCCGCAGACCTTGCAAAGACAAGCGCCGGTCCACCCCGTGGATCGGCGCTTTTTCGTTGGAGGGGCGAAACCCCTGAGGCCTGTCAGAGCAGGATCACATTGCGCCGCGCCGCACCGGTCTTGGTATCGGCCACGGCCTCGTTGATCTGCCCGAGAGACCACCGCCCCGAGATCAGCTCGTCGAGCTTCAGCCGTCCCTGCGCCCACAGATCGGCCATCCACGGGATGTCGCGCGCGATCACAACGTCGCCCATCTTGGAGCCGATCATCGACTGCCCGGTAAAGGCCGCGATCACCGGCTCGTAGCTGGCTTTCTGGCCCGAATGGGGCATGCCGACCATGACCATGCGGCCGCCATAGCCCAGATAGCGTGGTGCGGCCTCGTAGGCGGGGATGGCGCCCACGGTCACGACGCACAGATCCGCGCCCCGGCCAAGCGCGCGCATGGCGCGGCGCCAGGGCTTCGCGTCGCTCGCGAGAACCCCGTCCGTCGCGCCGAATGCGCGCGCGATCTCGAGCTTGTCCTCGCTCATGTCGACGGCCACGATACGCCGCGCGCCTGCGATCCGCGCGCCCTGGATGGCGTTGAGGCCGACGCCGCCTGCGCCGATGACCACGACATCCTCGCCCGGACGCAAGCGGCCTGCATGGATGACCCCGCCCACGCCGGTGATGACGCCGCAGCCCAGCAGGGCCGCCACCTCGCCGGGCATGCTGTCCGGGACGGGCACGCATTGGTTCCGCCCGATGACGACGCCGGTGGCGAAGGCGCCGCAATCCATCTCGGCCATGACGGGCGTGCCATCGGGCCGGGAGAGGGGCGTCAGATGCCGCGCGGGCGTCTGGCATAGCGTCGGCCGCCCGCCCGCGCAGGTCGCACAGGTGCCGCAGGCGCGGATCAGTGTGATAACCACGCGCTGGCCGATCTCCAGATCGGTCACGCCGTCCCCGAGCGCCACCACGCGGCCCGCCGCCTCGTGCCCCAGCACCAGCGGCGGCTTGCCGCCATAGCCGCCTTCGGCATAGGCAATGTCCGAATGGCAGATCGCGACGGCCTCCACCGCGACTTCGATCTCGCCCGCACGCGGGGCCGCAAGATGCAGCGTCTCGATCTCGAACGGTGCGCCGAAGGCGTTGAGGACAGCGGCCTGTATCTCGGTCATGTGGGGATCTCCTCCTTGCGGCCCACCCCGCGGGGGCCGAACATCAGCGCGAGCGCCACGGCCAGGATGCCGACCGACAGCGCGAAGGGCGCGCCCGCGAACCCCGGCCCGTCGCCCCGGGTGAAGATGAAGAACGTGGTCGTCATCACGGGTGGCGAAAGGATCGCGGCCATGGCGCCACAAGCGCTGAAGAGACCCTGCAATGCGCCTTGTTCGTCATCCGGCACCTGCCGCGCAAGAAGCCCCTGGATCGCGGGCGATGTCACCGCCGCGAAGCCTGCCAGCGGGACGAGGAACAGCACCAGCGTGCCCGAGGTCAGCACCGACAAAAGGGTGAAGACCAGCGCGTTCATGCACAGCCCGTAAATGACAGTGCCCCGCTCGCCCAGGATTCGCAGGAAGACGCGAATGAGGCCCGCCTGCATGATCGCCGCCGTGATGCCGAACAATCCCAGCGACAACCCGATGGTGCGCGCGTCCCAATCAAAGCGGGCCACACCGTAATAGGACCAGATCGAAGGATAGACGAAGAACGCCACTTGCAGCAGGAAGAAGACCAGAAGCGTGCGCGAGGCGCCGGGAATGCGGCCCATCGCCCGAAAGGCCCCCAGTGGGTCGAGGCGCCTGGGGTCGATTGCGCGGCGATTGGCATCCGTCACCGTCTCCGGCAGGGCGAGATAACCGATGAGGAGGTTCAGCGCGGCGAGGGCTGCTGCAGCAAAGAAGGGCGCGCGGGTGCCGAACTCTCCCAGAAAGCCGCCGAAGATCGGCCCGATGACGAAGCCCATGCCGAAGCCCGCGCCGATCAGCCCGAAATTCGCGGCTTTCTCATGGGGCGCGGAGAGGTCCGCCATGGCCGCCGAGGCCGCCGATTGCGTGGCCGCCGTCATGCCCGAAACGATACGGCCCAGGAGCAACAGCCAGAACGTGCCCGCCACCCCCATGATTATGTAATCGAGCGCCATGATGAAAAGCGCGCCCAGCAGCACCGGACGCCTCCCGAACCGGTCCGACAATGAGCCCAGAAGCGGCGCGCACAGGAACTGCATCAGCGCGAAAGACGTGGCCAGAAGCCCGCCCCAAAGGGCCGCGTTCGAGATATCGCTGCCCGTCACCTCGCGCATGAGGTCGGGCATGACCGGCATGATCAGCCCCACGCCCATCGCGTCGATCATCACGGTGGATACGAGGAAGACCTTGGCGGTGCGCATCGCTCAGCCCGCATCCCGGACGGCGCGGGCAAAGGCGCGCGCTTCGTCGGGCGCGGTGCCGGTCAGCCGCTCGGGCGTGAAATCCGCAGGCTCTAGATCGGGATAGGCGCGGGCCGCCGTAGCCACGAGATCCGCGCCGCTTTCGGCGGTGTCGCGGGTCAGCGCCTTCATCGCAGCCTGCGCCTCGGGGCGGGGCATGGTGCGGGCCAGCGCGAAGGACAAGGCTTCGGCGGCCAGCGCGCCTTTCGATGCCGCCAGCGTGGCGCGCATCGCGGCCGGATCGGGGGCCAGGTCTTCGGTGAGCGGACCTGCGCGTTCCAGCGCTGCCGCCCCGGTCAGGCAGAGCTGCGGCAGCGTCATCCATTCGGTGAACCACGCCGCCCCGTCGCGCTGGTGCCGATGCACCGCGGCATTTTGCAAGGAGCTTGAAAGGCTTGCGGCATGATGTTGAAGCATCACGAGAACGGAGGGCGCGACCGGGTTCTGCTTTTGCGGCATGGTCGAGGAGGCGCCCGTGCCCCCAAGGCGCAGCTCCCGGCATTCGGAGGCGGTGAGCGCGATCAGGTCTTCGCCCATCTTGCCAAGTGCCACGGTCAGGCGCGCGATCCACGCGCCAAGCCGGGTGATGGCCCCGCGATCCGTGTGCCAGGAATGGCCGGGATCGGCGAGGTTCAGCGCCTTTGCCAGGGCCGCGCGCACGGCCGCGGGATCGGGCCCCAGCACCGAGGCCGTGCCCGCAGCACCCGACAGGGAGACGGTGAGCCCGTCCCGCAGATCCGCAAGCTCGCCGCGCAGTGCCAGAAGCGGCCAGCCCCAGGACGCGGCCACGGCGCCGAAGGTCGTGGGCGTGGCGTGCTGGCCATAGGTGCGCGCGGCCATGGGCAGATCGGCATGGGTCTCGGCCTGGGCGGCCAGCGCGCGCAACACGCGCGTCAGGCCGGTCTCATAATGGCTCAGCACCTGCCGCAGCCGCAGCATCAGCGCAGTGTCCATGATGTCCTGCGAGGTCGCGCCGAAATGGATGTATTGCGCGTGTTCGGGCGCTTGCATCAACTCGCGGAAGGCCGCGACGAGCGCCGGGACCGGCACGCCGTTTTCGCCTGTGGCCTCCGCCAAACCGCCGGGATCGATCTGCAATTCGAGCGACGCGCGGTGAATCGCCTTGGCGCTGATCTCGGGGATCAGGCCCGCAGCGCCCTGGACCTGCGCAAGCGCGCCTTCGACGATCAGCATCGCCCGGACCTCGGCCGTGTCGGAGAAAAGCCGCGCGACCTCACCGGTGGGAACGAGCTTGCCGTAAAGCGCGCTGTCGAAAAGGCTCGCGCTCATGTGCCCGCGATCCGCGTCAGATGGGCGGCAAGGCCCGCCGGGTCCGAAAAGAAGGGCGAATGCGAGGTCGCCATGCGCGTGACGTCTGCAGCCGGGAAATCGGCGGCCATCTCTTCCTGGAACTCGGGCGGGATCGCGCTGTCTTCTTCGCAGATGATGTAGGCGCGGGGCACCTTTGCGTAAGTCGCACCCAGTGTGACCTTGGTGTCCTGCGGCAGCACCGCTTGCGGGCAGACGTGGTCCAGCGCGAAGGCGACCTGCTCGTCGCTGCAATCGTGGTAGAAGACCTCGCGCGCATGGTCCGGCAGAATGGAGAAGGTGACGCCGTCCTCGGCCTTTCGCACGGCTTTCAGGATTGGCTGACGGGGGGCGCTGAGGCGCATCTCGATCAGCGAATGGCCGGGCCGGGGCACATAGGCGCAGAGATAGACCAGCTTCTCGATATGGGTCGGATCGAGATCGGCCGCCCGGCTGATCGGGTAGCCGCCCATGGAATGGCCCACCACGATCGAAGGCCGGTCGAGCGCGTCGTGAATGGCCGCGGCGTAATCGTCGAGCGTCACATCGCCGGGCGGGGTCGGATCGTTCCCGTGCGACGGCAGGTCGATGGCACGGGTGGTGTGTCCCTGCGCCTCGAGCGCCGGGATCAGGTCGCGCCAGCACCACGCGCCATGGCACGAGCCGTGGACCAGAAGGAAATGGGCCATACGGTACCTCCTCAGTTTTCTGCGGGCAGACCTGTCAGGAAGTCCGACAGGACGCGGGCATATTCCTCGGGCGCCTCGACGCAGGGCAGGTGGCCCGCGCCGCGAATGAGGTGAAAGCGGGAGCCTTCGATCAGGTCCACGGTCTCGCGTACGAGGTCAGGCGGGGTGGAGCCATCTTCCGAGCCTGCAATTCCGAGTGCCGGCATCCGCAGCGCTGCGGTCGTGGTGTAGAAATCGCTGCCCGCAATGGCCGCGCCGCACCCGGTCCATCCTTCCATGGGTTGGCGAACGAACATGTTGCGCCAGGCGTGGAAGGCGTCGGTGCCGCGGAAGGCGTCGGAGAACCAGCGCTGCATGGTGGCATCGGCGAGCGCCTCAAGCCCGCCTGCCTCCGCGGCGGCGATCCGTTCGTCCCACATGTCGCGCGTGCCGATCTTGGCGCCGGTATTCGACAGCACGATGGCGCGCACGAGGTCGGGCCGCTTGGCCGCAAGGCCCTGCGCGATCAGCCCGCCGATGGACAAGCCCACGAAAACGACGTTGCCGAGGCCCAGATGGTCGATCAGCATCTCGGCGTCGCGGACCAGCGTGCCCATGCCGTAGGGCGGCTTGGTCAGTTGCGTTAGTCCGTGGCCACGCTTGTCGTAGCGGATGTAGCGGTAGCCCTCGGGCAGGAGCGGCAGGATCGAATCCCACAGCCGCAAATCCGTGCCAAGCGAGTTTGCGAAGACCACCGGCTGCCCGTTCGGGTCCCCGTCTTCGCGGTAATTCACCTTCAATCCGTCCAGTGCGACGACCTGCATGCCCGGGCTCCCTTCTCCGTGTGAGGTTATGTCTAGCGGCGTTCCCCGGCGATGGAAACGCCCCCGAGGCGGGGATGCGACACCGGGGGCCTCGGCACCGCATTGCGGGGCCTGCGCCCGCTTGCTAACGATTGTCGGAGAACGGGAGGAGACGAGCCAATGCCCACCATCACCGAGATCGAGGATCTGCGCCGCATCTACCGCCGCCGCGTCCCGAAGATGTTCTTCGATTACACCGAGTCGGGCAGTTGGTCGGAACAGACCTTCCGCGAGAACAGCTCTGATTTCGACCGGATCTACCTGCGCCAGCGCATCGCCAAGGATATGGCCGACCGCTCCACCGCGAGCCAGATGATCGGGCAGGACGTGTCGATGCCCGTGGCGCTGGCCCCCGTGGGGCTGACCGGCATGCAGCATTGGGACGGGGAGATCAAAGCGGCCAAGGCGGCCGAAAAGTTCGGCGTGCCCTATTCGCTGTCGACTATGTCGATCTGCTCCATCGAGGACGTGGCCGCCAATATCTCCAAGCCCTTCTGGATGCAGGTCTACACCCTGAAGGACGATGATTTCATGCAGCGTCTCTTCGACCGCGCGAAGGAGGCCAAGTGCTCGGCCGCCATCATCACGGTCGATCTGCAACTGCTGGGCCAGCGCCACAAGGACGTGAAGAACGGGCTTTCCGCGCCGCCGAAACTGACGCCCGCCTCGGTCGCCAACATGATGACCAAGGTGCAATGGGGCCTTGGCATGCTGTCCACCAAGCGCCGCTTCTTCGGCAATATCGTGGGCCATGCGAAAGGCGTGTCGGACCCGTCCTCGCTGTCGACATGGACCTCGCAGGCCTTCGATCAGTCGCTCGACTGGGACCGGATCCGGCAGTTCCGCAAGATGTGGGACGGCCCGCTCATCATCAAGGGCATCATGGATCCCCGCGATGCGCGGGAGGCGCTGAACGTGGGGGCTGACGCCATCGTCGTGTCGAACCATGGCGGGCGGCAGCTTGATGGCGCGCTCTCCTCGATCCGCGCGCTGGAGCCCATTCTCGACGCCGTGGGCGACAAGATCGAGGTGCATTTCGACAGTGGCATCCGCTCCGGTCAGGACGTGCTCAAGGCAATCGCGCTGGGCGCCAAGGGCACCTATATCGGGCGCGCCTACGTCTACGGTCTGGGGGCGATGGGGCAGGCGGGGGTGACCCGCTCGCTCGAGGTGATCCAGAACGAGCTGAGCACCACGATGGGCCTTTGCGGGCATCGCAACATCGCGGATGTGGACCGCGATATTCTCATGGTGCCCAAGGGCTTCAGCGACGGATGGGATCAGGCGCCGCGCGACGCATGAGCGGCAGGAGCACGACCGGGATCGCAAGGATCAGGACCGCCAGCGCGGTGAAGGAGGCGGCAAGGCCGAACCCTTCGGCCAGAAGGCCCATCATCGGCGGTCCCGCAAAAAAGCCCGCATAGCCCACGACCGACAGGCGCGAGACCATGAGCGCCCGGTCGCGAGCCCGGATGCGCTTGCCCGCCCAGGCGAAGACCGTGGGCACGATGAGCGACAGGCCAAGCCCCATGATCGTGAAGCCCGCATAGGCCAGGCCGAGCTGCGGCGCATGGGCGGCCAGGGCCGCACCGGATGCCGCCACCAGTGCCGCCGCCCGGATCAGGACCGATTCCCGCACATAGCGCGTCGCAACCTGCCCGAAGAGTCGTCCGATCCCCATGGTCAGCCCAAGAAGGGCAGGACCGATGGCACCGGCTGCAGCGCCTGCGTCATGGCTGCGTTCGAGATGCAGCGCGGACCAGCCCTCGGTCCCCTGTTCGGCGAGAAAGGCCAGGCAGATGATCGCACCGCCCGACAGGATGATCGGCAGCGACAGCGCGGGCCCTTCCGGTCCCTGCTGGCTGGCGTCCGGACCTTCGGATGCGGCTCCGGCCGGGGCAGGCACCCGCAGAACGTAGAACGCGGCAAGTCCGCTCAGCAGTGCCACGGCGGTGAAGATGGCCAGGGGTGCTGCGCCCCATTGCCGCGCCAGACCCGCCGCAACCGCGGCTACCGCGTAAATCAGCGAATAGGCTGCGTGATTGAGGTTCATCAGGCTGCGCCCGCTCTCGGCCTCAAGCGCGCTGACGCGGGCATTCATCGCCACATCCAGAAGGCCGTAGCCCGCACAGGCCGCTACCATCGCCGCCGTGAAGGCCAGCGGCGAACCCGCCAGACCCGGCAGCAGCGCCCCGAAGGCCGCGATCCCGGTGATGACGCCAAGCGCCCGCGCGCCGAGCCGTGCCTCGATACGCGGCGCCAGCCACATCGCGGCCACAGCCCCCAGCGTCGAGACCAGAAGCGCGAGCCCCAGACCCGCATCGCTGAGACCGGCTGCGCGTTTGACATCCGGCACCGAGGCCGCGAAGGCACCCCAGAACAGGCCCAACGCCATGAACGACATGGCGGGCCCTCGGCTGATGCGAAAATCCTTGGCGAATCCCATGCGTGTCGACTGACATAGCGGGCCACGATCGGCCAGAGGATATGCGGCCGGGTGACATGATGCGGATTCTGCAGGATCCACACTTGTCAAACCGCCCCAACCGCTATATCGCGCGGGCTTCACGCGGGGATACAGCCTTGGAGGATCCCTGCCCGTATTATGGAGAATTGAGATATGGCTGGAGAGATTCCTGATCTTCACGCCCTGGAACGGACGGGGACAGGCAAGGGCGCCGCTCGTCAGGCCCGCCGCGATGGCATGGTTCCGGGCATTGTTTTTGGTGGCGACACGGACCCGCTGCCGATCAACATCCCGTACAACGCGCTGATCAAGCGCCTCAAGGCCGGTCGCTTCAAGGCGACGCTGTTCAACCTCAAGGTTGAAGGCCATGACGATGTGCGTGTGATATGCCGCGACGTTCAGCGCGACGTGGTCAAGGACCTGCCCACGCATTTCGACCTGATGCGTCTGCGCCGCACCTCGAAGATCGCGATCTTCATCCCGGTCGAGTTCACCGGCGAAGAGGAATGCCCCGGCCTCAAGGCAGGCGGCGTTCTGACCGTGATCCGTCCCGAGATCGAACTCGTGGTGACCGCGGGCGACATCCCCGAGAAGGTGGTTGTGGACCTCTCGAAGCTCGAGATCGGTGATTCCGTGTCGGCCTCCGACGTGGAATTCCCCTCCGGCTCCAAGCCCACGATCGACCGCGACTTCGCGATCTGCTCGATCTCCGCACCCTCCGGCCTGGCCGCGTCCGACGACGACGAAGAGCCCGAGACCGAGGTCATCGAGCAGAACGCCGAGACCGTCGAAGGCGAGACGGAGCAGGGCGAAGAGTAATCCGCCCCTCTGGTCTGATTTCAACGGCCTCGCCTTCGGGCGGGGCCGTTTTCGTTTGCGGTGTTTGCAGCGCGCAGGGGCTTGCCCTATCTGTGAGCCAGAACGGCAAAGGGGTATGCGATGAAACTGCTGGTGGGTCTTGGAAATCCCGGGCGCGATTATGCCGGGCATCGCCACAATATCGGTTTCATGGCGCTCGACCGGATTGCCGAGGATCATGGCCTCGCACCGTGGAAGTCGAAGTTTCAGGGCGAGATCGCGGAGGGGCGGCTCGGCCGTGACAAGGTGCTGCTGCTCAAGCCTGGCACGTACATGAACAAGTCCGGCCAAGCCGTTGGAGAAGCTGCGCGTTTCTACAAGATTGCACCGGAGGATATCGTCGTTTTTCACGACGACCTGGACCTTGCACCGGGCCGGTTGAAGGTGAAGCAGGGCGGCGGTCACGCGGGCCATAACGGCCTCCGTTCGATCCACGCGCATATCGGGGAAAACTACGGGCGTGTGCGCCTCGGCATCGGGCATCCGGGCCGCAAGGAGCTTGTCTCGGGCTATGTCCTGCACGATTTCGCAAAGGCAGAGCAGGACTGGCTCGACGATCTGATGCGCGGCATCTCGGACGGGGCGCCGATGCTGGCAGACGGGGACAATGCCGGGTTCATGAACAAGGTGGCATTGCGCACCGCACCGCCGCGCAGTTCAACGTCGCCTGACAAGCCTCAGAAACCTAAGAGCAAACCGGAGCCGGCGCCCGAGGCAGCCCCTGAGCCCGCACCGGATGATCGCTCGGCGCTGCAGCGCCTTGTCGATCGGTTCAAGTAATCCTGCGAAGGAGCGGAGAATGGAAAAAGATCCATCCATCAACGTGCTGGGAGAGCCGCTTGAACCCTGTTCGAGCGATCCGCTGACCGGCTTTTTCCGCGACGGGGCCTGCAATACCTGCGATGCCGACCGCGGCAGCCACACGGTATGCGCCGTTCTGACAGAGGAATTTCTGGCTTATTCCAAGTATGTAGGGAACGATCTTTCCACGCCCCGGCCCGAGTTCAACTTCCCCGGTCTGAAACCCGGTGACAGCTGGTGCCTCTGCGCGGGCCGGTTCATGCAGGCCCATGAGGAGGGCTGCGCGCCCCGCGTATCTCTGTCCTCGACGCATCAGCGGGCCTTGGAGATTGTGCCGATGGACGTGCTCGAAGCCCATCGGAGTGATCCGAGCGAATGATCGCCTCTCAGGTCCGTTTTGAGCGGGCCGATATCTGCGCTCATTACAGATCTCGTGGGTGGCAGCATAGCTCTCGCGGGCATCGCTTCTCCAGCGGCCTTGTGAAAAATCAATGAATTTTGCGAATTTCGGGGGCGATTAGGCGTAAGAATTTCATATTCCGAACAATTTTGAAGATGCGGGCCAGATTTCGCCTTTACCCCCTGTCCCAACAGTCCTGCGCGTCACATCGGTCCAAAAACAATCGCGCGCCCAGCAGTGCCGGACGCGCGATAGATGACGCAAAAAGGGTAACGCGTGCAGGACGTGCCCTTCAGCGCGAAGGAACCGCCATCGCGATCTGACGGCGCCTCACACCTTCCGGATTTACGACAGGTCCCGGCCCAAGGCCTTGGCGACCGTGAAGATATCCTTGTCGCCGCGCCCGCACATATTCATGCAGATGATATGATCCGCAGGCAGTTCGGGTGCGATCTTCATGACGTGGGCCAGCGCGTGCGACGGCTCCAGCGCGGGGATGATGCCCTCGCTTTCGCAACAGAGCTGGAACGCCTCCAACGCCTCGGCATCGGTGATCGAGACGTATTTCGCGCGGCCGATATCGTGCAGCCAGGAATGCTCCGGCCCGATGCCGGGATAATCGAGGCCCGCCGAAATCGAGAAGCCTTCGAGGATCTGCCCGTCATCGTCCTGCAGCAGGTAGGTGCGGTTGCCGTGCAGCACGCCCGGGCGTCCGCCGGTCAGCGAGGCGCAATGCTCCATCTTGTCGGAGACGCCCTTGCCGCCCGCTTCGACGCCGATGATGTTCACCGACGGGTCGTCGAGGAACGGATAGAACAGTCCCATCGCGTTGGAGCCACCGCCGATGGCCGCGATGATCGTGTCGGGCAAACGGCCCTCGGCCTCGTGCATCTGTTCGCGCGTCTCCTTGCCGATGATCGACTGGAAGTCGCGGACCATGGCCGGGTAGGGGTGCGGACCCGCCACCGTGCCGATGCAGTAGAAGGTGTCGCGCACATTGGTGACCCAGTCGCGCAGTGCGTCGTTCATTGCATCCTTGAGGGTCCCGCGGCCGGAGGTCACGGCCACCACCTCGGCACCGAGAAGCTTCATGCGGAAGACGTTGGGCTGCTGCCGCTCGACATCATGGGCGCCCATGTAGACCACGCATTTCAGGCCGAACTTCGCGCAGACCGTCGCGGTGGCCACGCCGTGCTGGCCGGCGCCCGTCTCGGCGATGATGCGGGTCTTGCCCATGCGGCGGGCGAGGATGATCTGGCCCAGCACGTTGTTGATCTTGTGCGCACCGGTATGGTTCAGCTCGTCGCGCTTCATGTAGATCTTGGCGCCGCCCAGCCGCTCGGTCAGACGTTCGGCATGATAGAGCGGCGAGGGGCGGCCGACGTAATGCTTCCAGAGGAAATCCATCTCGTCCCAGAAGCTCTGGTCGGTCTTGGCATGCTCGTACTGTTCCTCAAGCTCGAGGATCAGCGGCATCAGCGTCTCGGAGACGAAACGGCCACCGAAATCGCCGAAGCGGCCCTTTTCGTCGGGCCCGGTCATGAAGGAATTAACGAGTTCGTTCATCGCTTGGCGCTCCCAGGTCAGGTTTTCCCGTACCTACGGAAGAGCCGGGGGCGTGGCCAGAGGAAAACTGTCGCAGATATGCGCGCTCAATGCAGTTTGAGCTTGGGACGCAGAACCTTGTTCACCCGGCCGGCGGCAATCATGAACGCGCCCATGAACCAGCCATGCACCGCAAGCAGGTGCATGCGGTAAAGCGAGTTATACGCAAACCGCGCGATCCGGCCCTGCAGCGCCATCGAACCGCCCATGAGATTGCCCATAAGCGATCCGATCGTGTCGAAGCGTGAGAGGTTCACCAGCGCGCCGTGGTCCTTGTAGACGAAATCGCGCGGCGTCTGCTTGGACATGATGCGGTTGAGATTGTCGAAGACGCAGGACGCCATCTGATGCGCGGATTGCGCACGGGGCGGGATCGGCCGGTCGTCGCCCGGCAGCGTGCAATTCGCGCAATCGCCAATCGCGAAGATCCGGTCATCCGTGACCGTCTGCAGGGTGGGACGCACCAGGATGCGGTCGATGCGATCGAGTTCCAGATCGCTCATCGCAGCCACGCCGTGGTCCCCGCGCACGCCCGCGGCCCACAGGATCATGTCCGCCTCGATGGGATCGGCATCCTTGACGTGAACGCGGTTCTTCTCAACTTCGGAGACCATCGCGCCGGTGCGGACGTCGATGCCGAGCGCGCGCAGCTCGGTCGAGGCGGCCTCCGACAAATCCTCGCGCAGCGCGGGCAATATGCGCGGCCCGGCCTCCAGGAGCGACACCTCGAGCGCGTCTTCGTCGAACACTTCAAGCCCGTAGGTGCGCAGGCCCTTGGCAGCGTTGAACAATTCCGCCGAAAGCTCGACACCGGTCGCACCACCGCCGACGATGCAGATCTTCAGCTTGGCATCGCTGTCGCCGCTCTGGCGCCGTTCGTTGACGCGCAGACAGGCATTGAGAAGGCGCTTGCGGAAGGCATCGGCCTGCGGGCGGTTCTCCAGAAACATCGCATGGTCGCGCACGCCCGGAATGCCGAAATCGTTGGAGACACCGCCGATGGCCAGCACGAGGTAATCATAGCGGATCTCATGGCGGTCGATTATGACCTCTCCGTCGTCATCGAGAAGCGGCGCGGTGATGATCTTTTGTCGTTCGCGATCAATGCCTTCGAGCGCGCCGTTAAAGAAGCGATAGCCCCATCGCGCGGCGTGGCCGCCATAACCCACCTCGTCGAGATTGGGGTCGAGCGAGCCCGCCGCCACCTCGTGCAGGAGCGGTTTCCAGACATGGGTGCGGTCGCGGTCGACAAGGATGATGTCGTGCTTTTCGCGCCCGTATTTCGCGCCGAGCCGCCGAACGAGTTCAAGCCCGCCTGCGCCGCCGCCCACGACGACGATCTGGGTTTTGGGTGTCGGCATGCTGTCCTCTCGGGTCGGGGTCTTGCGGTGTAATGTCGTGCGCTCGCGCCTCAGGGCAAGTAAATGTATGCCGGTTGCTCCGCGCGGGGTCCGGATCAGGGCCCTGTGCTCAATCGCTGCAAAATGGGGGCGGTAAGGCCGCCTCGCAGGGCGGGCCAGCGCAGAGGCGCTTCTAGATCAGGGATGCGGTGCGCGACATCCGCGCAAAGGCTCAGGCCCGGTGCGCGCCATCCGCAAGGGATTTCACGAAGGCCAGTACTTCGGAGACCGGCTTGCCCTGAGCCATCTCGCTCACGATGGCCGAGCCCACGACGCAGCCATCGGCAATCGCCGCGATGCTCTCGGAGGCGTCGGGCGTGCGGATGCCGAAGCCCACGATGACCGGCAGATCGGTCTGCGCCTTGATGCGGGCCACCTCGGGCGCTACGTCTTCGGCCTTGGCCGCGGCCGCACCGGTGATCCCGGTGATCGAGACGTAATAGACAAAGCCAGACGTGTTCTCGAGCACCTTGGGCAGGCGCTTGTCGTCGGTGGTGGGGGTGGCGAGGCGGATGAAGTTCAGCCCGGCCTTCTGGGCGGGAATGCAGAGCTCGTCGTCTTCCTCGGGCGGCAGGTCGACGATGATCAGCCCGTCGATCCCGGCTTGCTTGGCCTGTTCCAGGAACCGGTCCACGCCGCGCGAATAGATCGGGTTGTAATACCCCATCATCACGATCGGCGTCTCGTCATCGCCCTTGCGGAAATCGGCCACCATCTGCAGCGTCTGGTCGAGGGTCATGTGCCCGGCCAGCGCACGCTGGCCAGCTTCCTGGATCGTCGGGCCGTCGGCCATTGGATCGGTGAAGGGCAGGCCCAACTCGATGATGTCGACACCTGCGCCCGGCAGGCCCTTGATCAGCTCGAGCGAGGTCGGCACGTCGGGATCACCCGCCATCACGTAGGACACGAAGGCTTTCTTGCCTTCTGCGCGCAGCGTCGCGAACTTGGCGTCGATCCGTGTCATTCTAAGTCCCGTCCTGTGATCCGAGCGTGTGAGTGCCGGATCGGCGACGGAAAATCAATGGCCCATCGACAGGTCAATGTCGGGGCGAAGGAGGCTCAGATGCGTATCGTGTTCACAGGCGGCAGCGGCAAGGCGGGGCGGCACGTGCTGCCCTATCTGCGCGATCAGGGGCATCGCATCCTGAACCTGGACCAAACGCCGCTCGGCGCGGAGGGCATCCATGATCTCGACGTGGATCTGACCGATAGCGGACAGGTCTGGAACGCGATGACGCAGGTCTTCGACATTGCCGATCTCGATGGCAAGGGCGTCGAGCCCGTGGATGCGGTGGTGCATTTCGCCGCCGTGCCGCGGATCGGGCTCACGGCGGATAACGTGACCTTCGCCAACAACGTCACCTCCACCTACAACGTCATCGAGGCGGCGGTGAAACTCGGTGTGCCGAAGATCATCTTCGCCTCGTCGGAGACGACCTACGGCATCTGTTTCGCGCAAGGCGAGGTGCGCCCCGACTACCTGCCCGTCGATGAAGCGCATCCCACGGTGCCCCATGACAGCTACGCCATGTCGAAGATCTGCAACGAGGCCACGGCGCGGTCCTTTCAGGCGCGCTCGGGCCGCGATATCTACGGGCTGCGCATCAACAACGTCATCGAACCCCATGAATACGAAGAAATGTTTCCGGACTTTGTGGCCGATCCCGACCTGCGCCGCCGCAACATCTTCGCGTATATCGACGCGCGCGATCTGGGCCTGATGGTGGAGCGGTGCCTGCGCACCGACGGGCTGGGCTATGAGGTGTTCAACGTCGCCAACCCGGAGCCTTCCGTCGATCTGAGCACCGCGGCGATTGCCGAACGCTTCTATCCCGGCGTGCCCTTCGCATCCGAGATGGGCGAATACGAGACGTTCTTCTCCATCGAGAAGGCCCGCCGCCTTCTGGGCTTTGCCCCGCCGGAACGCTGGCGCGACGCGTTGGGAATGCCGCCGCGACCGGAATGAGCTTTCGTTGACCTGCATCAAGGTCCTGCCATTGCGACGCGCATAGTCTCCGGTCGATCCCGACGATGACAGGAGACGACAGGATGGCGCCCAAGGACACTGCTGCCCAGCCCGATGAGGTCATTGAAACACCCGCCCCGGAGCCAACCACCTTCGATCAGAGCGGCTATCCCTACCAGACGCGGCTGTCGCGCCGCAGCTACGAGCGCGAAAAAGCACGCCTGCAGGCCGAACTGCTGAAGGTCCAGCTCTGGGCGCAGGAGACCGGCCAGAAATTCGTGCTTCTGTTCGAGGGGCGCGATGCGGCCGGGAAGGGCGGCACGATCAAGCGCTTCACGGAGCATCTGAATCCACGCAGCGCGCGCGTCGTGGCGCTGAACAAACCGACCGACGAAGAGCGCGGGCAGTGGTATTTCCAGCGCTACATCGATCATTTGCCGACCTGCGGCGAGATCGTTCTGTATGACCGGTCCTGGTATAATCGTGCCGGGGTGGAGCGGGTGATGGGGTTCTGCGAGCCGCACGAATACCTCGAATTCATGCGTCAGACACCGGAGCTTGAGCGGATGCTCGTGCGCTCGGGCATCCGGCTTTACAAATACTGGTTCTCCGTCACTCGCGACGAACAGAGCGCACGGTTCCGCAGCCGGGAAACCGATCCTCTGAAGCAGTGGAAACTCTCGCCCATCGATATGGCGAGCCTCAATCGCTGGGATGATTACACCGAGGCCAAGGAGGCGATGTTCTTCTACACAGACACGGCCGATGCGCCCTGGACCATCGTGAAATCCGACGACAAGAAGCGCGCGCGGCTCAATTGCATGCGGCATTTCCTGTCCTCGCTGGATTATCCGGGCAAGGATGCGCGCATCGTGAAGGGACCCGATCCGCTAATCGTGGGGCGCGCGGCGCATGTGATCCTGCACGATCAGCACATCCTCGGGGCATCGCTGCATCCGCCCGCACAGGACGCGACAGCGTAGCGCCGACGGCCGATCTTGCGCCGCGCGAGGGCCGGGCGTAAGCCCAGCCCATGACGCATATCGAGCTGTCCTTCCCGCGCCATCTGCGCGCCACGGCCGTGCTGGGCCTGCCGCTTGTCGGCGGGCATCTCGCGCAGTTTGCCATTGGCCTGACCGACACGGTCATGATCGGCTGGTACGGGGTGGCGGAGCTGGCCGCGCTGACGCTCGCCGTGACGGTCTTCATGACCTTTTTCATGTTCGGGACGGGCTTTGCCTTCGCGGTCATGCCGATGGTGGCCAGCCACGCCGCGCAAGGCGACGATGTGCAGGTGCGGCGGGTCACGCGGATGGGGCTGTGGCTGTCGGGGATGTTCTTCCTCGCCACGCTGCCGATCTTCTGGTTCTCCGCGCCGATCCTGCGTGCGCTCGGCCAGGAGGCTGTGCTGGCGGGCGATGCCCAGACCTATCTGCGCATTGCCGGTCTCGGACTGGCGCCGGCACTCGGCGTGATGGTGCTGAAAAGCTACCTAGCCGGGATGGAGCACACCCGCGCGGTGTTCTGGATCACCGTGCTCGCGGCGCTGCTGAACGTGCCCTTCAACTGGGTGCTGATCTTCGGGAGGTTCGGCTTTCCGGAGCTTGGCATTCAGGGGGCCGCGATCGCGTCCGTGCTGACGCACTCGGTCGCGGCTGTGGGCGCGATCCTCTATGCCCTGCGGGCGTTGCCGCAGCATGACCTTTTCACCCGGTTCTGGCGTCCGGACGTGGAAAGCCTCCGGGCGGTCTTTCGTCTGGGTTGGCCCATCGGTCTGACCAATCTGTCCGAAGTCGGGCTCTTCGCGGCCTCCTCGATTCTGATGGGATGGCTGGGCGCCGTCCCGCTTGCCGCCCATGGCATCGCGATCCAACTCGCCACGGCGGTGTTCATGATCCATATGGGCCTCTCCAACGCGGCCACGATCCGCACCGGCAATGCCTTCGGGCGCGGGGATGCGGCGCATCTGGCGCGGGGGGCCAAGGCCGCGCTGATCCTGTCAGGGGGGATTTCGCTGCTGGGGATGGCGGTCTTCATCCTGGCGCCGGAGCCGCTGATCGGGCTGTTTCTCGATCCCGCCGATCCCGCGCGCCTCAACATCATCGCCATCGGCACGGGGCTTTTGATGATGGCGGCACTCTTTCAGGTGGTGGACGGAGCGCAGGTCATCGCGCTCGGGCTATTGCGCGGGGTGCAGGACACGCGTGCGCCAATGTGGATGGCGGCGCTGGCCTATTGGGGGGTGGGCCTGCCCGCGGCGCTCATTTTCGGCTTTCCGCTGGGCTGGGGCGGCATCGGGGTGTGGTTCGGTCTTGTCCTCGGTCTCGGCGTGGCGGCAATCCTGCTGCTGGCCCGGTTCTGGACCCGCGCCTTGCCGACATTCGCCGCCACCGGGCAGAGCCTTGCGCCCGAAGCCGCAGGCCAATAGAAGCGCCCCGTTCGGGCATCAGGAAAGGGCAGAACATGGGCTTTCGCATGGGAATCGTCGGCTTGCCGAACGTGGGCAAGTCCACCTTGTTCAACGCGCTGACGCGCACCGCATCCGCACAGGCGGCCAACTTTCCGTTCTGCACGATCGAGCCCAATGTCGGCGAGGTCGCGGTCCCCGATACGCGGCTCGACAAGCTGGCCGACATCGCCAAATCCAAGCAGATCATCCCGACCCGGATGACCTTCGTGGATATCGCGGGCCTCGTGAAGGGCGCGTCGAAAGGCGAAGGCCTCGGCAACCAGTTCCTTGCGAATATCCGTGAAGTCGACGCCATCGCGCATGTGCTGCGCTGTTTCGAAGATGGCGATGTCGTGCATGTGGATGGCCGTGTCGATCCCGTCTCGGACGCCGAGACCATCGAGACCGAGCTGATCATCGCCGATATGGAAAGCCTCGAGAAGCGGCTCCAGAACATCGTGCGCAAGGTGCGCGGCGGCGACAAGGAGGCGGTGCAGCAGGAACGCCTGATGAAGATGGCGCTTGAGGCCCTGAACGAGGGCAAGCCCGCCCGCACGGTCGAGGTGGCGGAAGACGATCTGAAGCAGTGGCGCATGCTCCAGCTTCTGACCGCAAAGCCCGTGCTTTACGTCTGCAACGTCGCCGAGGCGGATGCCGCCAACGGCAACGCCCATTCCGACGCCGTGGCAAAGATGGCTGCCGAGCAGGGCAATTCCCACGTCGTGATCTCGGCCCAGATCGAAGAGGAAATCTCCCAGCTCGATGCCGAGGAAGCCGCGATGTTCCTCGAGGAAATGGGGCTCGACGAGGCGGGTCTCGACCGGTTGATCAAGGCGGGCTACCAGCTTTTGCAGCTTGAGACCTATTTCACCGTCGGTCCCAAGGAAGCGCGCGCCTGGACGATTCCGATCGGGACGCCCGCGCCGAAAGCCGCTGGTGTGATCCACGGCGATTTCGAGAAGGGCTTCATCCGCGCCGAAACCATCGCTTACGACGATTTCGTAACCCTGGGCGGGGAACAACCCGCGAAGGACGCGGGCAAGATGCGCGCCGAGGGCAAGGGCTACGTCGTCAAGGATGGCGACGTGCTGCACTTCCTCTTCAACACCTGAGCGCGCGCCGCGCGAGGGCTTACCACAGCGGCATCTGGTGGATCGGTCCTCGCGCGCCGCTGTGACGGCGATTGGCCTCGCTGCGCGGGGCGATGCCCATGTCGTCCAGCCGGTCGCGCGGCAGGGTGTCGAGACGCGCGGCATCGCGCGCCTGGCGTCGCGCCTCGCGTATCTGGCGGAAGATCGTTATAAGAGGATGGCTACGGACGCTCTGGGGCAGGGCGAGGATACGGGTCATGGCAATGTCTCCGGATTGGGGCTTTTGAATGCCCCGATCCTCGCAACCGCCCGTCATCCTATCGCAAAGGTCCGGCTGTGATGACGCCGCCCGCGCGCAATCGTTCCGTCAAATCGACGTCTGCCTGCGTCAGGTGGCGATCCCAAAGCCCGCGAAGAGCCTGCGGACCGCGCGGCATATCGCGCCGCGCGCCGCGGTGCTCAACCCTGCCTGTCTGCGAAAGCGTGGAAGTGATGCACGGGTCCGTGGCCCGAGCCGACCTTCAGATCGTCCGCATGCGCGATGGCCGCGGCGATATAGGCTTTCGCCCGCGCGGTTGCTTCGGGCAGCGCATGGCCGTGACCCAATTGCGTGCCGAGCGTCGCGGAAAGGGTGCAGCCAGTGCCGTGGGTATTGCGCGTGAACGTGCGGGGGCCTTCGAGCCAATGCGCGCCCGCTTGGGTCATCAGAAGGTCGGGGCTGTCCGCGCCGGTCAGATGCCCGCCCTTGAGCAGCACCGCATCTGGGCCGAGTGCCAGAAGCGCTGCCGCCTGCGCCTCCATCGCGTCCCGTGTTCGGGCCGCATCCGTGCCCAGAAGGTCCGCCGCCTCGGGCAGGTTCGGCGTGATCAGGGTGGCTATTGGCAGGAGCCGATCGCGCAGGGCCTCGACCGCGTTGGTGGCGAGCAGACGATCCCCGCCCTTGGCCACCATCACCGGATCGAGCACCAGGGGCGCCGCCAGCCCGTCCAAGGCCGCTGCAACCGCTTCAATGATTGCAGCGCTGCCCAGCATGCCGATCTTGACCGCATCGACGGCGATATCCGCGCGGATGGCGTCGATCTGTGCGGTCACCATTTCGGGCGCGGTCAGCGTGACGGCCCGCACGCCTTGGGTGTTCTGCGCCGTGAGCGCCGTGATCGCGGCCATGCCATAGCCGCCATTTGCCGAGATCGCCTTCAGATCGGCCTGAATGCCCGCGCCGCCCGAAGGGTCCGACCCGGCAATGGAAAGGATGTTGGGGATCATGCGCGCCTCCATGCGTCGACAAGGTGCCGCGTCGCGGCTTCCGCGTCAGTCGCGCGGGCAATGGCCGAGACGACCGCAAGTCCCGCAGCGCCCGCGCGCTTCAGAGCGGGGATGTCGGCCGCCCCCAGCCCACCGATGGCCACGACCGGCACCGAAGAGGCCGCGACGATCCGCGCGAGCCCCGCCGCCCCGATGGGCGCCGCGGCGTCGGGCTTCGTGGGTGTCGCCCGATAGGGACCCGCGCCGATGTAATCGACACCCTCCGGGATGGCCGCGCATTGTGCCTCCGTCTCGACCGACAGGCCCAGCAGGGCCTCTGAGCCAATCTCTGCCCGCGAGCGCTCCGGATCGCCATCGCCCTGACCGATATGCAGATCCGTCCCGGTCCCGGCGCTGACTGCGATCCGGTCATTGACGAAGAGCCGGACACCAAGGGCCGAAAGGTCGGGCTGCACCTTGCGCACGAGTGAAGCGATCTCCGCATCCGGCGCGGATTTGTCGCGGATCTGAACGGCCCAGGCGCCGCCGCGGGCCGCGGCCATCACCTGATCGATCACGGGGCGGTCGGCGGTGGGGTCGGTGACGAAATAGACTGCGCCGATCACGACACGACCTCGATCCGGGCGGCGGCATCGAGAGCCTCCGGCGTCAGCGCATGCAGCGCATCGAGGAAGGCGGGCTGAAAGCTGCCCGGACCCTGCGCCGTTTGGCCTGCCACCTCTCCGGCCACACCGTAGGCGGACATGGCTGCCAGCGTCGCTTCGAAAGGCGGCTGGCCCACGCAGAACGCGGCGATAACGCCGTTGAGCGAGCAGCCCATCACCGTGATCTTCGCCATCAGCGGATGACCGTTCGCCACGCGCGCCGCCCGGCTGCCGTCGGTGACGAAATCCACCGGGCCCGACACGGCGACGATACCACCTGTGCGCTGCGCCAATTGGCGGGCGGCACTTTCGGCATCGGCCACGCTGTCGCCCGCATCGACCCCGCGGGCCTGACCGCCGAGGCCCGCAAGTGTCAGGATTTCCGAGGCATTGCCGCGCACCACAGTGGGCCGTTGGTCCAGAAGCCGCGCCGTCAGGTCCTGACGGAAGCGCGTCGCGGCGACGCCGACCGGGTCGAGGATCCAGGGGCGCTCATGGGCGACCATGACCCCAGCGGCCTCCTCCATGGCGGCCCCCCATTCGGGATCGGCGGTGCCGATATTAACCGTCAGCGCCTGGGCGAGGGCGGCAAATTCCGCGACCTCGACGCGGGCATGCACCATGGCGGGCGAGGCACCGATCGCCAGAAGCACGTTCGCCATCGTGTTCATCGCGACGAAATTGGTGATGTTATGGACGAGGGGCGCTGTCTCGCGCAGCGTCCGGAGAGACGATCCGGGATGTGTCATCTGGCCTCCTTTCGGGCGGAGGCACGGCAGACGCGGCGCAGGTTCGGCGACGTCCCCGCAACTTCCTCCGCCGGCATGATCCGGTTCAGGTTCGAAGGGTGCTTCTCAGCCCGCCTGACGCGGACGCCCCTGTTGCAAGGCGTAACGTGCAGCCCAAGGGCGGCGTGTCAACCGCCGTTCCATGCCGGGGGAGACCAGTGGGTCCTACAACGTGCGCGTTGAGGCGCGGGAGCAGGCTCAGCGCGGCGTCTCTTCCGCCCCGATATCCCAGAACAGCCCGGCCATCAGCCTGAGGCCGTCGCGGCAGACCGATGTCAGAACATGCTCGTCGGGCGCGTGCTGGGAACAGGCGCGGTAGGAATGCGGCACCCAGACGGTCGGGATACCAAGGATATCGGCGAAGACATCGTTTGGCAGCGATCCTGCGAGGTTGGGCAGGATATGCGGCGCTTGCCCCGAGGTGCGGGTGAGGGAGCCTGCCACGAAACGCACCCAGGGGTGATCGGGCGACAGGCGTGTCGCCTGGAAAAGCCCCGTCTCGCAGGGATCGACCCGGACCGCAGAGAACCCATGCGCGTCGAGATGCCGTCTGAGCGCAGGCAGGATCTCCGCGGGATCGGTCCCCACGACGTAACGCAGCTGACAGGTGGCGCGGGCCTTGGCCGAGATCGCGTTGACCGGCGCCTCTGGCACGCCGCTCGTCATGGCCAGCACGGCAAAGCTGTTCCAGCCGAAGGCCCGCTCGGTCGGGGTCAGATCCTCCTCGCCCCAATCCTCATCCACCGACGGGCCGTCCTCGTCTTCGATGGGCAGGTCGCGCAGGGCGGCGCGGATGTCGTCGGTGAGGCTCTCCGGGCGCCATTCGGGAACCCGGATCTGGCCGCGCGCATCGGTGATGCAGGACAGCGCCTGGGCAAGGATCATCGCGGGATCCGCAAGCAGGCCGCCCCAATTGCCCGAATGATGCGCCCCGTCCCGCAGATCGACGACCAGATCGAAGGTCAGACCGCCGCGCGAGCCCATGAACAGGGTGGGCGTCCCGGGCTGCAGACGCGGGCCGTCCGAGGCGATCAGGACGTCCGCGCCAATTGCGTCCTTATGCGCTTCGAAGAACTCGGCAAGACCGGGAGAGCCGGTCTCTTCGCCGGTCTCGATGACCACGCAGCAATTGAAGCCGAGCGCGCCGCGCGTCTGCAGCACGGCCTCGAGCGCGGCGAGGTTGATCAGGTGCTGTCCCTTGTTGTCCGCCGTTCCGCGTCCATAAAGCCGCGCGCCTTCCTCCTTGAGGCGAAAGGGATGCAGACCCTCCCGCCATTGGTCCTGCTGGGCACGGATCACGTCGCCGTGGCCGTAGATCAGGATGGTTGGCAGGTCTGCGCTTTCCTGCCGCCTTGCAACAAGGATCGGATGGGCCGAAGCGACGGGATTGGCGTGGATTTCGCAGGAAAACCCCATCCGGCTCAGCCGGTCGGTCATGGGCTCGCGCAGGTAGCGCATCAGTTCGGGCGCCTGATCGGGGTTCTGGCTTTCCGTCTCGAAGGCCACGAGGCCGGCCAATTCGTCGGTGAATGCTCCCGTATCGAAATAGTCCGATATTGCGGTGATTGCGGTCTCTTTCGTCATGTATCGGATCCTCGTCGTTGCGCGGCGACATTGATCGAAAGCCGCCGCCCATTGCAATGCGCGGAGGCGCCGCCCGCGACAGGGCGGCAGCAGCAGGACGAGGCTATGTGACCGGAGGGCCGCGCCGGCTCAGAATACCCTGACAGCCCTTTGACCCTAAAATTAACTACAAATTTTCGCCTAATTCTCAGCGCATTTAAGACACCTGCGCATCGTATCTGACTTCGAAACAAACCCGTGCAAACGGGGAAATTTGGGCTCTCGCGGTCGCGCCGTTTACCAAAAACGGCACCCGTTCGAGCAAGGAGCAGGTCGATGCCGACGTATTCGGTGGACATCTACATCACGGATCCGCTGAACGTCTGGGGCACAACCGCAGGCGTGACACGGACGTGGACCGGTGCCGCCGATACCGGCGGCACGGCGACGATCACCGATAACCAGCCGGGTGCCGGGTCGCTTACGCTCGAAGATATCGGGGCCGGCGAGACCGCGACCGCCACGGTCACAACGCCAAGCGGCACATCCACCAACGTATCGGTCTACGCCGAAGAGGTCTGGACGGTCACGGATACCGTCACCGGGGAGACGTTCCAGGTCGCCACCCTGCGCGTCACCTCCGGGGATTCCACCGGCTATTACACGCTGTCGGAACAGACCCTCGTTCAGGGCCGCAGCTACACGGTCGACCAGGTCGATACGACACCCAATGCCGCCGCGGGTGATCCGCTTTTCACCTATGACGATTACACGATCGGCACGATCGAGGGCACGGCGGGCAACGATTCCATCGACTTCGGCTACAACGATCCGCAACTCGAAGGCATCGACCAGAACCCGGCCGCGTTCGGCGACACGATCTTCGCGGGCGCGGGCAACGACACCGTCTATGGCGGCGAAGGGTCGGACACGATCGATGGCGGCAGCGGCGACGACCTGATCTATGGCGGCAGCGACACGCTGACGAACCCGAACCTCAACGAGACCTTCCAGTGGAGCGACGTCGCCCCGGACGGCACGGATGTCTCGGGCGGCTTCACCCAGAATGCAGGCGCCGTCGATGTCACGGTCGCGTTCGCGAATACCGGCAATAACGCCCCGACCTTCGAGATCGACACTGGCCAGCCCCAATTCGTGGGCAGTGAGGGCTTCGCGACGAACTCGTCGCTCTTCCTCTTCGGCAACGGGGATGGCCCCACCTCGACCACCACCATCGGGTTCAGCGGGGCGACCGCAGAGTACGAGGATGAGGTCGAAAACCTGACCTTCATCATCAACGATATCGACTGGGGCGCCGGCAACCATACGGACCTCGTGACCGTCACCGCCATCGACGCGAACGGCGATCCGGTCACCGTCCAGCTGACGCCCTTCGGTGCGGATACCGTCAGCGGCAATACCATCACCGCAAGCACGAATGCCGATACCGCGGCACAAGCAGGCGGCGCGGTGCTGGTGGAGATTGCCGGTCCGGTCTCGTCGGTCGATATCAGCTATGCCAACCTGCAAGGCGGGACCCAGGGCATCTGGGTCACCGACATGTCGTATGACGTGATCCCGACCGCGCCGGACGATGACGTGATCACGGGCGGCGCCGGGGCCGACACGATCTTCGGTGAGGCGGGCGACGACACGATCACCGGCGATGATGGCAACGACTCGCTTGATGGCGGGGACGGCAATGACAGCCTCGAGGGCGGCATTGGCGACGACGTCCTGTCGGGCGGGGCTGGCGACGACACGCTCCTCGGCGGGGATGGCAACGACACGCTGATCGCAGGCGACAGCACCGGGACGGGTGACAGCCTCGTTGGTGGGGCGGGCGACGACGTCCTGACCGAGGGCTCTGGTCTCTCGACGCTCGAAGGTGGCGATGGCGCGGACCTGTTCAACGCGGGCTTCGGCACGGCCACCATCACCGGCGGCGAGGGCGGGACCGATTTCGACACGTTGTCCTTCGCGGATGCGGATGATGCGGTCACGGTGCTGCTCAACGGCAATGAAAGCGGCACCTACACCGACGCGGACGGCGACAGCGGCACCTTCACCGAGATCGAGGCCTTCGAGCTTTCCAGCGGCGCGGACAGCTTCGACGGCACCGCCTCCTCCGCGCCCCTCGTCGTCGATGCGGGTGCCGGTGACGACACGATCATCGGTGGCTCCGGCGATGACACGATCGACGGTGGCCTTGGCAATGACAGCCTGACCGGCGGCGATGGCAACGACATCTTCACCCTGTCGGACGGCACCGACACGATCACCGATTTCAACATCGCGGGCGCGGGTGACGACGACCCGACGAACAACGATTTCATCGATCTCGGCGCGTATTACGACAGCCTCGACGAGCTGAATGCCGACCTCGCGGATGACGGCATCCTGAACCAGTCCAATGCCTTCGACGACGAAGGCAACGCAGTCGATTATACCGACAACGCCCAGTTCGGCGCCAATTCCCTGACCGTGCTCGGTGCCGATGGCGGGACCTTCTCATACGACAATACCGGGATCGTCTGCTTTACCGAGGGCACGCGCATCCTGACCCCCAATGGCGAGGTCGCCATCGAGACGCTGCGCGCGGGCGATCTGGTCTGCACGAAGGACAACGGCGCGCAGCCCCTGGCCTGGATCGGCCGCCGCGAGGTGGGGGCGGAGGCGCTCAAGGCCGATATCGGCCTGCGTCCCGTGCTTATCCCGGCAGGTGCGCTGGGCAATGAGCGCGACCTCCTGGTCTCGCGCCAGCACGGGATGATGGTGGGCACGGATCACCTCGTGCGGGCGATCCATCTGACGGATATCGTGCCGGGCGTGCGCATCGCGCATGGCAAGAAGGCCGTGACCTATTTCCATCTGATGTTCGATGCCCACCAGATCATCTTCGCCGAAGGCAGCCCGAGCGAGAGCTTCTTTCCCGGTCCCATGGCGTTGCAGATGATGGCGCCGGACGTGCGGCAGGGCCTCGAGGCGCGGTTTCCGCAGCTGGCAGGCGTGGCGTCCGTCGCGGAGGCCGAGCGGTGCTACAGCGTTCTGGCGCGCCCCTTCGCCCGGAAGAAACAGGTGGCCGCATTGGTGCGGGCAGCCTCGTGCCGGGCGACGAAAGCCCCGCCTCGCAGGCTAGCGCGCGGCGCGCGGCCCAAGCTGTCGCAATCCTACCTCGAAGCCGCGGCTTTCGCCGTCTGATCGCCGCTTGGCCCATCGGCGCGCACTGCTGACAGGCGCAGTTGGTGGCGCAGTTAGGGGCGCAGTTTGAGGGCGCGGTCTGAACGCGGTCTCCAGACGCGTTTCGGCGGGGCGCCGAGACCCCCGATTGATCCCGGTCAACGCCTGACGCGCCCGGACGCCCTATCGCACATGCATGATGCTGCCCGCGACCTCCCTGCCGATCAGTCTTCTGGGCTTCGTGCTGGCCGCTTGCGTGATCTGGGTGTCCGGGGCGCGGCTGGCCTACCTCGCTGATACGCTGTCCGAACGGATGCGGCTTGCGACCTCGCTCGTGGGGCTCTTGTTCCTTTCGCTCGCGACCTCCTTGCCCGAAGTGGCGACGACGCTGACCGCAGCCGTGCGGCAGGACAGCGACCTCGTCCTGAACAACCTCTTCGGGGGCATCGCCCTGCAGACGGCGATCCTGGCTGCTGCGGATTTCCGCGCGCGCCGCGCGATCACCAGCTATCCGCGCAAGGCCAATCACGCGCTGGAGGCGACGCTGGTCGTTCTTTTGCTGTCCCTCACGCTAATCTTCACCATCCTCGGCGACAGGCTCAGTTTTGCGGGGATCGGCCTTGGCGCGGCCTTGGTGGGGCTGGCTTATCTGGGTGCCATCGCCTTGCTGCGGCGCTATGACGGCAATACCGATTGGGTGCCTGTGGATTTGCCCGATCCCGATCCGCTGCCCTTTCCCGCGCCCACGGGCCTGCATCTTGAAAGCAATCGCGCGCTTGGCCTTCAGGTAGCGCTGGCCTGCGCGCTGATCCTCGTCTTCGGGCTCTTGCTTGTGGTGCTGGCGGGGCGCATCGCCACGCAATCAGGGCTCGGGGCCAGCTTCATCGGTGTCACGCTGCTGGCGGCCGCGACATCGCTGCCCGAGCTAACGACCAGCCTGACCGCCGTCCGGATCGGCGCCTACACGCTCGCTATCTCCAACATCTTCGGTAGCAACCTCATCATGGTCGTGCTGGTCCTTCCGGCCGATATCCTTGTGAGTGGCGCGCCGATCCTCAATCAATCCACCGACACGGTGCGGCTGTCGCTCTGTTTCGGCATCCTCGTGACGGCTCTGTACCTCGTGGGGCTCATCGTGCGGCGCAAGCCTCGGATCGGGCCTGCGGGGCTCGACTCGATCCTCGTGCTTCTGGGCTTCGCGGGGAGCCTCTGGGCCTATTACCTCGTCCGCTGAGCTCGCCGTGCCCGCAGATGCCAGATCGTCTTTACCGCTTCGGGCACGATCAGCAGCGGCAGCGCGAGGGCCGCGATCAACTGCCATTCGGCCCATCCGATGGGGGCTGTATGCAGCAACAGTTGCAGCGGTGGCCAATAGACCGCCAGCGCCTGTGCGGCCATGGTCACGGCAAGGGCCAGCAGCAAAAGCGGGTTCGACAGCCAGCCGATGCGCCAGCACGGCGTGTGTAGCGAGCGGAAGGCAAAGACGCTGACCTTTTCGAAGACGACCATGCCCGTGAAGGCCGCCGTGCGCGCGACATCGACGCCGAGATCCTGCAGCGACAGGAAGAGCCACAGGCTGGCCGAACCGGAATAGGCCCCGAAGAGCGCAATCGTCCCGATCCCGGCCCAGCCGAGGATGGGCGCATCACGCGCGCGCGGCGGCTCGTCCATGTGGTCAGGCTCCGCCTTCTCCAGCCCGAGCGCCACGGCGGTCACGCCATCGGTCACGAGGTTCATCCAGAGGATCTGCGTGGCAAGGAAGATCAGCGGCCCGCCCATGGCGATATTGATCACAAGGGCCACGATCTCCCCTGCATTGGAGGACAGAAGGTAGCGCACGAATTTGCGAATGTTGGCAAATTGCCGACGGCCTTCGCCGATGGCCGCGACGATGGTGGCGAAATTGTCGTCCAGAAGCACGAGGTCCGCAGCCTCGCGCGCCACGTCCGTGCCGCGGATTCCCATCGCGACGCCGATATCGGCCTGCTTCAGCGCGGGCGCGTCGTTCACGCCATCGCCCGTCATGGCGACGATCTGACCGCGCGCCTGCAGCGCCGAGACGATGCGCATCTTTTCGGCAGGCCGCGTGCGGGCGAAGAGGATGTCATGCTCCAGCCGGTCCGTCAGCTCCGCATCAGACACGGTATCGAGCGCGTCGCCCGTCAGCGTCTCGGTCGGGGACAGCCCCACCTGATCGGCTATGGCGCGCGCCGTGACCGGACTGTCACCCGTGATCATGATGACCCGGATCGCGGCGGAGCGGGTCTGCCCGATGGCCGCGCGTACCTCGGTCCGGGGCGGATCGATCAGGCCCACAAGCCCGAGGAAGGTCATTTCCTCTTCGGTGCCGGTCACATCATCAGCGGCGCGGTCAGCGAGCGCGATCACCCGCAGACCCTGTTCGGCCATGGCCTCATAGGCTGTGCGGATGGCCTCACGGTCCGCCGCCGTCAGGGCGCGCGCCCGGTCGCCCTCGCGGATGCGGGTGGAGACATCGCTCACGGCCTCGGGTGCGCCTTTCATCAGCATTCGGAAACCGTCCGCGTCGCGGATCACGACGCTCATGCGCTTGCGGTCACTGTCGAAGGGGATCTCGGAGAGGATCGCCGCCTCGGCCGGTATCGGCTGCCAGCCTTTGTAAGCCAGCGTAACGAGGGCTCCTTCGGTCGGTGCGCCCGTCATGGTCCAGCCCTCGGGGCCATGCGCAAGGCGGGCATGGGTGCAGCCAATCGCCACGCGCAAGAGGTCCGCGAGCAGGGGGTCGTCCTTGGCGCGGATGCGGGCCCCGTTCTCGGCGATGTGACCGGTGGGATCGTAGCCCGTTCCGGTGACGCTGTAGCTGCGGGCGGGCGTCCAGATCGCGGTCGCGGTCATCTTGTTCTCGGTGAGCGTGCCGGTCTTGTCGGTGCAGATGACCGATGCCGCGCCGAGTGTTTCGATGGCTTGCAGCCGCCGGGCGAGGGCATGTTGGCGCACCATGGCCGCAGCGCCGAGCGCCAGCGTGATCGTCACCACCGCGGGCAGACCTTCGGGCACGATGGCCACGGCCAGCGACAGGCCTGTCATGAGCATCTCGGTGAGATCACGCCCGAGCGCCAGCCCCAGGAGGGCGATCCCCGCGGCAATCGCCAATGCCGCGAGCCCGAGCTGCGTGGCCAGGCGTCCAAGATGGCGTTGCAGGTGGGTTTTCTGACGGATCGTCCCGCCGGTGAGGCCCGCGATCTGGCCGAACTCGGTCGCGGCACCGATGGCGCTGACCTGCGCCTCCGCCCGGCCCGCGACGATGGCGGTGCCCGAGAAGAGGGCGGGCGCTTCTGCACTCTTGCTGACCGGGACGGACTCGCCCGTGAGCACGCTTTCGTCGACCCGCAGCCCCTTGCTGTCGCCCAAGACCGCATCGGCGGGCACCGTATCGCCCGTCTCCAGCAGGATCAGATCGCTTGGCACCAGCTCGCGCGCGGGAATGATCTGTTCCTGCCCGTCCCGGATCACCGTGGCCTTCGGCGCCATGAGCGAGCGCAGGGCAGCCAGCGCCGTCTCTGCCCGCCATTCCTGCACGAAGCCCAAAACGGCGTTCAACACGACGACAAGCCCGATCGCCGCAGCGTCGATCCATTCGCCAAGCGCCAGCGCGACACAAGCCGCAATGACGAGGATCAGGATCAGGAAGCTGGAGAACTGCCTGAGCAGGATTGCCCACGGCCCGGAGATCGTGGCGTCGGGCAGGGCGTTCCACCCGGCATCCCGCCGTCGCTCCAGCACCTCGGCCGCGCTCAATCCGCGGTTTGCCGTCTCTCCCACTGTGATCTCCGTGAATGACCTCGTCGCGCACAACGTTAGCGACAGGCTTCGGCCGGGTGACATGATCGGGATCAAGCCGCGCGCTTTGTCTGAAAGCCCTGAGCGATATGCACCCGGTCGACCCGTTCCGAGCAGGGCCTGATGCAACGCCGCGCGCGGCAGGCTTTCGAATAGGGGTGTCTTTTCGCCCGTTATCAAGGGCTTGGCGGCATTTGCACCGTTATGCCGAATTGCCGAAAATTCGCCTTGTATTTCTGCGGGTTGGACGTCTATACCCGTCGGCGGAGACGTGGCCGAGTGGTCGAAGGCGCTCCCCTGCTAAGGGAGTAGGCGGGAAACCGTCTCGAGGGTTCGAATCCCTTCGTCTCCGCCACTGACCCCCGTCTCTGTTTCCCCGCCCGATTTCCCGCTGATTTCTGCCGATTTCCCGGCGGTTTAGCCGATGGCTTTCCGCGAAGAGACTCTCCTCATCTCTTGATCAGTTGCCTGTTTCGGACGGCGTCTCTGCACGGTGCATCCGGCGCTTCGGTTTTGTCTGGATTTCCCTGTTCGCAGGGAATTTGCAGGGAATTTAGTGCCCCTAGGAATAGGAGGAGTTGGATCCTGCGCAAAAATCCTTCTAATCCCATTGGTTTGCTGAGAATTCCCTGCATGCGTTAACAGGGAATTCGTTCGTCCGATCAGGGATGTTTTTCAGCAGATCAGGGAAGGTCTCAGCGGGATTAGGGAGAAATCGCTACGGCATTGAAGCCGTAGATCTCTTCCTGGCGTGACCAGTCGAGGGGGACGGGCCGGCGAATGATCTGCTCGAGCGTCAGATCCGGAGGCTGCAGGCCTTCGAGAAGGGCGATTTGGATCCGGGGCGACAGGAATGCCAGCTGCGTGCGCGTCCTGATATAGGAGGCCGAGCGTCCGGACTTAGCAGCGATCTCGTGCAAGGGGATGCCGCAGCGCACATCCGACGCCCAGGCATGGGCGCTCTTCAAGGCACGCAGGATCGTGTGGTCCGGGGAGGGCAGGGCCTCGCCTGTCACAATCTTTCCTTCGACACCGCGCCGCCGGAGCGCGAATGGCACGTTGATCGTGAGGACCTCCGGGGCGATGTCCTGGATTGGAAGCTCCAGTGCAGCGGCAAGCTCGAAGCTATTGAGGCTCAAAATCAGACGCCGGTCTTCGATCCGGCCGGAGGCCAGGATAGCGCGCAATGGGTCTGCGGCCTCCTTGTCGAGCGCGTTCGCAATCATCTGGACCCGCGTGGACACTCTATCCGCCTGCGTCAGATCAGGCTCCCTGCAGATGCGGTGCGTAATGGACAGGTCCGTGAGGTGACGTGCGATTGCCCGCGTGATGGCTTGTTCGAGAGCGGTTGCGGGGAGACGCCAGCCGCGTGCATCCTTGCCGCCTGAGATCAGCCTGTTCGAGACATAATAGCGGATCTGGCGACCGTAACGTTTGGTGTGGGTAGGGGTGAGACGATCGCCGGTCTCGTCGTGCATTTTGCCGGTGAGCGGGGCCGCCCATCTGGAACGTGACGCGACTGGATCGTCTTTGCGCCTCCGAGGACGCGCGCTGGCAGTTTGAAGCTTGCTCTGAACGCTGTCCCAGATTGCCTCATCGATGATGGGTTCATGCTGGCCATCAAAGAGCTGGGACTTGTGCCGGATCTTGCCGATATAGATCGGGTTGCGCAGCACGGCATAGATCTGACCGCGCGAAAAGGGACCGCCACCTTGGTGACGGCCGCTTTTGAACTGGTGCAGCTTTGAACGGAGGCCTTTCTCGGTCGCGCTCTTCATGACCGCGTTGAGACAGCCCAACTCTTCGTAAATCATGAAGAGGTTGCGCACGACCCGCGCTTCCTCGCTGTTCACGATCAGGCCACGGATCTTTGGGTCGGGATGCGGATCGTAGCCAAGAGGGGGAAGCCCACCCATCCACAGTCCCTTCTTCTTTGACGCGGCAATCTTGTCGCGGATCCGCTCCGCGGTTACCTCCCGTTCGAACTGGGCGAAGGACAACAAGACGTTAAGCGTCAATCGCCCCATCGAGGAGGCGGTGTTGAAGGCCTGGGTGACGGAGACAAAGGAGCAGTCGGCGGCATCGAGGCGCTCGACCAGCTTGGCAAAGTCCGCCAAAGACCGCGTCAGCCGGTCGATCTTGTAGACCACGACCATTTGTATGTGCCCGGCAGCAATCTCAGCCAGCAGGCGCTGCAGGGCCGGACGGTCCAGGGTGCCGCCCGACAGACCTCCGTCATCAAAGCGTGTCTTTGCCGCAACCCAGCCTTCATGGCGCTGGCTGGCAATATAGGCGGCACATGCCTCGTGTTGAGCATCCAATGAGTTGAAGGCCTGATCGAGCCCCTCATCGGAGGATTTGCGCGTATAGATGGCGCAGCGGATCCGCGGCTTGGACATGGTCAGGCCGGACGCTTCAGGCTAAAGAACCGCGGGCCAGACCATCGCGCGCCTGTGATCGCGCGCGCGATCGGCGACAGCGATCGATAATGCTGCCCGTTCCAAAGAAAGCCGTGATCCACCACATCGACCACATGGGTCATGCCATTCCATTCCCGGATCAGGCGGGCACCGGGCTTCAGCGTGTTTGGGATGCCGTGCCGGCGGTCCTGTTTGGCTGCCTTCTCAAGCTCGGCAGCAAATCTTTTTGGCAGACCGCCGCGCGCCCTGGCTTGGAGTTCAAATGCCAGGTAGCGCCTCAAAAAGGGCTGACTGACATGCTTCGGGGCAGATTGACCAAAGAGCTTATCCCAGGTCGCAAGCAGCGTCTCCCGGTCCATGGCTTCGATCACTGCAACAGAAGGCCTCACGGTTTTGTCCCGACACGCGCGGCGAGGCGGTATGTGCCCTTATCGCCATGTTTGGTCGGAGGGGCATAGGTGATCTGATGTCCTGCCTGTCGGAGCCTGCTCAGTGCGGCCCGAACCAAATGTGCTTGCCAGCCCGTAGCGCTTTGAAGCGTGGCGAGATCCGCGCCCGCTTTGCGGCTCAGAAGCGATAGGACTTTCGCGGTCTTGGTTTTTTGCGTTCGAGAAAGAGATGTCGGCATGAGATATCCTCAGTATTGATCGACCCGCACAGTATGCCGGGCCTTGTACTGAGGCGCGCCCGGCGCGTATCCGGGCTCATCCCACTGACGCTCGTCTGCCTTGGGAAGTCCAGTCCGATTTGTACATACTCATGCCGCCCAAGTCATGTCTCTTGGCGACAGGTTGCTATTCCCTCGGCCTGGTGGCGCTGATCGCGCTCGTTTGAGGCTCGTTGGGGCCACAAACACGCTTTCAGGAACGGCACCAATTGTTGCGCTTCTGCATAATTGCATCTCAATATCTGGTCGCGACGGCGGTAGTTCTTGATTTGTATTTTAATCTGAGCTTAGCCTGCTTCTTGATAGGGATCGACGTCTGCCCGCCTCTGGATTGGTGGAACGAAGTGCCGGATGGCAGCCCTGGCTCCAGAGAAAAGTCCACTGGCTGGATAGCCTCGTGGCGCACGCCCTTGGATGGGGGCACGTGCAGTTCGGTTCGGATGATCCAGCTGCTGCCATTTAAAAGCCGACAGCGCCTTTAGGCGCACCCCATCAATTGCCCGGAGGCGCGCTGCGTCGGCGGGCGTTCGAAGGAGCTCGCCATGAGCCTGACCTATCTTGATGTCGCCATCGGCGACGTCCGTCCCTCTGCGCGCAATGCGCGCACACATACGCCGAAGCAGATCAAACAGATCGCAGAGAGTATTCGACGCTTTGGCTTCACAAATCCGGTTTTGATCGATGAGACCGGCACGCTCATCGCGGGCCATGGGCGTCTTGAAGCGGCCAAAACGCTTGGACGCACGACGGTGCCGGCCATCCAGGTCGCGTATCTCTCGGGGCCTGAAAAGCGCGCACTTATGCTTGCGGATAACAAGATCGCACTGAATGCGGGCTGGGATATGAAGCTCTTGGCGCAGGAGCTTGAGGAATTATCGGCTGCGGCGCTCGATTTTGACATCGAGACAACAGGCTTCGAGGCACCGGAGATTGATCTTATCATTGGATCGCAAGGCGCGGCAGAGAGTGAGGAGCCGGAGGTCGTTCCCGAGCCGCAATGGTCAGGCCCGCTGATTACGCGCCCCGGGGACATTTGGATCCTTGGGGAACACCGGATCCTCTGTGGGGACGCACGCAACCCAGAAGATTATGAAAGCTTGATGCAAGGTGAGCGAGCGCAGGTTGGCTTCACCGATCCTCCGTACAATGTTCCGATTGCGGGTCATGTCAGTGGCAAGGGCAGCGTTCAGCATCGTGAATTCGCCGAAGCCTCTGGTGAGATGAGTTCCGCTGCGTTTACGAGCTTCCTGTCCGAGGCGCTTGGTCTTGCGGCGGCGCATAGTTGCGATGGTGCGGTCTGGTTCGCGTGTATGGATTGGCGGCACCTTGGCGAGATGCGCGCGGCGGGTCTTGAGGCCTTTGGGCACTGGCTGAATCTTTGCGTCTGGGCCAAGACCAATGGCGGGATGGGGAGCCTTTATCGAAGTCAGCATGAGTTGATCTTTGTCTTCCGAAACGGGGGCGCGCCGCATCGCAACAATGTGCAGCTTGGGCAGCATGGCCGAAACCGGACGAATGTCTGGACCTATCCCGGTGTGAACACGTTCCGGGCGGGCCGGATGGAAGAGCTGCGCGCGCATCCGACGGCCAAGCCCGTCGCGATGGTGCGGGATGCGCTCCTCGATGTCTCAAGGCGCGGTGACGTCGTGCTGGATCCGTTCCTTGGGGCAGGGGCAACGGTGATGGCCGCCGAGCGATCTGGCCGGATCGCCCGCGGGCTAGAGATTGACCCGGCCTATGTCGATGTCATCCTGCGGCGCTGGCGCGCAGACACCGGCAATGACCCGATGCGCGCGGGCGACGGCGCGGCGTTCTCCGGAATGGAGCGTGCGGCATGAGCAAGAAGACAGAGTACGACGTGGGCTACGGCAAACCCCCGCAACATACGCGTTTCAAAAAAGGCAGGTCCGGAAACCCTGACGGCCGACCCAAAGCGGCGCGAAACTTTGCAACCGATCTTGAGGCCGTCCTGAACGAGCGCATCCAGATCACCGAGAACGGGAAACCAAAATCGGTCAGCAGCCAGGTGGCGGCGCTCAAAAGGCTCAAGGCGGAGGCTTTGAAGGGCAATGCGCGCGCGCTCGACCGCCTTCTAGATTTGGCAGCGGCGCATTCGGCGGAGAAGGAGGCACAATCTCAGGAGCGTTCGCTCAGCGAGGCAGAGGCGGACATCCTTATGCGATATGAGCATGATGTCTTACATAGAGCCGGTGTGGAGACCGGCCCTGATCAAGACGGGAGCGAAGCTGATGCCCCAAGCAATTGATCCCGTCACGCTGTTAAACGCAGTTCTACGAGCGGATTTGTCTTCCTTCATCCAGCGCGCATTTGGGGTGGTGGCACCGGGCAACGCCTATCATCACAACTGGCATATCGATGCGATCGCCTATCGCCTCAACCAGGTGGCGCGCGGAGAGATCACGCGGCTCATCATCACGATGCCGCCGCGGTCCATGAAGTCCATCGCGGCGTCGGTGGCCTTCCCAGCATGGCTGTTAGGCAATGATCCACGCGCGCGCATCCTGGCTGTCTCATATGCGGAAGGCCTCTCAGAAAAGCTGGCGCTCGATTGCCTGAAGGTAATGGAGGCACCGTGGTATCGTCAGTGCTTCCCGGCGACGCGGATCGCGCGCGGGCGCGGCGGCCGCGCCGATTTTGAGACCACCAGGGGCGGGGGGAGGTTCTCGACCTCGATCGGAGGAACGGTGACGGGGCGGGGTGGGGACATCATTCTACTCGATGATCCGCACAAGCCGGAGGAGGCGACCTCCGAGGCCAAGCGCAACCAGGTCTTGGATTGGTACCGCACAACCCTTCTGAGCCGACTGAACGACCCGGCACACGGGTCTATCGTCCTTATCCAGCAAAGGGTGCATGAGGCGGATCTGGCCGGAGAGTTACTCAGCAAGGGCGGCTGGACGCACCTCGATCTTCAAGCCATTGCCGAGGAGCCAGTGGAGATTGACCTGGGCCGTCGCGGAACACTGCGCCGCCCGGAGGGGCACCTTCTGCATCCTGCACGGCTGCCTCGGGAGGTCTTGGAGCGCCATCGCCAGGATCTCGGCTCCTACGTGTTCGCCGCGCAATATCAGCAGCGTCCAGCGCCGCTCGATGGCGGCCTTGTGAAATGGTCGTGGTTCCCAACCTATGACGTGCCTCCAACACGCCAGCCGGGTGATCGGATCGTTCAATCCTGGGACACGGCCTCGAAGGCCGATGAGGTCCATGATTATTCCGTCTGCACCACCTGGCTGGTGCGCCGAACCGAGGCTTGGCTTCTGGATCTCTTTCGAGGGCGGCTTGAATACCCTGAATTGCGCCGCCGCATCACTGCCGACGCCGCCAACCACCGAGCGTCGTTGATCCTGATCGAAGATGCTGGATCGGGAATGCATCTGCTGCAGGATCTGAGAAGAGCATCTCGCCTGAATGTCGTCGGAAATCGGCCCAAGGACGATAAAGCCACGCGTCTTATGTCGGCGTCTCCCTTGATCGAGGCCAGGCGTATTGCGCTTCCAGCACAGGCTCCATGGCTTGCCAACTTCCGGCGCGAACTCACGCTGTTTCCAAATTCAAGGTATGACGATCAGGTCGACAGTCTTACGCAGTTTTTGGGGTGGTTTGGGCGGCCAAGGCAGGTCGCCTTGGTCGGGACGCAGGAATGAACGGGGGCAAATGTGTGAAGGAAAGCATGGGCACCAGCTCTGATGGACAGCTCGTTGTTCGGTTCCACGGTTTTCTGGAGCGATTTATTCGAGGGAATGGGGCAAGTACTATAGGACAGAATCGTTATGGCTGCGCTACGACCACGCACGCCGTCAGAGCGGCAACACAGCGCTCGTAGGCTTCAACCGCGGCGTTGAACTGGGAAGGTTGATTTGGCGTGGCTTAGCCGCGACGTGCGGCTAAAGGCTACTGATAGGTTTGGGCTTATTCCGTTGAAAAACCCGCGCTTGATCGAGGGCTATGGTGCTGATTCAATTCCACCGATGGGTGGGAGGATTGGCGATGATGGGACCGAGGCAGGAAGCGCAACCGGCTCTGTTCCCGATTGTCACACAGTTGGACACACTCCAGCGACAGATCGATCACCTGGAGGAGAAAATACTTGCCTGGCATGGGGCCGATGAAACGAGCCGTCGTCTTGCCACGATACCCGGTATCAGTCCGATAACCGCCTCCGCCATCGCCGCAGCTGTTCCCGACCCGGGCCAGTTCAGATCAGGCCGACAATTTGCAGCTTGGCTCGATCTGACGCCGCGATCCAACAGCTCTGGCGGCACGGATCGTTTGGGCGGCATCAGCAAACAAGGCGACGGCTACCTTCGAAGATTGTTGGTTGTCGGAGCGACCGCTGTCGTTCGTATGGTCCGTAAAGACCTAAGCCGACAGCCCTGACTGGCGGCATCGCTCGAGCAAAAGACGGTACGTGTAGCGAATGTCGGCTTGGCAAACAAGTCTGCTCGAATCGCGTGGGCCGTCATGACACGAAAGGAAGCGTACACCGCATAGAGTTCACCGAACCGCCGAAATCTGGCGACAGGATGGTGAGAGAGGGCTGAGTGGTGATGACAAACCGGTCAGACCGGTGATCGGCCAAACCCAGGGGAGCAGAGCGCTTCGAGCGCGTTGACCTGATCAGGGACCCGATCCGCGGACTTCATCAGGGCCAGCAGCCATGTCGTGCTGCGCGAACAGGCAGGACACAAGGATGCACCCGACCGGTGCGTATTGCCGCCAGAAACCTCTTGCACCGCAGGGGCCGTCCACAGCATCAGGTCAAGCGGACGCCATTTTGTCTCTGTTTCGCCGACAAAGCGACGGAAGCTTGGAGCCAATCCGGATCGATCGCAGCATCTGTTGCGATTTGAAAGAATAGTTGAAATTAAGAGAGTGCATCTTTCTCTGCTCGCCCAAACACTTCGAGGATGTCCTTGTGGGTGTTCACGTAGGTTCGCGGAGGATGGGAAGACACGCTGGGTATTGCTCCGTAGTCTCGCCAGTCATCTGGTTGAACAGCTTTCCAAAGCTCACCCAATTGTTGCTTCCGCTCCAACGCTTCGTTGTACAGAGCTTGGTCGAGTGGTGTGAAGCGGGTTCGTATTTGGTCTTCGCGAAAATGGTCTGCCAAGTGTCCGTAGGTGTTGCTGACCGTAATGGTGTTGGCGTGACCAAGTTGCTTCGCGATGACTTCTAGCGGGACGCCAGCACGAACAAGGTCGCTTGCGTAGGTGTGTCGCAGTCCGTGGAAAACGAAGCTTTTAGGTAGCCCTGATCTTGAGACGGCTCTGCGGAAAAGAGACGTGTGCTGCTTGCGCCAGTTCAAACCCATGTCTGAAGTAAACACCGGCTCGCGTCGCGCCTTGCCTTCGCAGCACTTCAGAAAGAAGGCCATGCCTTCGTCGGGCAAGAACACAAATCGTGCGGGGCTGCGTTTGAAGGCCGCGATGCGAATGCCAAAACCCTGATCGCCCACATCTTCAACCCGAAGCTTGGCGAGTTCCCCCACTCGACAACCAGTGTAGAGTCCGGCCAAGACCAGCAGCCGCAGGGCTGGCGTGCAGTTGGTGAGAAGTCGTCTGCATTCCTCGCGGGTGAGGAAGATTGTGCGAGGACTGTGCGTCACCGGCATGCGTTTCAGGCAGCGCCAAGGGCGTTCGGTATCGATCTGTCCATTGTCCCAGGCATGTTGAAAGGCCATCCGCATGATCGACACCAGCGAATTGAAGGTGCGCTTTCTGCACCTTACCTCATCTACGGTAAGCTCGCGCGAATCAGCCGTGCGCGAGTAATCCATGAACCCAAACCTTGGAGGTCGTTCGAGAACTTGGCGTGCGAGGCGGACCAGATGCTTGGCGCTGAACTCATCCAGCGGGATTGAGGAGAAGTCCGGCACGATGTGATAATTCATAAGGATCAGGTTGTTGTAGTGGCCTCCCGGAGAACGAGCGATCCGCGTCCACTCAGTATAATCCTTCAAGGCATGTCCTACTGTGTAGGTCTCCCCGATTGGGCAAACGGAGAGCTCCTTTGTGCGTTCGGCGGGCCTCGTTCCATGGGCGATGGATTTGACTTCAGGGGTTTCGAACCAGTCAAACGCCCGCTCGATTGCAAGGAGGTAACTGACCTGACCGCGACCCAGCGGTAGTGCGGGTCCCAGGCACTTCTGAATGTATCTCTTGTCAGTGGTTAGTATGCGGGCTGTCCAGTTGCAGATTCTCCCATCGGGTCGATGTACGCCGATGTGCCGCCCAACAAGCAGGGTGTGAAAGTAGGCAGACTCGCGAAACTCTAGGGCCTCGATTAGATGCTGCTCCCGAAACGGGCAGGCGAGCACTCTGCCTTTCGCCGCATCGGGCACGCAGTCTGGGACCTGGTCCGAAGTTGGCATTGCGTCCTCCTTGCTGCAATGTGGAGAAACTAGTGTAACAGGACCGGCTGCTTGGTCGTTGTTTACTCGCTGCAAACGCCCGGGGGACCCAGCATGTTCTCCTTTTAACCTGCCCACCCCCGGACATCCCACAGTCTGATGTAGTGTCTGCTTAAACGTGAAGGAGCAGACAAATGAGGAAGAGCCGTTTCATCGATGCGCAGATAATCGGGATGATCAAAGAGCGGGAGGCTGGGATGCCAACTGCGGAGGTGTGCCGTAGGCACGGCCCGAGTCCGGTGACGTTCTACAAGCTAAAGTCTAAGAATGGCGGCATGGAGGCTTCCGCGGCCGCCAGGCTGAAAGCGCTGGAAGACGAGAACGCCAAGCTCGAGCGCCTGCTGGCCGACACCATGCTCGACAATGTCGTCCTGAAGGATCTGCTGGGAAAGAACTGGCGACATTGACCGGGCGGCGAGAGGCGGCGCTCAGGGCAATGCGTGATCATGATATCTCGCAGCGCCGGGCCTGCTAGCTTCTTGGTGTCGATCCAAAAACAGTCCGGCGCACACGCCCGCAGGACTGCACCGAGATCCGCGAGGAGATGAAGGGGATCGCCGGGAAGCGGCGCCGGTTCGATTATCGCCGGATTGGTATCTTGCTCGAGCGCAAGGGCATACTCATGAACCACAAGAAGCTTTATCGGCTCTACCGAAAAAAGGGACTGTCGGTGAAGCGACGGCGCGGGCGCAAGCGAGCCCGGGGGTCACGAACGCCGATGCCTGAGGCGGCGCATCCCAATGCCCGCTGGTCGCTCAACTTTCTGGCCGACTTCGTCGGCGCCTCGCGCAAGTTCCGCATTCTGGCGGTGATCGACGATTGCTGCCGGGAGAACTTGTGCCTGACCGCCGACACCAGCATCTAGGGCGCCCGTGTCGCCCGTGAGTTGGAAGCGCTGGTGCGGATCTACGGAAAGCCCGCTTGCGTCGTCAGATATAATGGCACCGAGTTCACCAGCCGCGCCATCCTGAAGTGGACCGACAATAACGGGGCGCCCTGGCATTACATCGACCCCGGCACGCCGCAGCAGAACGCCTTCATTGAGTCATTCAACGGCAGCCTACGCGACGAGCTTTTGAATGAGGAGATCTTTGACACACTGGAGGACGCCCGCCGGACGCTTGGCCAATTTGACGGCTCCAAGCCCGGCGCGCTTGCCCGGAACGACCTGCCAGACTACCAATCTCAAATCCGCAGACTCTCTTTATGAACGAGGGACCCAAGGGGGCAGGTCAGAGGGCCGATTTTTCAAGTACAGTGGCACTTAATGCATGGTTTTAATGTTTCTCGCTGTTTCAGGGATTTGAGTTAGCGAGTTTGCGTCGGGTTGAGAGGGGTCATTTAGTCGATGCGGACCTATTCAGACCATTAATAAGATTTATTGCTTGTTTGCTATGGGTGCGGGCAACTTCGGTGCCCAAGGCCTGCTCGATGATTATATTGATGTCACGCCATACCCGGCGCACCTCCGTCAGGAGGTTTCGACCCTTGTCCGTCAGCTCAATCGCGTTGGCACGTTTGTCCGAAGCACTTATCTGCCGGGTCACAAAACCATTTGCAATCAATCGTGCAGTCATCGTGCTCATGCTTGCGGCCCTGACTTGAAATTCCTCTGCAAGCACGTTCTGAGACACGGTTCCTAGTCTATCCAGCTTTAAAAGGATGCGAGCTTGCCTAGGCGTGATACCAAGCGGTGCAAGGCGTTCGCGCAGCCGCTCTTCCAGCGCTACTGCAGCATACAGAATAGGATGGAATAAATTCGACTTCTCGGGCATAGTATGACCTGACATGCTAAGTTCATTCTTACATCTTAAGCGTATGTAGAAAATCTTGAAATAATAACAGATGGTAGTTGAGATATAACGAAACTTGAAGTCTTTGGTGAATGTGTTTGAGTGGTCTCACTCTTCTATTTCAACTTGGTGTAAGTGTCGCAGTATTTGCTGTTTAGCTCCAATAAAAATTGGTCAACCATTTGTGGTAATTCAGAAAATTAAGCGCAGATCATCGAATTAAACATCTCTAAAGGTGAGCTTAAGCTTAAAGTCTATGGAGAAAACCTGCCAGATCTATTGATCTCCCCCTTTCCAACCCTCGTTCATAATGAGGTTCTGCGAGATTGATTTCGGTATTCGGGGTCATCCTTTTTATAAGGGCAAGTTATTTTCTCTGATTCTACCGCTAAATAGCTGTTGTTGCAGATGAAGATATGCAAGAAATAATTTGATTTATTTACAAGAAGTTGGCGCAAGGTGATCGCGTGACAAAATTTTATAATTGGCAGACTGTTGTCTTGAATAGCTTGGGGTTTATGTTTTTAATTTGAGCTCAAGGATTTTCTTCCGTACCTATCCACTGGAGGCTTTCTAGGTTTCGAAGAATTTCCAGATCTTTTCCCCCAGTGTCATCGGGTCAAAGGGCTTGGAGATGATATCGATTGCTCCGGACCGCATCATTTCGTCCCGTTCGCTTTCTTGGGACAGAGCTGAGAAGAAAACCGCGGGAACATCTTGGTAGGCCGGCTTCTTTCGCAGTTCGGCCAACAACTCCATCCCATTCATGCCAGGCATCATTTGGTCGAGAAGTAAGAGGTCTGGTTCATGGTCGTCGCATACCTCAAGGGCCGAGAAAGCATCATGGCATTGTACGACGTCAGTTAGCCCCGCGAAATCGAAGCTAATTCGACATATTTCACGAATGTCATCGTCATCCTCGACATGAAGTATTCTATACATATTTTTCGTCCCAAATGCAGAGCGATCTGAAGACCGGTGCGAGCCAGTTGGTCAACTTCACATATCTCATCGTCAACATCATGATCATGCTATCTTTGGTGCTTGGTGTTTCGAGGCTGGAAGGCTGCTGCTAAATGCAAAGTCTCTCTCGGTTCACCTATCAACGTGAGAACCTCAACATGACCTTCGAAGATGGCCTTGGCAATGTTCAATCTGTGACCCGCAACGTCGGCTTGGTGGCTGCTAGAATCATCTGCATCTAGGATTGTCCTTGAGCTGCCGAATGAACGTATTTGGAACCTGTAATCGTCATCTTGTCGCCAACTTTTGAACAAGTTCAACTGTAAGTAGAAGCGGCCAGAAACTAGAATATACAGGTCTCTTATGCGCATCCTCGCAGTTGATGACGATCCGATCATCCTGGACCTCCTAGGTCTGGCGCTCTCGAACTCACCGTACAACGATTTTGAGCTTACCTCCTCAAGCGAGGAGGCGTTGCAGCTTCTTGAGGAATCCGAGGATCCTTTCGAGTGCTTCTTGCTCGACATCCGGATGCCAGGAATGGATGGCATCGAGCTGTGCAAGAGGATCCGGGAATATCCGGAATATGATCAGACTCCGATCATCATGGTGACACGCCTTGACCATCGCAATTATTTGGAGCGTGCTATCATGGCCGGCGCGAGCGATTACGTGGTCAAACCCTTCGAAGGCCCTGAAGTGATCATGCGGATCGAGCTCGCGGAAGTACGTAGGCTTCTAATGCCACATGAGAGGATGTCGAAGCCCTTTCTCGTTCCCTCTGAGCTTTGTAACATTGCTCAAGGACGTGTGTCCGAGGCATTCCCGTTGAAGGGGGTTTCGAACTTCTTCAATCTACAAGACATGACCTATCGGTTGATGGATCTGCCGATGTTCACACAGATGACCTTTCTGGGCTTGAAGGTAACAAACGCCCCGAACTTGCATGCGCAGCTATCGCGTGAAAAATTTCAGAACGTCATGGGAAAAGTTGGCAAGGCCGCTGCTGGGGCCCTGCAAAATAAGCCATTCATGATGTCACATCATGGCAATGGTATACTGAGTATCGTCATAGCGACCAACAAGCTGCTGTCCCATCGGCGACTGGGAGCCTCGATCAACCAAGCCTTCCGAAATATACCACGAGACACACAGGCACGGCCGCATGTTGTCATAGCGTCTTCAGGGCCTCCCAAGCACGTACCCAAATCAGAGCGTGTCGTTCGGCTGCGGCGAACTTTAAAGTCAGTTCGTCAAATGAGTGAGAAGCCAGAGGCGGAACAGCTGACAGACTGGTGAGGCAGCTCCGGAGTTTGCCGCGCGCCCTTTTGAGATATCGTGAAAGCATGTCCGTTCAATTCACGGCTTTGCCTACTGTGCAAACTTTGCGACGTGCATGACGGCAGCCTGGGTTTTGTCGCCATCGATAACCAATTGGGGGCCGAGAGGTAACGCACTGAGGCCCAGCCTTCCCATCCACCGGCGAAAGACAGCCGGAACTATCCCGATGACGTGGGAGGCACCGTGGCGAACAGCTATCGAGGCCATTTCAATCATTAGCTGCGCCTGAACAACACTGCGACGCTCGGCAGGTACGTCTGATGACACGAAGAGACGAGTGGCTTCCCATACGTGATCCGCTACAGGAGCACTCTCATAAAGAACGTGCGCGGGAATATCCGTTAGCAGACCGCGCTGGGCATCTCTCAACATGTAACTGTAGCAGCCACACTTAGCGGTTGTGGGCAGTAATCGAATGCCTGCAAGCACCTGACCGAAATCATGGATGGCGATGGAGACGCTCTGAGGGGTGTCGTACTGATCGAACTCCATCCCATCAACGTTTGGGAGATTCCATCCCTTTTGATCTATGAAGACCCGCTTTCTTGCCCTTAAAAACTCAGGGTAGAGGTCTCCATACCGGGCTTGCGTATGAATAGACAGCTCGGCTGTGCGAAGGCGTTTCGGGTACAGGTGAGACAGCGTTTGCTGAAGCGCGTTGCCCTGGTCGCTTTGAGAGGTCGTCTTGCGGCGCTGATCGTGAGCGTCGCTCGCAGGTAGTAACTCGGGAAGATCGCGCCGCCGTGGTTCCGAGAGGCTTGATTTCTGAAGTCCCATATAATTTGGCTCTACCTATGAGTTGCGACGTCTCGACTTAGTCTCGCCATGAATATGTCAATTTCTCGTCAAAGGGAAGCCATACAAGCCCGCTACAATCTTCAGTTGTGTCAATTTTGATCTGGTAGAATTTTTGACTGCACATACTCATTGACAGGCAGCACCATGACTAGCCATTTCCGGCATCAAGCAGCGGTTCTGAGTTCACTATTGCCTCGGCAGGGCGAAGATGCCGATCTATGGTCGGTACGTCGGCGCCTGCGAGATTATGCAAAGGTTGGCCGACAGCTCTTTCTACAGCGCATTATCATATACTCCTTCGCGATCACGCTCGCGGGTGCGTATTACGACTGGGGCGTTGCCACCCTATTTTACTGTCTTGTCGGCCTTGTTGAGGTGTTCGATGGCCGCGTATTTTTGTCGATTTTGAGAACACGAAGGTGGTCTTCGCAATCTAACAAGACGGCGATGCTCCAGATATATGCAGGAACTGTTCTCAGCGCGCTCGCGATTGCAGGTTTCTCCATCTCTCTGGCGATCCTACAAGGGCCTTGGGACGGCCATTTCCTGGCGCATTTCATCTTGTTTTCAGCCGCTGTCTTCGCATGCATCAACAATCGGCACTTTTTGGGTGTGCTGGCGGTCAGGCTCGCCATATATACGGCCGCGATATTGTTCATACCGCTCAGAGATATTTGGCTGGTCAGGCCGCCGCTGTCTTCGGACATTTGGCTTCACTTCTTTACGGTTCTGTTCGTTCTTGGCTTCATATTCGAATGCGCCCGAAGCTTTTTGGTCGGCTACAGTCAGTATCTTGTCGGTCGCAAAGCACTGGAAGATGAGCACGAGCGGACGAAGGCGGCGTATCTGGCAAAATCGCGTTTCTTATCGACGGTTAGTCACGAGCTCCGGACGCCGCTGACTTCAATCAAAGGCTCTCTTGAGATCGTCAACTCCGGCATGCTCGGGGAGCCTCCAGAGAAGTTCAAAAGACCTCTTGATGTCGCTGTTCGCAACAGCCGTCGACTGGCTGATCTTGTCGATGACCTGCTGCTGTTGCAAAAAGGGGAAGCGGGTGAAATCGACTATAATTTCGACATTCAAGATTTTGGCGCCGCAGTATGCGAGACTATCGAGGCCTTTCGTCCATACGCCGAACGTAAGGGGATCTCGCTGATCTCTGATGTTCGGGCCGGAGTGAACTGGGCGCGATTTGATAGCAAACGCATCGATCAGGTGATCGTCAACATCCTCTCGAATGCTGTTAAGTTTTCTAATGAGAGCGGTGCCGTGACGATATCGATGATGACCAAAGGGCCGTTCGTAAGGCTGTCAATTAAAGATGATGGTATAGGCATTCCCGAGGAGGCTCGAGAAAAAGTCTTCGAGGAGTTTCAGCAAATAAACTCGTCGTCGACTCGCGCCCACGAGGGAACTGGTCTTGGGATGACCATATCCAAGCAGATCATGAAAGCGCATCAAGGCTCGATCGACTTTGAAAGCAAGCTTGGCTCGGGCACGGTTTTCTCAATAGAGCTTTATGAAGAGGAAGAACCACTTTCGCATGCGGAGCCGGACTCGAGGGTTGCTTGAGGTTTTGGGGGGCGCAATCGTATAGGCGGATTTTAAGAATGCTTAATCTTTGAAATGCGCGCGTCGATGGGTGATCGCACCCACCGACGAACGTAGAGTTCACATCCGTGCATCATTGGTTCTTCGTCAGCTCTCCCTACGTGCGTTGCATGCCCACCGCATCCACATGGACAAGGCCGGACGACACCATCGGGAATGGGAACAACGTCACGCACCTACTGTCAAAATCCAGCGCGTCCGATTGTGGCGTAGGCTTCAAATCCCGCGGCGCGAGCATCCTCGGGTGCGTAGATGTTGCGCAGATCGCCGAGCCGCGGAGTTTTCATCGCTTCCGACATAGCCTTCAAGTCAAGCGCACGGAACTCGTTCCACTCGGTCAGGATCACCAGGAGATCGGCATCCTTGGCCGCTTCATATGGGTCGCTCTCCCACACGACACCGGGAAGCAGAGCCTCGCCTTCGCGGCGACCCTGTGGGTCGACCACGCGGACCTTGGCTCCTCCGCCTACAAGGGCGGGAACAATCGTAAGTGAAGGCGCGTCGCGCATGTCGTCAGTGTTCGGCTTAAACGTGACGCCAAGGACAGCGACCGTTTTTCCATTGAATGATCCGTCCGCGAGGTCGATGAGCTTATCGACCATGCGCCGCTTGACCTCGTCGTTGATCTTGATGACCGCCTCGGTGATTTGCATCGGGCTGGCGTGATCCTGGCCAATCCGCGCCAGGGCCTTGGTGTCCTTCGGAAAGCACGAGCCGCCATAGCCGGGGCCTGCATGCAGGAAGGTCTTGCCGATCCGCCCGTCGAGGCCCATCCCCTTGGAGACCTGTTTCACATCCGCGCCGACCTTTTCGCACAAAGCCGCGATCTCGTTGATGAAGGTAATCTTCGTGGCGAGGAAGGCGTTGGCGGCGTATTTGATCATTTCCGCCGATTCCAAGTCTGTCACTACGATGGGGAAGTCGCGCAAGTAGAGTGGCTTGTAAATGTCCTGCATGACTTGAGCTGCACGATCGGTCTCTACGCCTACAACCACACGGTCGGGCTTCATGAAATCGTCAATCGCCGCACCTTCACGCAGGAATTCCGGGTTCGAGGCAACGTCGAAATCAAGGTCGGGGTTTGCCGCGGCCACGACCTCGCGAACCTTGGCATTGGTGCCTACCGGAACAGTCGATTTAGTAACGATGACGAGGTAGTGGTCGGCAGCCTTTGCGATCTCTTCGGCGGCGGCCATCACATAAGTCAGATCCGCATGCCCGTCGCCGCGCCGCGTGGGCGTGCCCACGGCGATGAAGACCGCATCCGCATTCTTGATCGCGGCCTTGATGTCGCGGGTAAAGGACAGCCGCCCGGCTTCCACGTTCTTTGCCATGAGCCTGTCGAGCCCCGGCTCGTAGATCGGCACCTCGCCGCGCTCAAGCATCTCGATCTTGCGCGGATCCTTGTCGACACAGACGATCTCGTGGCCAAAATCTGAAAAACATACTCCTGATACCAAGCCCACATAGCCGGTGCCGATCATTGCAATCTTCATGGGGTCAATCCCTGCTAAAAAACTGTTGCGGCTTTGAATGGGGCAGGGCGCTTTCAGTGTCAACGATTACACCGGTCAAGCGCGTGTAGCCATTTCCCTGTTTTGGCACATAGGCCACGCCCCCGGTAAAAGGCTCCGTGGACAGGGCGAGGCGGCCCCGATACACCCGGGCCAACAGAGCCTAGAGGACAAATGGCCGCTATGAACGCAACAAGCACCAGCATGCGGATCGCCCGCGCGGTCCTCGAGACCGAAAGCGCAGCCCTTGCCCGTCTGGCCGAGGAGATCTCGCCCGAGATCGAGGAGGTGGTCGCCAGTCTCCTGGCCATCCCGGGGCGCATCGTGGTCTCGGGCATGGGCAAGTCGGGCCATGTGGCCGCGAAGATCGCAGCGACGCTCGCCTCCACCGGCAGTCCTGCGCAATTCGTCCATCCCGGTGAGGCCTCCCATGGCGATCTCGGCATGATCACCAGGGACGATGCGGCGATCCTGATCTCGAATTCGGGCGAGACGAAGGAGCTTGCCGATATCATCGCCCACACGCGCCGCTTCCGGGTGCCGATGGTCGCGATCACGCGGAACCCTGAGTCCACGCTGGCCCGGCAGGCGGATCATGTGCTCCTGCTGCCCGACGCGCCCGAGGCCTGCGCGTTGCGCATGGCGCCGACCACCTCGACCACCATGACCATGGCCCTGGGCGATGCGCTGGCTGTGGCGCTGATGGAGGCGCGGGGCTTTGATCGTGAAAGCTTTCGCACCTTCCACCCCGGCGGCACGCTTGGCGCGCAGCTTCTCAGCGTTGCCGCGGTGATGCACCAAGGCGACGCGCTCCCGGTGGTCGGGCCCGACACGGATATGGGCGAAACGCTCCTGACCATGACCGCCAAGGGCTTCGGCGTGGCGGCCCTCGTGGAGGAGGGCAAGCTCACCGGTGTGATCACAGATGGCGACCTGCGACGCAATCTCGACGGGCTGATGGGCCGCTGGGCGGGGGATGTGGCCACGCGCAACCCCACGACCATCGCGCCCGAGGCCCTGCTGGTGGAGGCCCTGGGGATCATGAACGACCGCAAGATCTCGGCGCTCTTCGCGGTGGACGAGGGCGGCGCGCTCAAGGGGCTCGTGCATATCCACGACGCGCTTCGTGCAGGTGTTGCATGAGCGCCGTCGTCTTCATCCCCGCACGCTATGCCTCGACGCGCTATCCCGGAAAGCCGCTCGTGGAGCTCGCCGGGGCAACGGGGCGCAAAGCGTCTCTAATCCAGCGCAGCTGGGAGGCGGCCCAAGGCGTGCCCGGCGTCTCCCGCGTCTGCGTTCTGACCGATGACGACCGTATTCGCGATGCCGCGACAGACTTCGGTGCGGAGGTTCTGATGACCTCCTCCGCCGCGCGCAACGGCACGGAGCGCTGCGCCGAAGGGCTCGCCCAGCTCGATGTCGATCCCGAGATCGTGGTGAACCTGCAGGGCGACGCGCCCTTGACCCCGCCTTGGTTTCTCGAGGCGCTGATCGCGCGCATGCAGGGGGAAAATGCCGTGCGGATGGCGACGCCCGTGCTGCGCACCGAGCCTCAGACGCTCACGAACTTCGTCACCGACCGCAAGGAAGGCCGGGTCGGCGGCACCACCGCGGTGATGCGCGGCGATGGCTCGGCGCTCTATTTCTCGAAAGAGGTGCTGCCTTATGTGGGCAGCCTGAAAACCCCGCCCGAGGTCTGGCATCATGTGGGCGTCTATGCTTACCGCCCGGACGCTCTGCGCGCCTATGGGGGCTGGGACGAAGGCCCGCTCGAGCGCGCCGAAGGGCTCGAACAGCTGCGCTTTCTGGAGAACGGCTGGCCCGTCACCTGCGTCGAGGTCGAGGCGCGCGGCCGCGTCTTCTGGGAGCTCAACAACCCCGTCGATGTCGCCCGGATCGAGGCGGTGCTGCGAGAGGAAGGAATCGCATGAAAGACGTCCGTATCGGAGACATGACCGTCTCTAACACAGCCCCATTCGCCCTGATCGCGGGGCCCTGCCAATTGGAAAGCCTCGATCACGCGCGCATGCTGGCCGAGAAGATCGCCGCCGCCGCGGAGGCGGTAGGCCGCCCCTGGATCTTCAAGGCGAGCTACGACAAGGCCAACCGCTCCTCGCTGTCTGGCAAGCGCGGCCTCGGCATGGAGGAGGGGCTGTCGATCCTTGCCGCGATCAAGTCCGAATTCGGCGTGCCGGTCCTGACGGACGTGCACAGCGCGGAGCAATGCGCGCCGGTGGCCGAGGTGGTCGACGTGCTGCAGATCCCGGCCTTCCTGTCGCGCCAGACCGACCTGTTGCTCGCCGCGGGCGAAACGGGGGCGGCGATCAACGTCAAGAAGGGCCAGTTCCTCGCGCCCTGGGACATGGAGAACGTGGCGGCCAAGATCGCCTCGACCGGCAATGAGCGGGTGATGCTCTGCGAACGCGGGGCCTCGTTTGGCTACAACATGCTGGTCTCGGACATGCGGTCGCTGCCGATCATGGCCAAGACCGGCTACCCGGTCGTCTTCGACGCTACCCATTCGGTGCAGCTGCCGGGCGGGCAGGGCAGCTCCTCGGGCGGGCAGCGCGAATTCGTCGAGCCGCTGGCCCGCGCGGCCCTTGCGGTGGGCTGTGCCGCGGTCTTCATTGAGACGCATGAGGATCCGGACAATGCGCCAAGCGATGGGCCGAACATGGTGGAGATCGGCAAGCTTACGGACCTACTACGCGGGCTCGCGGCGATCGACGATCTGACCAAGCACCTCTAGGTAGCGAGGTGGCAATGCTTGATGAGAATTCTGTTAATCAAGCCGTCCGGTCGGCCGCCATTTCTTCCGGCAATTCCGAACGCGTGTCTAGTTCGCTATGTGGAGTTCGCCCAAGCGGCTAGTGCCAACACGTCCAAACCCTTATGAGGTCGATGGCGCAGTCGCGAAGCATTTCCTACACGACTCACTGGTCAGGAATCTGCATCTATGAACTCAGAGATCTGAGCGAAGATATTATCTTCAACTACACTTATCTCGGGGAAGCCATGGAGACCTGCTGTACTAGCTGACTTGTATTCATTTCGAACAAGGTCGATAAGGGTCGATCTGGGAGTAACGCGCTGCTCAATAAGAGGCGTTACGGCGATCGAAGGCGCGTTCAAACGCAGAAAGTCGGCTGCCTCATATGCTTTGTGGATACCGATATCCACCTGCTCACGAAGAGGCGTTGAATTTATGGGAAGTCGACCCACTACACAGCAAATAAAACGACCAGCACCTATGTAGGAGTACCAGAACGGCTTCTCGAATTTAATGTTACTAAGTGCTTTGCTGAGCTTGTGCAAAAAAACGACAGTATTTTGTGGTTGATAAAGCTTCTTTTCTCTGCATATTTCGCTCAGATCTATTCTGTACAATGTAGCCTGATAATTACCGTCTTTGAGTTGAAGCAACTTATTTTCAAACTGGAAATAGTCTAGCATCCCATCGGCATCAGGAAAGCAAATTCGTTTAGATACGTCTGCCAAGTCAAGGGTGGAGCCGTTATCGAGTACAGCTCGGAGTGTCTCACGGCTTTTTTGCATATTCCGTAAGGCGTCCACAAGCAGCATTGCCATGTGTATGCGGCCAGTCAGATCAATGTCGTCCAGTGGTTTTCTTAAGAAGTCCGTGGCGCCCGCGTCGAATGCGCGATCCATGCTCTCGGCTTCTTGAGTTGCCGTAATCATGATGATTGGCGTGGCGCGATATTCTGATCTCTGCCGAAGTAGTGCGCAAAGCTCAATCCCATCTATTCCAAGCATCAATATATCAAGTAAAATACAGTCGAACGGCGTAATCTGTGCGTCGATTACCTTGAGGGCATCTTCGGAAGACACAGCCAGCGTGAGATCGGTAAGACCTTTTTGTTCGAGTCTCACTGCAACCAAATCCAAAAATATTGGGTCATCATCTACGACAAGTATGCGCATTTACGAGCACCCTCCAGGGTCGACCTAATGTACATGGCTGAAGGATGAGGTCTTTTTGAAAGCAATTTCAGGGAAAATCTGTGTCAGAATCTTCAGGAGTGCTGGCATAATTTCAGCGGTGACTTGCCGACTCGGTAGATACCGGTCACCAAGTATATGGGTTCGCATCGCTGTTCCCCCGCGCATACTACATAGAGCCGGAGCGGTTATGACCGCCTGAAGCTAATATAAATACCAACGATCTGCGTACGACTCAGGAAGTGGGCTGTAGATATCAGATTCAATCTGAGAATTTTTTGAAAAAGAAAACGGCTGGGGATGGGCATTCACTGCATAAGTTTAGTTAGATTGAGAAAGCTATTCGACTTCAGGCAACTCAACGTAGAAAGTCGTCCCAGCGCCGATCTCGCTCTTAAACGAAATATGCCCGTGGTGCTGGTCGACGATTGCTTTGACGATACTCATGCCGAGGCCGGTCCCTCCGCCGAAACGATACGAACTTTCGCTTGCTTTTGTAAAACGATCATAAAGCACGGGTCTCATCTTTTCTGGGATGCCTTTTCCACGATCCCTGACCCAGAATCCGCAGCGGCCATCTAGTAGTCCAAGATCAACCTGACCGCCTTTTGGCGACGCTTTGATGGCGTTTGTCGCTAGATTGACCGCAAGTTGCAGGAGCATGGCTTCGACGCCGTGAACGATGTAGTCCATTTGGGCCAAGCTTGAAATACTCACTGTCACGTTGTTGTCTGCTGCGAACTGTTTCGTGTCGATGGCGCATACGTTCAGCAAAAAAGTGAGGCTAACATCTTCGCGATCTACGTTGGTTTGCTGGCTGGACAACTTACCCGCATCCAGAATGGCTCTTGTCAGAGCTTCTAGGCGATCCGAATTCCTCGCCGCGGTTTTGAGCAGCTGCTTCGCATCAGACGGCAGATCTGCGGCATAGAGGTCCAGAAGGCGAAGGGCGCCTTTTAGGGACGTGAGGGGTGTCTTGAGCTCATGGCTTGCCGTAGAGATCGCGTTGTCGCGCTCTGCGTCCAACTTGCTGCGTTGAGTAGCATCCCGAATGACTGCGAGGTAACCCATCCGGCTCCCGTCATGGGCGTCCATCGGAATTGAATGCGTTTCGCCGACAATCATCCGACCGGACTGGTGCATGTACTCGACGAGCATCGGTTCATTCTTCCCAGATTTCCACTCGTTATATGCTTTTTCTCCGGCTTCCTGGTAGGCTGCTAAACTCGAGTAAAGCGCTGAGGTTTGACGACCGGTCAAGTTCGAGGCGGAGTAGCCGAACATCGTCTCAGTAGCAGGGTTCACGGAGATGATTTCGCGTTCAGGACTCGCGAAGACAACGGCGTCCGGCATCGCAGAGAGGATGGCTTCCAGCAGCGTCGTCTTCTTATCGAGCTCACGTTTGGCTTCAGAGTGCTCCCATTCTTTAGAGATCCATTGGCCGAAGTGGCGCGCCAGGTCATACTCTTTGTCGCTGAAGGGACGGTTCAGGGCTGCAGAGCTTGAAAAGTTCAGAGTGCCGTGTACCCGACCGTTCACCCGCAAAGGTACGCCGATATAACTCTCCAAACCAAAATCCTGGTAGCATGGATGGGTTCGGATCTCGGACTTGGCAACGTGATGGAAGGCGGTGACATCGTCCGCCTGAAGCGTGTGGACGCAATAAGTGCCGGACAGGTCAAATGCTGTCCCTGGAGCAGGCGCGGCTTCTAGCGCGTGGCTATAGCGCACAACGTACCGCCCTTCGGTGACCACACTGATGATCCCCAACGAGAGGTTGAGAGCCTCGCAGCCTATGCGTAGAAGACGCCGGGCCTTTTCCTCGAAGAGGATCTCGGCATCGAGCGCTAGAACAAAGAGCTGCCTTAGGGCTTCATCGATCCGAGCATCGTCGCTCGCTGGGAGCGGCCGATTGAGTGATATATCCTTCACGCCGCGTCCTTACTGGCTCAAGTAGCAAATGACCGTAGTGTGTAATGCGCTACAGGAATATTTAATGAAAATCTGAGAACTGAATGTGTTGCGCTACGCCCACAAGAACTTTGTGCACAGAAGAGCCTGGGGGACAGGTAGGAATAGACCGGGAACTGCTCAAACTGATCCTTTGTCAATAACTTACGCTTTTTCGCTGAAGGCGGGATAGGGACACTTACGCAAACTTAGACTACTGTCTTCGCAAATTTTGGAAGACCGGTTCCAATATCGGCGCAAGCCGACGGGCAGCACTATTTGTAAGGTGGTTGGTGTCGAAATACTGCACCACGCCATCGTGGAGCGCGAAGCAGGTCACCGCATCGCAGAGCGCGGGCCAGGGATCAAGCCGCGTGACCTCCGCCCCGGACCAGAGCGCGCGGGCCTCGGCCACACGCGGCCCCAGCGCGGCGCGGCTCACGGAGGTCTCGGTCACCGGCGGCGCGGCCAGCGGCCAGCCCCGATGCGCGGCTTCTTGGGCGGCAAGGCGGCTGTCATAGGCGGGCTGTTCGGGGGGCTGGGTCAGCACGAAGACCGGCAAGCGGGCGGTGCGGAATGTCTCCACAGTCTGCGTCACTGCCGCGTCCAAAGCGGGACCGCCCGTCCTGCCGCTTGTCGGATGCGACACGGCAATGCGGTTCTCCGCATCAAGCCCGATCCCGGTGCCGGACGCGTAGTAATTCCATCGTCCGATCAGGAGCACGCGGGCGAGGCTGGGCATCCCGGCGATGGCGGTCTCGATCCGGGCATTGGCTGCGGCGCAGGCGGCATCCTCGGCAGGGCTCGCGCTGTTCTCGGACTTTGTGATGCCGAAAAGCGGCGGGCAGCCCGCGCGCCAGATGGCCAGTGCTGGCGTATCCTCGGCGGCAAGGCGCAGACCCTCGTAAAGGGCGCGCAGATGGCTGTCGCCCCAAACCAGCACCTGTGGCGGGCCGTCCGGACCAAGCGGGCAGATCTCGAGCCCGGTGAAGGGGTCCTCCTCCGGTGTGGTGCAGCGGCTGAAATCCTGCAGGAAATCGTCCGAGGCAGCGATATGAACCCGCGCCTCGGGGCCGAACCGCCCCGGCACCCCGTCCTTGAGATAGGCAAGGACGCCAAAGGCCATGGCCGCGCCGCTGGCTGTGATTACAAAGCCCAGAAGCGCGCGGGGGCTCGCGAGGCGGCCTCTGCGCACAGGCTGTTCGATCGCGGCCCAGGAGGCCCAGGCGAGGGCGACGGACAGCGCCATCCAGGCCGCGGCCTCCCACCAGCCCGCATAGGCCCCGCGCAGCTGCAGTGACAGGGTGAGAACGGGCCAGTGCCAGAGATAGAGCGCATAGGAAATGCGCCCCACAAAGACCATGGCGGGATGGCGCAGAAGCGAGCCCACACCGCGCCCTGCCCCTGCCCAGAGCACGCCCATCGTGCCGATCACGGGCAGTAGGGCCCAGGCACCCGGAAAGGCTTTTTCGGAAGAAATAGAGATAAGTCCCGCGCCGATCAGCGCAAGGCCTGTCCAGCCTGCCCAACGGGGACCGAGCGTGGGCCGTCCCCGCATCCAGATCGCCAAAAGTACGCCCGAAAGAAGCTCCCATGCTCGGAAAGGAAAGAGGTAGAAAGCGGCCTGCGGATCGCGCGGCGTCACCCAGAGGCACGCGGCGAGCGAGGCGGCCCAGATCGCCGCCAGCGCCCATATCAAGGCCTGCGGCCGGCGGGCGAGCGTCAGCACCAAGAGCGGCAGGCAGAGATAGAACTGCTCCTCGACCGAGAGCGACCAGGTGTGCAGGAGGGGCTTTTCCTCCGACGCCGCGTCGAAATAGCCGGCCTGGCGGTAGAAGAGCACATTCGCTAGATAGACAGAGGCCGCGATCAGCGCCTTGCCGTATTCGCGTAGCTCGAAGGGCAGCAGGAGCGCCCAGGCCACGAGGCTCGTGACCAGCGTCATGGCGAAGAAGGCGGGGGCCAAGCGGCGGAAGCGCCTCTGCCAAAAGGCCCCGAGGCGCACCCGGCCCGTGGCCGCGCGTTCGGCCCAGAGCAGCCCGCCGATGAGGTAGCCCGAGATAACGAAAAACACGTCCACCCCGGTAAAGCCCCCGGGCAGCGCCACGCCAAAATGATAAAGCACGACCGCCCCCACCGCGATCGCGCGTAGCCCGTCGATATCGGCCCTGTAGGGCAGATGCGGGGTGGCCAGCCCGCTCATCTGGGGGCGAAACAGGGGGCGGAGTGATGCGACATCGGGCGGGTCTTGTCCTTCGGGAGCGGGGCTCTTGCGCGTGATTGCCAGAAAGCGTGGCCTTTTCGATGGGCTAACTTGGGAATTTTTCGGGCGGGATGTCACCGTTGTTTGAAAGCCATCCGATCGATCATGTTCGGCGCTTTGCAGCGCCTCCCGATGCAAATGACGTCTTTAGATTCAGAAACGGCTTCTCGTAGTATCGAAAACTGAATTCGGCAGCGATCAAACAGGCGCTCCAATAAATCAGGTGAAACAGCACAGTTTCCAGATTGAGCCCCAAAATCTTGGAGGCTTCTCTCACAAAATGCAGGACTGGCAGGTGCAACAGGTAGAGCCCGTAGCTCACCGCGCCGACCCGGGCCAAGGGCGCTTGCCGGAGTACCGGCGCCAGCGCGCTGTCCTCGCGCATCACCAGGGCGGCCAGCAACGCCGTCATGGTGAGATGCAGCGCGAGGTTCGGTAGACCTGTCACGTCGCGGGGTAGAAGAGCCATTAGCGCCACCAGCACGGTCAGCGCGGCAAGGCTCGCCCAGCGGGTGCCAAGGACTGGCCAGAGTGTCGCGAAGCCCTTCCTGCCATGCAACATGATTGCAAGGCCCGAGCCCATCAGGATCGGCGCGTAGGTTGCGACGGGCAGTGCGAACCTTAAGGGTCCCCATTCTGGTGCAGTGAGGCCGAAGACCCCCATTACACCCGCTACGTTCACCGCTATGCCCGCTACCAGCACCGGCAAAAGCCAGTGAGTGGGCAAGATGATCAGGATAACCGGCCAGAGCAGATAATATTGCTCCTCCACCGACAGCGACCACATCGGCGCAAGGTTAGGGATGTCGGTAGTCAGGAAATTCGCAAGGAAGAGATAATAGAAGGGCCAGATCTCGGCTGCCTCTGCATCGCCCTGAATCAGGACGTAATAGCCCCCAACGGCAGTCACCACGACGAGGTATAGCGGTAGAATCCGCAAGGCGCGCCGCCAATAAAAGCCCCGCAAAGAAATGGAACCGCTCCGGTCCCGCTCTCGTAGAAGCAGCGTGGTGATCAGATAGCCTGAAAGTACGAAGAACAGGTCCACCCCTAGAAATCCGCGCGCCGCAATCACCGGCCCATCGGTCAGCGCCGCACCCACTGGGGAGTGATGGTAGAGCACCATCGCGATAGCCAGCGCCCGCACCCCGTCCAGCGCGCCGAAATGGCGGGTCTGGAGGTAGCGCAGATGGGCGTGCATTTTGTCAGACAATTTTGAACGGGGTAGTGAGCGCAGATAGCTTTTGCGCGGCGGCATCTTTTTCAGAAAGAATCGGGGTAACGCCAGGATCTGGCCAGACGATGCCGATTCTAGGATCGTTCCACAAAAGAGCCCCCTCGTTCTCGGGCGCATACGTGTCCGAGCACTTGTAGACAATCTCGGTATCTGGAGCCAGCGTCATAAAGCCATGAGCGAAGCCTGCGGGGACCAGCAGTTGGCGGCCGTTTTCTGGGGTCAGTTTCACGCCCACCCAGTCGCCGTAGGTCGGGCTGCCCTGCCGGATATCGACAGCAACATCGAACAACGCGCCGCGACCGCAGCGTACCAGCTTATCCTGAGCGCGCGGCGGGGCCTGGAAATGCAGCCCACGCACCGTACCCGCTGCCGCTGACAGCGAATGGTTGTCCTGGCGCCAGTCGAAGGCCAGCCCAGCTGCCTCGAAGACGTCGTGGTTCCAGGTCTCCTCAAAAAAGCCGCGGTGGTCGCCGAAACGGCGTGGCGTGAGGATCAAAACGCTCGGAAGACTTGTCTGCTCAATGTTCACTGTTCTGGTTGGGCTCTCTGTTTCGTTTGCATAACCTGTTTTGGTCACAATTGCATGGCATGTCTACAGCCTGCTGGGGTGGTGTTGTTGCAAGATCTTAAGATGAGCTGCAACACCATCACCCTCTCGTTAAATTGGATCAGAATTTCGTTGTCTAGGGTTTACATCTTTTCCTGATGCTCCTCCCTGAGCTATTTGAGAGCTGACCAAGAAGACCGGGCGATCCGCCGATATCAGACCTAAGCAACGGCTTGATTGATTTATGGTCCGAAGTACCGCAGCTGACCAAGTGTTTGGTAAGCCGGTAAATTTTCGGTTTTAGGCTACCATGTGCGTCCGAACCACCGTCATACGCCATATTTAGAACAATATGCGGACTAGAAACGACCACACTATCAACATGCCGACTCCCAAGTTGGAGTCACATTTGATGGTACCTTCAAGCAACGCTTGGAGGCCGCAAGATGCATGTCATGGTCGTAGATGACGATACGTTCATCTTAGATCTTCTCACAACGATCCTTACGGTCGACGGTAGGCATACTGTCGACTGCATGGTGTCACCGGTAGATGCAATCCGTGCGTTATCCAAAAATTCTGGAAAATATGACTGCTTGATATTCGACATCATTATGCCGGAGATGAACGGGATCGAGCTTTGTCGCCTCGCAAGAAGTATGCCCGAACTCGATAATACGCCCATACTCATGCTTACAGCAAAACGAGAGACTAAATATCTAGTCGACGCGATGCATGCCGGTGCTTCCGACTACATCACAAAGCCTTTTGAGGTTGCGGAGATCGATTTTAGGATGAATGCGGCAATACACCTCCATTCCTCCAGGAGGAACATGAAGCGATCAAATGAGAGGATAAGTCAGGGAGGCTCCTCAAGGTCGAATAAGCCGATGATTACCAAGAGCGAAATAATGTCAATATTCGCTGATGAATTATATAAATATAATAAAAAGTGAAATTGGGTAGAAGCAAGCTATCTGAAAAAGGATCGCCCGGATGCGAATTCTAGTTGTAGATGACGACCCTATTATTCATGAAATCACCTCACTCATACTTAGCGGTATGGACGTAGGTGGAATTGATTTTGCTTCTTCAGGTGAAGAGGCTGTTTTAAGGATTCACCACGCGAAAGTAGCCTACGATTGTTTTTTAGTTGATATTCAGATGCCCGGAATGAGCGGTGTTGACTTGGTAGGTTTCATCCGAGCAACTCCGGGATATCATTCTACGCCAATTTTGATGATCACTAAGGAGACTGATCGGAAGTATGTTGATGGCGCTTTTCAGATGGGCGCAACGGACTTCGTGAACAAGCCGCTTGATAGCTTCAATTTGCGATCAAGAATGAACGCCATCATTCAGCTGGTCAATAAAAATAATGAAATACAAAGGCTTAAGCAGGATGTCGTAGGCGTAACTGAGCAGCGATCTCGTCCAGCGAACCTAATTCAAGAAGTTCGGATCGAGGATGTGGATGGTTGCATCGACTATCTTCGCCTTGAAAACTACCTGCTTTACCTTTCGAGGTCAGACACGTTCGGTATGTGCGCATTCGGAGTGTCAATAAATAACATCGCGCGATTATGTACAGGGATGAAGGAGTATGAGTTTCGCTTTATCCTTCAGGATGTCGCTGAGATCTTGGCAGAGGTATTGAAGCCAAGCCGGTTCATGTTTTCCCATGCCGGGGGTGGTAGCTTTGCGGGCGTAACTGATCTCGGAAGGCAATTCGGCAGGCAGCGGTTCCTAGACCGATGGGCAGAAGTGTCATCCAGATATGATCTCTACTACGGAGACGGCCGAGCATTTGTCTATAATGTATCGGTCAGTGACCCTGTTCCTCTGGTTTTCAAGTCTCAACAGGCCACGATAAGGGCGCTGAGGAAGGCGGCAATGGATGCTGAAATGATAGCGGGAAACTTGGATGCGGGGAGCTCGACGGAAGTTCAAAAGAAGGTTAGCGGGATATGATCGAACATACCCCACCGAATACTTTTGGCTACTACCTTACTTGTAGGCTAAAGCTGAGTGCTAAGTAGTGTATGCCTCTTAAAATGACTGGTAGAAATCGCTTTAGTTGCGATCAACGAAAACAAAACAGTATACTAGTAACATTTTCTACGGTGACATCGGGGACAAATCCTATGAAAGCCATGAGGTAAAAAATGAAAATCCTGATTGTAGATGATGATGTGCACGCTTGTGAAATTTTGGAGGCATACCTCCACGACGTCGGGTATAGCGAAACGACGATTGTTACCAATCCAGATGAGGCCTACTCCTTATTGAATCAGGGAGGGAAGCCATTTGATTGTATTTTACTTGATATCGTCATGCCGGAGAAAAATGGTATCGAGCTATGCCGCGATATTAGGACGCTTGAGAGCTATAAGAACACACCTATCATCATGATAACAGCAATGACGGACAAGAAGTTCATTGACTTATCATTTCGTGCTGGGGCGTTCGATTATATTACAAAGCCATTTGAATTGCTTGAGGTAAGCGCGAGGATGCGCGTTGCGCAAAGGTCAATCTCCGAGCGCAAAGCAGCGATGGATAGTTATTTAGCGCTTCGGTTGGAGAGCAGTAAGTCAAATGATATCTCTGGCTTCCCAATGGTGTCTGTTGATCGCTCCATTGATGTCATGAGCATGAATGTTGAAAGCCAGAACATGGTTTCGCTTCGGTCTTTCGAAAGTTACCTTGAGAAGTTAACTCGAAGCGAAGGCAACAATGTTCAAGTGGCACAAATTCAGATAAGCAACATAGATGCGCTCTATTCAGAGAAAACGGCGGAAGAGTTTCTGGATGTTCTCTCAATCTTTATTGGGGTTCTGAGGGAGGTATTTGAATTGCAGGATATGTTTGTAAGTCATATTGGAATGGGCACATTCATCTTTTCGATGGTCAATACGGACGTGCCTGACCCAGATGTAATGACGTCGCAGATAAGTAGCCTTCTTGCAGAGAGGGTTGGCGAAGCACATCTGGATATTACGATCGGAGAACCAATTCAGATGTACGTTGGTTCGCCTCCAAATTTCGATCGTTTGATCAAAGTTGCGAAGGCGCGCATAAAAGCAAAGAAGGGTAATCCTGGCTTGATGGCGATGGCTTCTTGAGGGGTGCTTTCAGACAAACTCAGCAAGACACGTGTCAGGGTAAATCCCCGGATGTACAGGTGATTTGGAAGTAGAAATTTCTCTGCCGGACGAATGGAGAGAATGGCCTGCTTCCGTTTCCGTGGACACGGGTTTAGATTTGCATTGCTCGGTCCTCGAACGCCGTGGGGCTGAGATAACCCAACTTCGATTGGCGTCGTCTCGGATTGTAGAAGCGCTCTATGCAATCGAAGACGTCGGCGCGGGCGGCATCGCGGGTGCGGTAGACCTTTCGTGCCGTCCGCTCGATCTTAAGCGATGATAAGAAACTCTCCATCGCAGGGCACTGTCAGAGGAACTGGGACTTGAGCGGGGCAGGGCGGTTGCGTAGCGTCGGGCGATGATCAAGCGCAGCCCGTTCCGGTATTAAAGACCAGCCCGGAGATCATTCGTCTGGCGGTGATGCTATATGTTCGGTTCCCGCTGTCGCTGCGGAACGTCGATGACCTTCTGCACGAGCGCGGCATCGAAATCAGCCACGAGACGGTGCGCTACTGGTGGAACCGCTTCGGCCCGACCTTCGCCGCCGAGATCCGGAAACGCCGGATCGAGGGGCTTCGATCGAGCCGGTGGCGTTGGCGCCTCGACGAGGTGTTCGTCACGATCATCGGCAAGACGCACTATCTCTGGCGGGCCGTCGACCACGAAGGCGAGGTGCTGGAAAGCGTGGTCACCAAGCGCAGCGACTGCAAGGGGGCGCTGAAATTCCTGCGGGAACTGATGAAACGGCACGGGCGGGTCGAGGTGCTCACGACGGACACGCTCCGGTCCTACAGCGCGGCTGTGCACGATGTCGGCCACATCAACCACGAAGCCGAAGGGCGCTGGATCAACAACCGCGCCGAGAACTCGCATCTATCATTGCGAAGACGCGAGCGCGCGATGCTTCGATTCCGGCGGATACTAAGTCTTCAGAAATTCGCCGCCGTCCACTCATCCGCTCACGATCACTTCAACTAGGAGCGCATTCTCTCCAGCCGCGACATCTTCAAGCAGAACCGCGCAGCTACTCTCGCCGAGTGGGGCGGTCTCGGCGCGGCATAAAGGTCAGCGCGACTGCCGCAGTAGAGACGAGTTCGAATTGGTCTGCCAGCACCGCCATTTTCCTCATTGAGCAAATTGCATCCGTATGGCGGCTTGCCGACAGGCACGACAGCTGCGCGGCCTGATGCATCGCAACGATCCTATGGCGCCCCCGGTCACCGGCGCAGTTGCCCGTCGCGACACCCCATAAGTTCCGTCATATCTGCGGCTTATCCGCAAGGTCGTGGTTGCAGGAGTGTCGGGGATAACGCTTCCCCGGGGCCTAGTCTCGCCACAATCATCGTTAATCTAAGCCCCACCGAGAAGGAAAATTAACAGGAGCAGGCTTGTGTTGCGTATTTGGATTTCGGGGTTTGGTTTGGTCACAGCGATAGCTGCGCTCAAGACGTATTTGATCTGGCATTTTGCGATGCCCGGCGAGGCCGCGGACCCGGCAATCCTGTCGGCGCTTTTTGCCCTGTTCTTCGCGCTCACGGCGACGGTGGCCTATGTTACCTTTACGCAATTGCGCTCATTCCTGAACCGTCAGCGCAAGGAAAAGCTGGCACCGGGCGCAGGGGAGCCCGTGGCCAAGGAGACGGTGATCCTGCGCCATGCTTCCGATTGGGGGCTGTCCAAGGCCGAGGCGGATGTCGCGATCTTCGTGGTGAAGGGATTTTCCAACAGCGAAATCGCCGAGATGCGCGGCTGCGCCATCGCCACGGTGAAATCGCAGCTTGGCCGTATCTACCAGAAATCCGGTCTGGAATCGCGCTACCAGCTCATCGCTTTCGTCACCGACGAAGTATGCTCGATGGCCAATGAAACGGACGCGCCGCAGACCCAGATGCGCACGCGTAATGTTCTTCCCCTTGTCGGGCGCAGCAAGTCCGCCGCCTGAACCGGCGGCGCGTATCTGACTGGCTCGAAACCCCGCAGCCGGGGGCATCTGACGCCTCACTGAACGAGGCGGATCGGCTCGCAATGATGCCCGGTCAGGGTCAGCTCCCCCGCACCCATCTGCAGCCCGGCCGCGTCGAGCGCGCCGTCGAGGACCGCGTCAATCGGTCCGGCGAGGGCGGAAAGAAACCGTGTCGGCAGAAGGGTGAGCAAGTCTGCGACCAGCGGCGCTGCGAGCCCGGAGACCAGACCTTCCTGGCCGGGTTTGACGCGCAGTTCCGTATTGGCAGGCGACAGCAGATCCGTGATGGCCGTCGAGAGCAGATCGCCCGACCCGTAGGTCTTCGTCGTCGTGCCTGCGGCGATCTCTTCATGGGTGAAGCGGACAGTCTCGGCTTGCGCGCGGCCTGCCGTCGCGTGCGACCGCGCCTGGAGCGTCAGCCCGGCGATGGTCACATCGGGCAGCAGCGGCAGATCGATCACGAGGGTCACCTCGAGCAGATCGGCAAAGCCCAGATCCGCCGGATCGATGCCGCCTGCGGTGTCCGCGTCCTCGGGCAATGAACCGAGGTAAAGCGCAGCGACTGCCGTTCCGTTTTGCGGATGCAGCGCGGTGGGCGCGGTCGAGAAGGAGGTCGCGACCGCTTGCGGGTTGGTGACCGAACAGCCGATCTCCTCCAGCGTGGCGGTTGCGCCTGCGAGTTCCGCGACAAGCGGCAGATGGATGCGGGTGGCCTGAACGCCGATGCCCAGATTGCCAAGGATGGTCGGATCGACGGTGATATCCGTCTGCACATTCATGGCGGCGCGGTGCAGTTGCACGCCTTCTTCGCCCAACGCGACCCAGCCCGATTGCGCGGGGGGCTCTGCAGCGGTCAGGGTGATATCCGTGGCGAGGATCCCTGGCACGCCCAGATCGGTGGTCAGGGCGATGGGCGCCTGCGCATCACCCGCGGCCACCACGGCCCGTACGACATCCAGCGCCGAAATCTCGATCTCGGACAGGAAATCCGAGGCGGTCAGGCCGAGCGCGGGGTCGATGCCACCGACGAGCGCCGCCACCGATACCGAAGACGTGTCCGCCGCTTGGGCCAGCCCGCTCACGGCCTCTGCCAAGGGTGCCGGCAGAATCGTGGACAGCGCGTCGATCATGTCGCCGACGCTCGTTGTGGCTGTCAGCACCTCCGCAGGGTTGCGCGCGTCGCTGCCGAGGCCTGTGGCGAGCGCGCCGAGCAGCGTGCCAAGGTTCACGGATGTCTGCGCCATGATCTGCATATCTGCAAAGCCGATGGCGGCGCTTGCCCCATAGTTTTGCGCAATGAGCTGATTGAGGTCCGCCGCATCCAGATGGGCCACGTGACTTGTCAGCGCAAAGCTGGCGGCACCGGTCCGGGATGCCGTTGCCGTTCGCGTCAGCGGCACATGGGTCTCCGTGGTGAAGGCGCGGGCGAAATGGAGGGGGGCGTCGTCTTTCAGGACAACGCGGACGGCGTTGATGCCGGGACTGCCTGCGGGCAGGGCGGTGAAGCGGTCTTGCGGCGCGATGGCGGGATTGCGCAGAAGCCGACCCGTCTGAAGGCTGTCCAGCGCAGAAGCCGCCGTCCCGTTTCGCGCAAGGGTATGGGTCGCGCGGGCGGGGGCCTCGTCGGGCTCGGCCATCGCGCTGACAGCGGTCAGGTCGGTGACCTGCTGCAGAAGCGACCGATCCCGGTAGAGCGAGGCTGCGTCCACGCCCAAAGCCACGAAACCGATCAGCACGGTCAACATCAGCGAGACGATGATCGCCACCGCGCCGTCTTCGTCTTCGGTGAAACGCCGCACGCGGTCCGTTGCCAGGTCAGTAAGCAAGATAGGCGCTCCCGGTGATGCGGGTGATGCCCAGTTTCAGAAACCCGTTGGCGAGGTCCAGCAAAGATCCGTCCACGGCATAGGCCACCTCTACGTTGATGCCTGCGGGGGCTTCGGTGTCGAAGGTCACGGTCGGCGTGACGGAATCCTGTGCGAGCAGCGGATAGCGCTGGCCCGCCTCTGACAGGTAGGCGTTGGCGAGCGTCGCGCGTTCGGTCTCGTCGAGACCGGTCACGGAGGCACGCGCTGCGCCCGAGGCCAAATGCTGAACGGAATGGCTGACCCCCATGAAATAGCCCAGCGTGACGATGCCGAATAGCAGCGCGAACAAGAGGGGCGCGATCAGGACGAACTCGACAGCAACCGCGCCGGATTGATCCTTGAGGAACCGGCGTGCGAAGCGACGTGAAAGACGGGCCATTCGTGTCATCCTCCGGAGATGATGTTGTCGAAGATGCTCAGGGCCGCGGGACCGACCAGGACCACGAAGACCGCGGGCATGATGCAGAAGATCAGCGGCATGGTCATGATGACCGGAAGGCGTGCGGCCTTCTCCTCGATCGCGATGAGACGGTTGGCGCGCTGTTCGGTGATCAGGGTGCGCATCGCCTTCGAGAACGGCGTGCCGTAGGTGTCGGACTGATCCAGCGTTTGGGTGAAGACACCGAATTCCGGCAGAGGCACGCGGATATTCAGCTTGTCATAGGCCGCGCGCCGATCATTGGTCATGTGCATCTCGGAGACCATCTGCAGGATCTCGCGCGCCAGTTCCGGGCTGATCGCGGCCAGCTCATGCGCCACGCGGTGCAGTGCCGGTTGCGGCCCGAGGCCCGCCTCCGACGAGATCACCAGCAATTCGAGCATGTCCGGAAAGCCGCGGCGAATACGGGCAAGACGTGCCTTGCGCCGCCGGGACACGACAGCATCGACGCATTTCGACACGGCAAGGGCTGCCGCGATCACGCCGGCGGCGGGCAGGACCATCTGAAGTCCGAAGCTTCGGCTGCTCAGAACCCAGATCGTGCCCAGAACCACGACAATGAGCGGCAGGACGGTCTTCAGAAAGGCGTAGATCAGCAGCGCGTCGCGCCCGCGATACCCGGCGGAGGCAAGCTCCATCGCGGTCTCGCGCGCCTCACCGCCGAGGATGATCGACAACCGCTCGCCCATCTGCACGACGATTCCGTGCAGCTTGCGGCCCGCATGGGCGAGGCTGCCGCTCTGGCGCCGCGTCTGATGCAGGTGGCGCGCCGGGGCCGTGCCGTTCGCGCGATTGAGGCGCAGGGTCAGGCGCTCGCGTTGCCGTTCATTATGCAAGAGTGCGGCAAAGCCCAGCACGCTGAGCACCAGGCCGCAAAAGGCGGGCCAGAAGATGGTCGGGGTCAGGGTCTCAAACATCGAGCTTGCCCATCTGCGCCATCATGAAAACGCCCAGGCTGATGCTGGAGATCGCGACGAGCGACATCACCTGCCCACGTGGATCTGCATAGAGCGGCTCAAGGTAGCCGCCGTTCAGAAACCCGATCGCGAGCACCACGGCAAAGGGCAGGGACGCCAGAATGAGCGCACTGGCACGGGCCTCGGAAGACAAGGCGCGCGCCTTCTTGCGCAGCTTGCGCCGTTCGCGAAGCTGCGCGGCCAACCCCTCCATCGTCTCGATCAGGTTTCCGCCGGTTTCGGTTTGCAGCGATGTGGCGACCGAAAAGAAGCTTACCTCCGGGGTGGGCACCCGCAGCTCGAGCCGCGCAAGGCTATCGGCCAAGGAGGTGCCCATCCGGATCTCGTCATGGCAGCGCGAAAACTCCGCATGGACGGGCCCCTTGGTGGTGTCGACCACGATGGCCAGCGAGTCGGCAACGGGACGGCCCGCGCGCAATCCGCGTGCGAAGATATCGAGCGTTTCGGGCAATTCGGCCGTGAAAGCCGCCCGGTAGCGGGCCTTCGCGATCCGCAGGATCAGGCTTGCCGCGCCAATCGGCAGCAGGACCGCGAGGGGCAGCGCCAGCACGGGATGCATCCCGAGAAAGAGGACCGCCAGGGCGTAGAGGCCGAGCACGGCAAGCGATACCTGCACCAGAAGCTCCTCGATGCTGACCCGCAGGCTGGTTTGCGCCAGATGCGCTTCGATCCGGCCGAACGTGCCGTGTCGCTCCTGCTTGGCGGTGCGCTTGGCCTGCGGCGCGGCGGCGGGTTGCGCTCGCATGCGGCGCGCGCGCTGCAGGCGGGTGTGGTGTCGGCGGCGCTGACGGTCCGCCTGGATCATGAACCACAGGCCCAACCCGGCAAGGGTGACGAAGCCGGCCGCGAGACAAAGAAGGATGAGTGTCATGGCTTGGCCCTCAACAGCGCGTCGAGCTCATCGGCCACGCCGTATTCGGCGGCCCGGCTCGCGAATTTCGGACGGAAGCCGGAATAGCGGAAATCGCCCCGGACCTCCGTGCGGGTGCTGCTCGGATCGGCTTCGAAGGTGAACAGGTCCTGCAGGGTGATCGTGTCGCCCGCGATGCCCGCAATCTCGGAGATGGAGGTGATCCGGCGTTTGCCGTCGCGCATCCGCGAGACCTGCACGATGAGATGCACCGCATCGGACAATTGGCGCCGGACAACGCCCGTGCCCGGGGCAAATCCGGCGAGGGCGGCCATGCTTTCAACGCGGGTCAGCGCTTCGCGCGGGGAATTGGCGTGCAGCGTGCTCATGGAGCCGTCATGCCCGGTATTCATCGCCTGCAGGAGATCGAGCACCTCGTCGCCGCGGATCTCGCCAATGATGATCCGGTCGGGGCGCATGCGCAGCGCGTTGCGCACGAGGGTCCGCATGGTCACTTCGCCGGTGCCTTCGACATTGGGCGGACGCGTTTCGAAGCGGACCACATGGGGCTGCTGGAACCGCAATTCGGCGACGTCTTCGATGGTCACGACGCGCTCGCCCTCGGGGATGAATTGCGACATGGCGTTCATCAGGGTCGTCTTGCCGGACCCGGTGCCGCCGGAGACGAGGATATTGAGCCGCAGGAACGCGGCGAGACCCAGAAAGGCCGCCATCTGCGATGTCAGGCTGCCATTGTCGACCAGTGCCTCGAGCCGGATCGGATTGGACGGGAACTTCCTGATCGTGATGGTCGGCCCGTCGATCGCCAGGGGCGGCACGGCCACGTTGACGCGACTGCCATCCTTGAGGCGTGCATCGACCATGGGCTGGCTTTCATCGATGCGCCGCCCGATGGCGGCCACGATGCGGCTTGCCACGGCGAAGACATGCGCATTGTCGCGAAACCGCACTTGCGTCAGTTCCAGCTTGCCCGACCGTTCGACATAGACCTGGTGGGGCCCGTTCACCATGATGTCCGTCACCCGGTCATCGGCCAGCAATGCCTCAAGCGGGCCGAGGCCCAGCATGTCCGCCAGAACCGCGTTCACCAGATCGGACACTTCGCGTCCGTTGAGATGCATCTTGCGGTCTTCGGACAGCCTGCGGATGGCGTCGTGAATGGCCTTTTCCTGCTCCGCGCGCGGCTTGCCCGCGAGGTCCGAGAAGTCGAGGATATCAGACAGATCCTGCACGACCTTGTTGGCCAGATTCATCAGATCGCCGGAGAACGCGCCCGTCTCGACAGCGGCGGATGCGGGCTTCACGGGTGCGTCGGAGGCGTGCTGCCACGTCTCCAAGGTCTGCGCCGGGGCGGTATCTGCGAGGCGCGAAGGCTGCGGGCTCGCGTCCTCATCGGGGGCCGCGGCAGGAAGCGGAGTAGCGGCAGGGAGCGGCGTCTCCGGATCGGGATCGCCCTCAAGCGCCGCGGTCGCCGCGACAAGGATCTGACGCTGGAGCGCCAGTGGCCATGCGGCTGCCGAAGTCTCAAGCAGGTAGGTGACCGCGACATTCGCCCGCTCGGACGCGGATAGGCCCTCCGCATCGATCTGCTCTGCAATCGACAGGACCTGCGGCAGCGCATCCGCGATCAAACCCTGGGGGACGTGCACGTTCATCCGAAGAGCCTCCGCATCAGGGAACGCTTCGCTGGCGCGTCGTCCGTGTTCGCAATCGGCAGCGCTGCCGCCCAGATCGCGGCGACGGCCTTGGCGTAAGCGCTGCGGGGCTGGCATTCGATCAGCGGACGGGCGGCGCGATGCGCGCGCGCGATCTGCGCGTCGCAGCGGGGCAGGGTTGCCACGATGGGACGGCCGATTGTGGTCTCGATATCCTTGCGGGACAGGCCCGCATCGCGCCGCAGCTCGGACAGGACGGGCAGGATGCGCAGATCCGGGCTCTCCGCCGCGATCCGGTCGATCAATTGGCTCGCCGCATTCACGCCCGCGAATCCGGCCGGGATCACCAGCACCAGCGCGTCGAGCTGTGCAGCAAGCGTTGCGTGCTGAAACAGCGTGCCGCGGGGCAGATCGGTGATGACCGCGTCGAACTCGGCCCGGAGCGGCGCGAAGATCCGGGGCAGGCCTCGTTCGAGGCTCTGGGCCTCCTGGCCCGCGCGGATCTGGTGGGAATAGAGCGAGAGGGTCTCCGTCAGGTGATCCATCGTCGCCGAGAGGAAGGTGGCGTCGATCCGGTCCGGTGCGACCAGCGCCTCATAAAGCCCGCCGGTTTCATCCCGGTCGAGGTCGATGGCCTGCGATCCGAATTGCAGATCCGCATCGAGCAGCGCCATGCGCCGGTTCGCGCCTTTGGGGGCCGCGCCGTGAAAGGCGAGGTTCTGCGCCAGAAGACTGGCGCCCACGCCCCCGTTGCTGCCCATGACAGCGATAGAGGGGCTTTTCGGGGCGGGCACCGGCATCTTCACCACGACCGGACGCTCGGGCGCATCCCGGTGCACGGCAAGAATGTCATCGGCCTGGGCGGGAAGGGGGAAGTATTCCGTGGCCCCCGCCTTTCGCAGGGCGCGGTAAGTCTCCATATCGTCCTGTTCGCCCAGAACGACGAGCTTCGCGCCCGTGCGGCAAATCTCGCGCACGCATTCACAGGCAAGATCGAGGGGAATGTTGCCGATCTCGGCCAGGACCGTGAGCGCCAGTGGCACGTCGGCGCAAAGCCGGGCCGCACCGCTCAGACCGCCGCCATGCACCGCCCGGCTGTCGCCACCGCCGTGCTGGACGACAGAACGGGCAAGGGCTGCGCCCGCATCGGTGCAAACATAGGCGGCAAATCGGGCGATACCTTGGGATGTGGCGGAATCGAACGGCATGAGGGGAGTCCTTGATGGGGGAAGGGGCAGGCGATGCACGCGGTCGGGCCGCGCGCATCGCCCGTGCGGGGGACGCGATGGTCGCTGACCGTGGTGTTATTACGTGTCGGCGGGTGCCTCGGCTGACAAAGCGTCGCTCATCGTTTGGAAGCCGGAATTGGTCTGACCGCCCAGCGTGGCAACGGTGCCGACAATCACCGCACCCACGAGGGCGGCGAAGAGGCCGTATTCGATCGCGGTCGCGCCGTCTTCGTCTTTGGCAAAGGTACGGGCGAAGGCTTTGATGGCGATGCGTGTCTTGGTCATGTCGAAATCTCTCTCAGTTTTTGGGGGTCGGTGTTGACCCGGGATGAGAGTGAAATCGTCGAGTTGCCGGGAAATCGAAATCCGTCCTAGGTGGCAAAAACCCCCGTCCCACCGGAGGTTGTAGGCGTTTCATACCAAGGTCGTACGGCTTTCAGACCGGAATGTGGCAAGACCCGGACAGGCACCGGACGGGATCATGGCGCCGCAATCGCGCGGTCATACGCGGCCACCCGACGCCCGCCCGCGCGGTGTCCGAAAAGCGTTGTTCCGAGTGGGTTTCGAGGCGGAGGGCCATGGATTTGGCCGCAAGACATGGTGGCGTTGGGGCAGAGACGAATCGCAGGCAGCTCTCGGGCAGCAGCAGTTAACGCACCCAGCTCAGCAGGCGGTCAGATCGTGCGCCCGCCATCCACTTCGAGGATGATGCCGGTGATGAACTCCGCTTCGTCCGAGGCAAGGTAGAGACAGGCATTGGCAATATCCGCAGGCTCCGACATGCGGCCCAGCGGGATGCCCGCAATGAAGCCCGCGCGGTTCTCGGGCGTGTCGGGCTTGCCCATGAAATCCTCCAGAAGCCCGGTTGCCCCGATGACCGGGGCCACGCAATTCACCCTGATCTTGTCGGGGGCAAGCTCCACCGCCATGGACTTCGACAGAAGGTTCACCGCGCCCTTGGTGGAATTGTACCAGGTCAGACCCGGACGCGGACGGAGCCCGGCGGTCGAGCCGATATTGATTATGTTGCCGCCGCCCTGCGCCCGCATCACCGGCACGCAGGCCCGCGTCATGTGGAAGATGGAGCGGACATTGACGTCATAAAGCCGGTCGTATTCCTCTTCGGTGACTTCCATGATCGGCTTGTTCTTGTGGGTCCAGCCTGCATTGTTCACCACGATATCGAGCCGGCCGTCCGCGCCTTGCGCCGCATCGACCGCCGCTGCGATATCGGCGGCTTTCGTGACGTCGCCCTGAATGGCCCTGCCGCCGATCTTTGCCGCCACGGCCTCGGCCCCGTCGCCATTGAGATCGACAATGGTGACCTCGGCGCCTTCGCGCGCGAAGGTTTCGGCAATCGCCCGGCCGAAGCCCGACGCGCCGCCCGTGATCAGCGCCGTCTTGTCTGCTAGTCGCATGTCATCCCCCCTTGATGCCGCGCATGGTCCTGCCGGGCGATCTTGCCCAGCAGGGGGCAGGCGAAGTCAAGAGGCGGAGGTCAGGCGAAGCCCTTAGTCCGATGCCGCGAATTCCGCGCGCAAGGCGTCGTCATGCGCGCCAAGGGTCGGCACCGCGCCGAAGCGGGGCGCCTGTCCGCACACCACGGCACCCGGGGCCAGCATCTCGATCTCGCCCGCGCCGGTCTGCACGGTGATCAGGCGGTTCTGCGGATGGGCCATCAGATCGTCGAGATCCGACAGACGCCCATAGGCGATCTTCGCGGCTTGCAACTTCGCGATCATAGCTTCGCGGCGATGGGCTGCGAAAACGGCGGCGACCTGCGGCTCCAGCGCGTCGCGATGGGCGACCCGGTCGGAGTTCGACGCAAAGCGCGGATCGGTGGCGAGGTCGGCATGGTCCAGCACCTCGGCGCAAAGCCGGACCCATTCGCGTTCGTTCTGGATCGAGATCAGCACCGCCTTGCCATCGGCGCAATCATAAGCACCGTAAGGCGCGATGGTCGGATGTTTCAGCCCGACCCGTGCGGGCGGTTTGCCGCCATAGCGCGTCTGCAGATACGGCACGTTCATCCAATCGGCCATGGCGTGAAACAGCGACACCTCGATGGCGCGGCCTCGACCGGTCCGTTCGCGCGCGAAAAGCGCCTGGAGGATCGCCTGGAACGCGGTCATGCCTGCCGCGATATCGCAGACGGACACGCCGACGCGGGCCGATCCATGCTCCGTCCCGTTGATCGCGCAGAGCCCGCTTTCGGCCTGGATCAGCAGGTCATAGGCCTTCTGATCGCGGTAGGGGCCGTCCTCGCCGTAGCCCGAGATCGAGCAACAGATCAGGCGCGGATATGTCTCGCAAAGCGCCTCCGCCCCGAAACCGAGCCGCGCCGCCGCACCCGGGGCGAGGTTCTGGATGAAGACGTCCGCTTTGGCCAGCATCCGCGCCATGAGCGCGTGATCGCCGGGGTCTTTCACGTTCAGGCGGATCGATTCCTTGCCGCGATTGAGCCAGACGAAATAGGCGCTCTCCCCGTCGACGAGGGAATCGTAGTTGCGGGCGAAATCGCCCTCCTCACGTTCGATCTTGATGACGCGCGCACCCCCATCGGCCAGTCGCCCCGACGCATAGGGGGCGGCGACCGCCTGCTCCAGCGTGACCACCGTGATGCCTTCGAGATCCTGCATCGGCTTTCATCCTCCGCGCCTTTTGCCGTGGGGATTATCCCAAAAGACACGGGCATGCGAGGCGGGGCGTTCTTGCAGGTGGCGATGGGGGCGGCTTCGGTCGCCGTTAAGGGGCTTGGATCGCGTCGATATCCAGCGCCTCGAGACGGGCCTTGGTGATGGCCCAGATGCGATGCGCCTCTTCGAGGCCCGCCTCGGACAGCGCCACCTGGTTTTCGCGCAAGGCGGCCTCTGCGGTGCCGAGTGCTGCGTGAAAGCGGTGCGCGCCGAGCACGGCGGCAGAGCCTGCGATCTTGTGCACCACGCGAGCGGTCGCTGCGGTATCCTCCGCCGCGATTGGCGGCACCGGCAGTTCGGCCTCCGTCTCGGAGAGAAAGGTCTGAACAAGGGTCCGCACCGCATCTTCGGGCAAGACCTGTTTCAGTTCGCCAAGGCGGGCAAGGTCGATCGGGTCCGGCGCGCCGGGCGTATCGATGACAGCGCCTGTGTTGCCGGGCTCTGGCCCGTCGGTGGCGGCCGCGCGGCCTCGTCCGGTGAGTTTCTTCAAGAATCCAAGGCGCATGCGTGGCTCCCTACCTTGTCGATCAAAACGCCCCGAACCCAGTGCCCGCCGCGACCACATCGATGATGCGTCTCGCGAACGGGCATAGTGACTGGATGGCGGTGTATCACAGGCGCGCGGCATGCGAATTGTGCATCGGCATATGCGAATATACTTTTGAGACTCCTAAGATCCGCGCGCCGTCGTGCAGGGGGTGTACGGCGGTGAACTCAAGGCGCGATCTCGACCCGGAACCGCACGAAACCCGTCTCGCCCGGCGCGTAATCGCCCGTGCAATCCCAGCGCAGCCCCCCGGCATAGCCCGCCGCATTGGTTGCGGGGGATGCGAGATTGCAGACAAGCTCCGTACCGACCGAGATGGGCGAGGGCACGGGGGCAGCGAGCCGCGTATAGGCGGGCGTCTGGTCGTAGATCGTCACGTTCCGCGCCGCCGTCTCCGACGCATTGCGTAAGTAGATACGGTATTCCAGCACGTCCCCGACGGCGGCCGCATTCTGCGATCCTTCGCCCGAGGCGCGGGTGATATTCTCGACCGTCTTGCTGAGCTCGAGGTTCGAGCCCTCCGACTGGCTGGAGAGACGGTCGGTATTGGTGTCCCGCTCCACGATGGTCGTGCCGGTATAACTTGTCTCGGCGGTGATCTCGAAGACATGCACCGCGCCGGTGCCGATGCCCTGATCGGCGGCAACGCGCGCCACGAGGCAGATCCGCGTGCCCTCCGTCACGGTCATGGGGCCGGTCACGGGCGAGACGGGCGTGCCGTCGCAGGCGGGATCGAGAAAGAGCGTGGCGCTGAAGCTGCCCGCTGGGACCTGGCTGATATCCACGAGCGCGAAATCCACATTGCCCGCGCTGTGCGCCAGGTATTCGTGGCGCAGCGCGACGATCTGGCCCGCGGCAATCGTGGCCTCCTGATCCTGTGTCAGGGTTGCCTCGCGGATCAGGCCGAAATCGAGCCCCGCGTAATCGGTCGCGGGATCCGGCAGAAAGCGGATGGCGCCATCGGTGGCGTCGGGCAGGACACGGCCCGGCAGGGGCGCGCCTGTTTCCGAGATGATCAGGTAATCGCCGGTGGCGGCGAGGGTCACGGTGACCGCTCCATTGTAGCCATCGGGCAGGGTGAAGGCCCAGGTGCCATCGCTGCCGGGCGTCGCGGTTCCGAGCACCGTGCCCGCCGCGTCGGCGATTGTGACGAGGGCGGCGCTGGTGCCGCTCTCCGCGCCTGCTTGCGTGCCGTCATGGGCGGTTGCTCCCCCCGCACCGGTATCGAGGAAGATCGTCCCTGACAAAGTCGCGGCGTTGGCCCGCAGGGTGACCGAAACGCTGGCCTCGTCATCGTCGGCAATCCCGTCGCCCAGATCGTCGCTCGCCGCACCAACGGCGGGATCACTGTCCGGATCGGGTACCGAGGACGCGATGATCTCCGCGCGGTTCACATGCACGCCATCGGCCTGCATCGTCGCCCGGATCGTCAGCACGCGGGACTGACCGGCGGGGACGCTGCCCACCTGCCACAGCCCCGTCGCGGCATCGAAGCTCATGCCCTGGGCTGCGGCATCGTCCAGGAGATAGGCGAGACCCGAGGGCAGGAGATCGCGCACCACCACACCATCCGCGGTGCCGGGGCCGTCATTGGTCACCGTCAGCGTGAAGTCGAGCAATGTGCCCGCCACCGCATCGCTGATCGCGGCACCCAAAGTGTCCTGCACGGTTTTGGTCAGGGACAGATCGGCCTCGGGCGGTGGGCAGGTCCTGGTTTTCAGCGTGAAGTCGTCCCACAACACGATCTCGGGGGCGAACTGGCCGAAATGCGTGCCGGAGCGCGTGTCGCCGTAGACATTGACGCGCACGTAATAGGTTTGATTGGGGTTGATCTGGACCACGGTGCCGTCGGCGTCGAAATGGCCGAAGCCGTAGATGTTCCAGCCGGTATCCTGTGTTTCGATGGCCTGCGCGCCGGGGAAGGTCACACCGTCGATCTGGCCCTGGGTCAGCAGCACATCGGCACTGCCGAAGGTCGGATCGTCATCGATGAGAACCGAGAAGCTGAAGGCGCCGCTGCTGTCGGCATACCGCCCATTGTCGTCGTCATATGCGCCGACGCCCACGCCCCAGATCTCCGCGATATCAGTATAGGCGCCGGTGGTGAAACTGTAATCGAAGGACCGCGCGGCATCGAAGCGGTCGGGCAGGGACGTCCGCTCGATCTCGGTCACCGTGTTGATCTGGGCCGTTGAGAGCCCGCGCACGATTTCGGGTCCGGGGATCGCGAAGATGTCCGGACGCGCGTTGTCGTAGCCCAGCGCGTCGTTGTTGTGCCAGTTGAGCCCGTAATCTTCCCAGGCGGTCGTGGGGGTCGTTGCGCCACATTGGCTGGCCGCGAGTCCCGGACCCGGCGTGAATGGGGTGGGGGCTGTCGTCACGACCGCAACGCTTGCGGTGGCGGGGCTTGATTGCAGGCGGTCCGCGAAGGTCTGACCGGGCAGGCCGATGGCCGCGATCGCGGTCGTGTCGATGCGGCCCGCGCCGGCATCCGCGCTCGTGGCGAGGGTCGTCGCCGTGCATTCCAACGTGCCGCCGGGCGCGATGTCTGTCGTGATCGCGGGACAGCTGACCGATCCCACGCGCGCATCCTGCACCACGATGGATTGCGACGGGTTCAGCGAAAGGTCCCCGGCATTGGTGATGGTGTAGGTGTAGCGCACCGTGTCGCCCACCAGATACTCCGTCTGGTCAGGCGTGATTGACAGGGTGATGCCCTGGTCCTGCGAGGAAAAAGACACCTCGCCCCAGACGGAGATACCACGCGCATAAGGGTCTTCGCGTCCATTTGGCGGCCGTATGGACCCGATGGATTCGTCATAGGTAATGCTGGCCTCGGTCAGACCGTCTGGATGCCTGACGATCAGAGTTCCGGTTCTGTCGTTGTCGGATGTCGGCGATACTCTTCGCCCTTCGACATACGCACATTGCGCCTGGTTCGCCTGCAAGGCGCCTGTGCGTCCAGCCCCCGGACCCGGCCCAAGCAGGAACACGGGCGTTGCCGAGGCCGCGCTCAAGATGGGAGGTCCGGAATCGCCGTTCACGGTCACGAAATCGCATCGGTCATCGAGGGCATCATTGTCCGAGGCGTCGATGTCGTGAATTTCATAGCGCAGGCCGTTGACCGCGTAGGGCGCACCGCCCGCGCTGAAGCGCAGCCGCGACAGGATCGAGGATTCTCCGACGGCGCCCCGGCCCAGAGGCGCATCGCCGATGAGCGCAAGCGCGGGCGCATTGCCACCGAATATCTGCAGATCGTCGGGAGTGGGCGGGTTGAAGGCCGGATCGGCAAAGGGACCGCCGCCATGTGAAAAGGTGGCCGCCAGTCGGTAACCATGTTCGTCGGTCAACGTGACACGAGCGTTGCCTGTGAAACCTGCCGGATAGTCGAGAAGCGTCCAGTCGACCGTGAATTCGCCGGCCTTAGCGCCGCTCAGCGCTGTTTGTGCCATGACAGCGGTCAGAAGCGCCGTACGGAGACGGCGCATGCGGGTCTTGAGGCGGGGCGTTTTGGCAAGCATGGCGGTGAACCAGACATTTGTTGGCAGGGGCGGTTGACGCAAAGTGTCACGAAATGCGGGCCGGGTGGCCTCGGCAGAAGTTCAGCGCGGGCGTTCTGCCGCATAGGCCGCTAGCCTTTCGTACAGTCGTGGTCTGCGTCTCCGGCGTGCTGATGACCGCAGACATGACACGCCCGGACCCGCCCCGCGCGAAGGACGCGGAACGGGTGGGGAGAGCGAGGGACGGAGAGAGCGATAGAAGACCTTCGGGGCGCGTCTGGTGGGCTATCCGGAGCGGCCTGGACGATTTTGTCTGTGGTGCACCTGCCCGGGAGGCGCGAGGCCATGCCGGACAGGGCTGTCATGCGCCGGCACTGGGGGCTGCCATTGCATGCGGGGCCTTTGGTTTCGTTCCGATGCGCCGCGACCTTCACCCTGTTTGTATCTCTTGCCTGTCGCGGGTGATGGGCGCTTTGCTGGGGTGGGGCACGCCAGGCGCGCGGCGCATCGGGGGGTCTCCGGGGACCGGACGGCATGAGGGGGGATCCGTCCCGTTCCGGAGTGTTCTTTTGCGGATGCGCCTCAGGCCGTGCCGGCGAGGGGCGCACCACCGTCAATATGGGCGAAGACGTTGCGGATGGTCATCTGAGCGCGGCGGTTGCGCGGCTTGTCCGCGAGAGCTGCGAGGGCCTTGCGGCGGTTCAAGCGGGCTGTCTGCTCAAGGTAGGACATCTGGTGTCTCCGGGTTGGGCTGCTGTGGTCTGTCTTCACAATAGCCCGACCCAGGGTGCCCAAGCTATCGCGCGGAGGAGGAGCGCCGACGTCTCGCGGCATAGGGGCGCTGTTCTTTCGTATATGGCGACATGCATATATCCCGGGATCGCGCGCATCATCCAACCCGTTGAAACGGATTTTTCCTGGTCGGGTTGGATGATCCGGGGTCTTTGCATCGCTGCTTCGGCGCGTCCGTGCCTGCTGGCGGTTCAGGCCGCCTGCAACTTGTCCATGTGCACCGCGATGACCTCGGCGAAGGGCATGCCGCGGGCGGCTTCGGCATTGGCGCGGGCCAGCGCCTCGGAGGCGTCCGTCTCGCGCAGGCCGCGCAGGATCGCCGCGGCCATGCCATCCACGTCGCCCGGTTCGTAATGCAGACCGGTCAGCCCTTCATCTTCGCAGAGATCGACGAAATCGCCGATGCGTGGGAAGACCGGAAGCGCGCCATAGCTCGCCGTCTGGTGCAGCACGCCCGACGAGCCGGTCGTGGTCTCGTAATCGAAGACGGAAATGCGCGCGGTCTCGAAGAAGTCGGGGATTTCCTCCTCGGCGAGATAGCCGCGGAAGCACACGCCGGGATCTTCTGCGCGTGCGGCGGCCAGCCCCGCCATGTAGCCCGGCGTATTGGGGTGATCGCTGCCGCCGATTTCCAGCGTGAGCCCTTCGAAACCTGGCGTTTTGCGCACGCGGTCGAAGGCTTCGAGCAGGGTCTCGAGCCGCTTGTAGGTGCCGAACTTGCCCATGGTCACGATCTTCAGAGGGCGCGTGGACAGCGGATGCCAAGGCCGCTGCTCGGTATCGAACGTGCCATGCGGCACGAGCGAGATATCGGCGCCGGGATAGCGTGCCTGCATCGTCTCGGCATAGCTGCGCAGCGTGACGGTCATGTAATTCGCCCCGGTCATGGCGCGGGTGATGAGCGACGCGCCCGCGCGCACCACGGCCTGCCGGACGGGCTGGCCTTTCAGGAGCGTCTGTTCGAGATCGACACCGGTGACGAGGTTGTGCGCGATGATGCCGCTTGGCAGGCCTGCCAGTCGCGTGGCCAGCGGTGTGCACAATCCCAGCGCCGCGGGAAGTTCGCGGTCGCCGAAACTGGCCATCTGGAGGTTGTAGACAATGCCATCGGGGCGTTCGCTGCGCAGCGCGCGCAGCAGATCCACCGGCGTGCCGAGCGCGTTGAACCGCCAGACCCGCCGCACGCGGATCTTGGGGCCGAGGTCCAGCTCGGCCATCGGCGCATCGAGCCTGTCGGCCAGCACCACCACTTCGGCCACGTCGGGCCTTTCGGCAAAGCCGCGGGCGAGGTGCAATCCGTATTCGTTGAGGCTGCCTTTTCCGGGCGGAAAGGCACTGACGAGGGCAATCTTGCGTGAGTGGATCATTGGGGGTCTCCGGTCTGGAAGGATTTGAAAGCGGTTCTGACGGTGTTGGCGGCGGGGCGGGGCGAGCCATCGGCGGCGATCAGGCCGAAATGGGATTGCAGCCCGCGCACCCAGGGGGAGGCGCCGATTGCGGTGGGATCGGGGTCGGGGAAGTCATGCAGCGTCCAGATCATCACCCCGTCGGCGTCCGACAATCCGGCCATCCGCTGGGCGAGTTTGCGATCCTGCGCGTTGGGCGAGCTCGGAACGCCTGCGGCGATATCCCAGGCGGTGACACCGATTTCGGTGACGAGAACGGGGCGCGCGCCGATCCGCGCCTTCAGTTCCGACAGCCGGTCGGCCGTGCCCTCAAGGGGGGCGTAATCGTGGTAGCTGACGGCATCGAGCTCGTACCAGAGCGCGTCTGCCGCCTCGGCTGATGCCCAGCCGATGGTCAGCGCCGTCTCGGGCGCCGCGCGCCGCACGATGCCGGTCATGCTCAGAAGCCAGGCCAGGACATGGGCCTCGCCATGGGCCTCGAAATCGAGGTCGGGTTCGTTTTTCAGATCGATCAGCGCGACCGCGGGCGAGGTTGCGAGAACCGGCAGCACCGCGTCGAGATACTGAACATCGCGGTTCCAGTTCGAGGTGGCGTAGCTGTGCTTGAGGTCGAACAGCGTGGGGATCACGTGCAATCCGCGGGCCTCGGCCTGGTCCAGAAGGTCTTGCAGATGCGCGAGGTTCGTCTCGAGCGCGGCAGAGCCGGGGCGGAAATCCTCCTCGGGCAGGAAGACCCGAACCGCATTGCCGCCCAGTGCCGTGACATGGTCGAAATCCGTGCCGATGGTCGCGGGATCGTAGTTCGGCCAGAACAGCCGCCACGGCGTTTCGGCGGGATAATAATTCACGCCGACCAGCGGCAGCGGCACCGAACGCGGCGCGCTGTCTCGCGCTTCGGGGGTCCAGCCCATGCGCTCATGGGATGCGATGTGCCAACCGGTCGCGCGGTTCACGAGCGTGCTGCGGTTATGATCGACGCCCAGCTCGTAGAAGGCCAGCCCGTCGGCATCGGCGGCATAGCGCACCGTCAGCGCGTCGGTCTCGAGCTGCATGATGGAGCCGTCGAGATGGTAGAAGCTGGGCCGCGCGGTCTGGCGCAGGACCACCATCCGGGTGTCTTCCCGAAAGGCGGTGTCCGCCGCGCGCTGGGCGCGTGTCTGGGCGCTGCCACCGAACCAATCGGCCAGCATCGCGGTCTCGCCGGTCTCCTGCGCCAATGCGAAGCTGACCCAGGCATCGCCCAGGCGCCGCTCCAACACGCGGCGGTCGGTGTCGTTGATCTCGCGTACGAGCGGGCGGGTCTCGGGCTCCCAGCGGATCGGCTGCAGAAGCTGTTCCGGGCGGCTCAGCGCCTCGTCGATATAGCGGTATTGCACCTGCCGTTCGAGCAGCGCCTCATATTGCGTCGAGACGCCCGTGAGCGGCAGAAGGTAAAGCAGGACCGCGCCGCAGGCGAGGCCGAGCATGGTCTGGATCGGGCGTTTCATTCGCGTGTCCTTTTTGGCCCTGCGAGGACGAGCCGGGGATGGGTGGTTTGCGCGCCAAGCGCGCTTGTGACGGTGACGCGGGCGGGCAGGCCCGCGCCCAGATCGGGCAGGATCGCCTCGGCCATGCCGTCGCGGATCCAGGCGTCGCGCACCTGCAGATTGCCGTGGCGTGTCTCCGTCTCGATCCGGGCGAGGGCGCCATCGTTGAGCACATGGCCCGCATCGGTCAGGAACGGTCCGACGCGCAGCTGCATCGCGTCGATCTCGGGCAGGGGCACCACCTCGGCACCAAGGGCACCGGCGGCCTGCATGCCGCGCAGATCGAACGCGCTCTTCGGTGCGCTCCGGTCTCCCAGCGAGGCCGAAAGTTCGGCAGGGCCGCGCAGCCCGCGGGTCAGCAGCCGCGCACGGGCGATGGCGCCCGAGGCGGTGCCGGTCAGCCGCGCCTGGCGGCCATTCGCATCCTCGATCCAGAGAGGCAGGGCCAGCCCGTCCTCGGCGCGATTGCCGAACCGGTCGACCAGCGGCTTTGTCGTAAGGTCGACGAAGCTTTCGAGTTGCGCCGGGCCGGGGCGCTCCAGCCGGGGCGCCATGCTCGAGATATCGGCGACCACGCGATAGATGGCGCGGCTGCTTTGCACCGTCCCGCTCGCTGCGCCCGCATGGTAGAGTGCGGCCCGGTCGCTCGGATCGTGCAGCAGATCGGCAAGCCCGCCTGTCGCGGCCCGGATGGCCCCGCGCCCGTCGCCGGTGGTCAGGGCCACGCGCGTGCCGTCCGATACGGCATTGCCATGCGCATCGAAGCCAAGCGCCACGATATGCACGCGGTCCTTGCCCGCGGGCTGGCTTTTGGGACCTGCGAAAATGGCGAGATCCTTGACCTCGTCGGGGGCGACGACCTTGCGGAAATCGGCATCTTCGCCAAGGACGAGCCCGGCCCAGCGGCCCCGCTCGGCATCGCTGCCCTCCCGGTAAAGACCGAAGGCGTCGCTGCGCCAATCCTCGGCGGCCGCCGGAACAGGCGCTGTCGCCGCGACAAGCAGGGCCGCGAGGGCGAAAAGAGACGCGCGCATCGTCATCGCAGCGGCTCATAGGTCATGGCAGTGAGGTGCAGACGCAGCGCGCCGCAGCCGCCGAGACCCGCAAGCGTCAGCGTGCCGTCCTCTGCGCCGGGCAGGGCGATGTCGATCTGCTGACGGCTGGCATTGACCACCAGGTCCGCCTCCGCGACCGACGCCACGACCTCGATGTCGCGACAGGCGGGCAGGGTCAGCCGGATGGGCGCGCTTTGTCCGGGATAGAGATTGCTTTCGACAAAGCCGGTCTCGCTCCAGATCGGCAGACCGTTGCGGTCGTAAAGAAGCGCGTTGACCGCCGGGATCGTGGCCGTCTCGGTGCCCGCGTTCGAGGCCAGCGCTTCCAGCACGAGGCCGTCTTCCGTCTCGCGGATGTCGAGATCGGTCAGGATGATACCGCGATAGAGCCCTTCGGTCCCGACCAGCGCGCGCGCCTCGATCCCCGCGCCATCGGGGGCGGCCTCGAATTCCGGCGGCACGAACATCTCGGGATCGAAGGCATCGTCTGCAGCGGCATCGGTCAGCGACAGAACGTTCTCGAAGGTGACGCGGAAGCCTGCCGCCTCGGCGGGAAGCAGGCGGTGGGCCGCGTCCACGCCCGCATTCTGGCGGCCTTGCGGCGTCTTGCCTGCAAGGGCGGTGGCTTCGATCGTGGCATGGGCGGGGTCCGCATCCGCGTTGGTCACCTGGCCGACCACCGAAAGCTTGCCCTCCGCCCGCACCAGCCGCGCGCCGGTGATGGCGATGCGGGGCCGGTCGAGGCGGTCGCGGTGCAGATCGGCCTCGGGGCGCGGCTGACGGCGTCCGACTGCGTTCCAGACCGTTGAGACCTCGCGCTGCAGCCGCACGGGCGTCTGCCAGGGCCGCAGGTCCATAGGCATGAGGTACCAGTCGCCATCGCGCCGGACGAGTTGCAGCCGCCGCGTCTCCTGCCGCATGTCGAGCGCGGTCAACCAGTCCAGCGTGACCTCTGCCGACAGGGTGCCGCCATCGCCATCGAGCGCGGTGATCGTGAGATCCGAGAGCTTGCCGTAGGAGGCCAGAAGCCCGCCGGTCCAGCGCCAGGCAAAGAGCGTGTCGTCAAGCGGCGCACGGGTTTCGGGATCGAGCAGTTCGTACGCGTCTTCGAAGCGGCGGAAATCGAGATGGGTGAAGAAGTTGGTGATCGCCTGCTCGGCGCTGACCGGACGATTGAGCTCTGCCACGATGCGTGCCGAGAGCGCGGTGCCGCCCGCAACCGCGAGGAACAGCAGCACGAGGATCACGCGGCGCAGCCGGTGCGGCGCGGGATATGCGGCCGCCTGGGGCAGGGGCTGCGGGCGCGGCAGGGCGGGCAGGTTGCGCGTGAGGCCGAAGGCGGCCCCGGTCATCGCGAGGGCTGCGAGAACCAGCGCGCTGGGCGGCACGATCCCCCACAGCAGCAGATGCGATGTCGGAAATTCGCGGCGGGGCATCAGCCGCGGCAGGGGCGGCGCGTCGGGGCGCTCCCAGACCACGACGCCGTTCTGCAGCCGGTTCAGGGGGTTCCAGCCCGCGAAATAGAGAAGGGGGTCGTAGAAGGCATCGTTCGAAAAGACGTATTTGAGGTTGTAATGCCCCGCATTGACCAGGAATTGCCGCAGCGATCCCAAGCCCGGCACGCCGAGATATTTGGCATTCTCCAGCCGCTCCACCGAATAGCGCGTGAGGTCGGGCAGGCGGCGGGCGGAATGGTAATTGCCGTCGACCGATTGCGCTGTGGTCTGCGCCGAGAGATAGGCGAACTGGTCCCCGAAGCCCAGCGTGAGATACCGCCAGCGGTGATGCTCATCGGTCTCGAGGAAGCGCACGATGGGGGCGGGGTCGATGAAATCGGGCTGCGTCGGCCGGATCGTCGGCAGGATGGCCGCGAAGACGGCGATGATGGCAAGGCCCGCGAAGATACCGCCGGTGATCGCGCGGCGCAGGGTGCGGCCGAACATCTCGTCGAGAAGGCGTCCCGAGCGGCCATGCAGCAGGCTGTCGATCAGCACGCCAAGGAAGGGCAGGATCAGGATCGTCGCCCAGAAGGTGAACCGGTCGAGCGTCAGGATGTCGAACGCGCCGCCGAGGATCATCCGCGAAATGGGCGTCGTCCCGCCCGTGCCCAGCACGAAGCACAATAGCACCGCTCCGCCCAGGGGCCAGAGCCGCGTGGTCAGCGTCTTCCACAGCACGTAAGGCAGGGCCAGAAGCGGCAGCCCCCAGGGCAGAAGGAAGAAGATGAAGCCGAGATCCTTGCGCTCGAGAAAGCTTTCGCGGGAGCCGTGCGGGATCGGCACCTGCGTGATCGGGTCCGAAATGGACCACAGCCAGTAGGGCAGCACGGTGGTGGCCACGGCACCGATCATCAGGATGGCGAGGAACACGCCCCGGCCCACGGGCTTCACGTAGCGCAGAGCGCGCCGCCAGGCGGGCTGGCCTCGGCGCGGATCGCGCAGCGTGACCTGCCGCAGGGTATCGAGCGCCAGCGGAATGATGAACAGCACCGCGCCGAAGATCGTGGTGACGTGATGCGCCGCGGTGGTGGCTGCCGAGAGCAGGATCGCCATGGCCAGGTTGCCCCAGCCGCCGATGACGAACCAGCGATGCACGTAGGGCAGGGCGTTGAGGAAGATGCTCAGCGACACGATGGTGGGCAATTGCCCGAAAAGATGCACCGTCTCCGACACTGCGGAGGAGAGCGCGAGCGCAATCGCGGCATAGCCCGCCGCCCGCGCGGGCACCCAGATCAGCGCAAAGCGGTAGACGCCCACGACCAGCAGAAGAACGCCGGTCAGCTGCACCGTGATGAAGGCGGCGCGCAGGGGCATCACATGCATGAGGGCGGCCTGCGCCATATGCGTGCCCGGCGGGTAGGAGGTGGTGGCAAAGCCCGTGTACCAACGCGGCTCCCACACATCGAACCAGCTGCGGTGATAGCTGTCGGCGAAGAACATGTGGATGAAGGCGTCGTAGGTGTTGCCGTGAGTGAACGGCAACAGCCCGCCATGCAGCACGAAGGCGATCATCAGCGCAAACATCAGAAGCTGCGTGCCCTTGGGCTGCGCGGCATCCGATTGCGCATGAGGGGGCTGTCCCCCGCATCGATGCGATGTGGCAGGTGTCATTGGCGGGGCCATGAAGATGAAGGTCAGGGCTTAAGCGACTGGCAGGTGCTCGGGCCGGGACGCGTTGGATTTGGGGGGATCAGACCAGGTAGCGGTCGCGTGCGATCATTGCAGCCTGTGTGCGATTGCGGGCGCCGAGCTTCCGGCAGAGCGTCTTGACGTGCAGCTTGATGGTCACTTCCTGCAGGTCGGTATCGCGGGCGATTTCCTTGTTGGACTTGCCCTGGCAGATGCCGCGGAGCACCTCGAGTTCGCGCTTGGTCATCGGACCCGTGCCATCGTCTTCGTTCTGCTGCATGAAGCCGAAGGGGGCGTAGATCTCGCCCGCGGCCATGAATTGCGCCGCCACGACCAGCGATTTGGCGGCCAGGGTCTTGGGAACGAAGCCCTGCGCGCCGGCCTTCAGCGCGGCTTCGGCCACTTCGCGCGGTGCCGTGCCCGACAGGATCGCCACCGGTTTTTCGTTGTTGGCCTTGCGCATCTTGGCCAGCCCGTCGAGCCCGTCCATGCCCGGCATGGAATAATCCAGAAGCACGAGGTCGAACGCGCCCACTTCCCGGACCGTGTCGAGCGCCTCGGGCAGGCTGGAAACGGTGGTCACTTCGGCAAAATCGTCGGCCTGCAAAAAGGCAGCAATCGCATCACGTACAAGAATATGGTCATCGGCAACAAGGATACGCAGGACATTCTATCCGCCCTCCAGGGGTCATCAGAGTTAAATCAATTTTGTTATCGCGCCCGAATTTGACGCCTTTGTGGTCAGAGCGGCAATTCCGAGACATTGCGATGTCTTTCGTCATGCCACCTTGCGCAAAGGGCCGCGTCAAGCGATCTGCGGTTACATTAACCCAATAAGTTGCACGTGACTTTCGCTCTTCTGAAAGGCGGCAACGCCACGCCGCATAGACAAACTATGCGAAAGTATAGGCCGAGCATACATTTGCAGTTGTGACTGCGCGAAGGCAATACGCCATGCTGTACGAGTTAGATGCGTTAACCATCAAGGATCCTGGATCAATGCAGAATATCACTGGCCTTCCCCGCGCTGCCATTGTCTCCATCGCGCTCGCGTGCTCCGGTTCGGCGGCTCTGGCCGCAGACCTCGCTCAGCCAGAAGGAGATGTGATCCTGACCGTTTCGGGAGAGCTCGCAGCGACGAATGTCGGCGACACCGCACAATTCGACCGCGCCATGCTGGAAGAGCTTGGCCTCGTGACGATCACGACCTCGACGATCTGGACCGAGGGCGAACAGGAATTCTCCGGCCCGTCGCTCAAGGCGCTGACCGATCTGCTTGGCATCGAAGAGGGCACGCTGACGGCCACCGCCGTGAACGATTACGCGGTCGAGATCCCGGTCTCGGACGCGGTCGAGGATGGCCCGATCCTCGCGCTCGATCGCAACGGAGAGCCGATGTCCGTGCGCGACAAGGGGCCTATCTGGGTCGTGTACCCCTATGACGCCAACCCCGACTACCAGAGCGAAGTGCATTACTCGCGCAGCATCTGGCAACTCGACCGCCTCGGCTTGGCGGACGGATCGTAACGAATGCGCCGCGCGGCGCGTAACGGAGGACAATCGTGTCCCTGACCGGTATCTTCAGCGTGAAACGAGGCCTTTTCGGCCTCGTCGTGCTTTTGCTTTGCGGTATCTGGCTGTTCCTGGCCAGCGACGTTTTGCGTCAGCTCGATCAATTGGCCACGGCCTCTTCGGACAACGTGCAATGGACCCTGTCGCAGGGCGAGGTTGAACTGGCCGCGCTGGACAAGGCCGTCTCGGTCGCCGCGCTGGACCCCGAGGCCTCCCTGGTCGAGCTGCGTCGTCGCTTCGATATCTTCTACAGCAGGGTGACGACCCTGGCCGAAGGTCCGTCCTTTGCCACGCTGCGTCGCGATCCCGATGCCAATGGCAGCCTGATGGAATTGCGCGAATTCCTGAATCGCAACGTGTCCTATTTCGACAGCGAAGATCCGGTTCTGCGGGAGGCGTTGCCGCGCATTCAAAGCGAGGTCGTGGCGCTGCGTCCGGTCATGCGGCGCGTCGCCCTCAAGGGCATAGAGCGTTTCGCCAATCAGAGCGATCAGAACCGCACCGGCGTCTCAGACACGCTGAGTTACGTGGCGCTGGTCACGACCGCCCTGATCGGCGTTCTGATGTTGATGCTGGTCGTCATGGCCCGCCTTGCGCGCGTTGCCGAACGAAATGCACGCAACAGCCGGGCCGTCAGCGACCGGATCGAGACGATCATTTCCACCTCGATCGACGCGGTCATCGTCATCGACCTCGAGGGAAAGGTGGTCGAGTATAACGGTGCGGCCGAAAAGATCTTCGGCTACACCCATGCCGAAGCCGTGGGGCAATCCATGGCCGAACTGATCGTCCCCGACCATCTGCGTCAGGCCCATAACAAGGGCATGGAGCGCTTCATCAAGTATCGCCAGGAACGGGTGGTCAATCAGGGGATCGTCCAACTCGAGGCGAAGCGTCGCGACGGCACGCTGTTTCCGGTGGAATTGTCCATCGCCAGCGTTCAGCGGCCCGAGGGCGAGATCTTCGTGGGCTATATCCGCGACATCTCCCGCCGGGTCGAAGCCGAAAATGACCTCAAATCCGCGCGCGACCGCGCCATCGCGGGCGAGAAGTCGAAGGCCAACATGCTGGCCGTGATGAGCCACGAGATGCGCACGCCGCTCAACGGCATGCTGGGCACGCTCGACCTGATGGAAACGCTCGATCTCGATTCGAAGACGGAGCGCTACGTCAAGACGATCCGGTCTTCGGGCAACGTGCTGTTGGGGCATGTGAACGACGTTCTCGACATCTCCAGCCTCGATGCGGGGCGGATGACGATGACGCCGCGGATCTTCGATCTCCACGCTTTCCTGGAGGAGCTGGTCGATACCTATTCCCAGCCCGCGCGCGAAAACGGCAACGTGATCGTTCTGAACGCCGCCGGACGCGAGCTGAAGCATGTCTACAGCGATCCGGTCCGCGTCCGGCAGATCCTGATCAACCTTCTGGGCAACGCGATCAAGTTCACGCGGAACGGCCAGATCACGCTGGAGGTCGAATGCCTGAACGGGCTCGACGAGGTGGAGATCCGCGTCATCGACGATGGCATCGGGATGGAGAAGGAAGACCTGTCGCGAATTTTCGAGGATTTCGTGACGCTCGACAGCTCTTATGCGCGCAACAACAACGGCACCGGCCTGGGCTTGGGGATTTCCGCGCGCATGGCCAAGGCGCTCGGCGCTGAGATTGGCGCGGACAGCGCGCCTGGCGAGGGAAGCCGCTTCTGGCTGCGCCTGTCGCTGAAGCCGCCCGCGGGGCAGGAATTGCCCGCGCCCGACGCATCCTCCGGCGGCGCCCGGAGCAAGGCCGCGAAGCCCGCCCACACGATCCCGGCCCGCAACGTGCTGTTGGTCGAGGACAATGCGGTCAACCGATTGGTGGCCCGCGAGATGCTGGAACGCGACGGCCATCGCGTCGAAGAGGCCCATAACGGTCGCGAGGGCGTCGCTTTGGCCAGCCGCAAGGCCTTCGACGTGATCCTCATGGACATCTCCATGCCCGAAATGGACGGGACCGAGGCGACCCGCGCCATACGCTCGGGCGGGGGACAATCCGCCGACAGCCCGATCATCGCCACGACCGCCCATGTGTTGCAGCATGACGTGCAGCGCTTCCGCGATGCGGGCATGACCGATGTTCTGGCCAAGCCGATCTCCATCGCGGCTCTGCGCCGGATCATGGAGACCTTCGCATCGGATGCCGACGACGAGGACGAGGCAGAGCTTCTGGAGGCCGAACAGCCGCTCTTTGACTGGGAGCAGGCCCGCACTGTGCGCCGCACGCTCAACAAGGAGCGTTTCGCCGCCGCGATGGATGCCGTCTGCGATGAGTTGGAAGCGTTCATCGACACGCTGGATGCGCAAGTCGCGGATCCCGCGCAGCATGACGCGCTGGCCGCCGAGGCGCATCGGCTGGCCGGGTCTTCGGGTATCTTCGGTGGGCTCCGGCTGGCCGAATTGCTTCGCGAGTTCGAGGTTCAGCTTCGCCTCGGGCCGGATGATACGCTCGATGAGGCGGCCGATGACATCAAGGCGTGCTGGTCCGAGACGGTGGAGATCTACCGCGACGAGAGGCAACTGGAGCTGACCTGAGACGGGCGCGTCGTCTCGGAACTGCCAAATCGCTCATGACCCCGCGGGCTTCGGCGCGCGGGGTTTTGCATGTCCGAAGGGCGGGCGGTTTTGTCGTCGGTGCGCGGCCAGCTCGGTGTCTGTCGCTCGGTAGGATCTCGGCGGCGCTGGGCTTGGACAGCGGCACTGCGTAGAGGGCGCGCACCCAAGCGCGGACGTGATGCCTTGAAGAGGCGACGGCAGGCCGTTTAACGGTCTTGCCCCGCGGTACAGGCGTCACGCCCAAAGATCACATCAGGGCACGATACTCGATATTTGATGCGCAGCGCGGGATCGCAATGGAGCTGAGCAGCCCATGCTCGGGCACTGCGACGACAAGGGGCAATGCGCGGAGATCGGGACGCGTATGGGGCTGGGAGCCATCTGGTGCTCACAGCCCTGCGGCCCGATGGCGGCAAGGTCTTGATCGCGCCCCGCCCCTACGCGACAGGCACGCCCCTCCGGAACGCCGTGCGGCCCCGAGCATCTTCCGCCACCGAACCGCATCAACGGAAAAAGGCCCCCGTGGTGTCCACCACGGAGGCCTCCGTTTAAGCGGCGGTCGGTGCTGCCACACCCGACCGCCTTTGCAGGGGGACGCCCCACGGGGTCACCAACCCCTGTACCACCCTGCAAATACCATGGGACCGACATCGAGTGTGTCCTCGACCCAGCGATAATCGGCCTCGATCTTGACCCCCGCGAACAGCTCGCCCTTGGTGATGGGGCGGCGCACTTTGACGCCTGCGGCCGGGATCAGCTTGTTGTTGTAATTGTTCTGGTCCTTGTCCCAGGCGAAATGCATGTCCGCGAAGGGCACCATCAGCCACTTGCTGTCGGCGATCTTGTATTCGAGCGAGTACTCGCCCCCGACGGTCAGAACGATATTGGTGTCGCCGGGCTCTAGCGAGCCGGGAGCGGCCAGCGTGCCGTAGCTCTTGAACACCGAGGAGACCCGGTCGAACGGGCCGAAACCGCCGCCTTCCTTGGGGAAATAGCGGTAGTAGTAATAATCCGCGGCAAAGCGCCAGCCCGACTTCTCGAGCCCGCTTTCGAGCTCGGTGTACCAATCGTGGCGCGCGGAGAAGGTCAGTTCCAGGTGGTCGCCCAGCCGCGTCGAAAGCTGCACGCCGAGGCCGTGCTTGGTGGAGTTGTTCCAGGGGTTCGGCTCGGTGTCGCGGACGTAGTTGCCGAGGTAGAAGAACTGCAGCTTGGTGTCGCCGCGCTGCCAGACCTGCACGCCCTGCTTGAGCCAGGCCTCGGCGAAGGCGTTGCCCTCATCGGAGTCCTGATTGGTGTTGGGAAAGCGCAGGATGCCGCCGGTGGCGCCGGGAAAGGTGATCTTCGGCAGACGGGCGGCGTCGTCCTCGTTGGCCTGCGCGGCGGGCGCGTTGAGACAGAAGAGGGCGGCGGCAAGAGCAATGGATTTCGCGAGATGGAGGCAGCGCATGGTGCGATCCTTTCAAGGGATGGTGATGATCGGCTGGTGAGGCCGGGATGTGGGGGCTTGGGTTTGGTCGGTGTGGCGGCCGGGCGGGCTTGGCAGGCCCGCCCGGCGCTGTCGTGCCGGGGTCAGTGGCGGTCGTAGACATCCTCGAAGCGGGTGATGTCGTCCTCGCCCAGATACGGGCCCATCTGGACTTCGATCAGGCGCATCGGGACCTTGCCGGAATTGGCCAGCCGGTGCTTGGCGCCGAGCGGGATGAAGACGTGGCTCTGCTCGGGCAGGAGCCGGACATCCTCGCCCACCGTGACGGTTGCCGTGCCTTCGACGACGATCCAGTGCTCGGCGCGGTGCATGTGGCTCTGCAGGCTCAGGATGCCGCCGGGATCGACAACGATGGACTTCACCTGGAAGCGACCGCCGAGCATCAGCGATTCGTAATGGCCCCAGGGGCGGTCTTCGCGGGTGACGGCAGGGGTCTCGGCCTGGATGTGCATGTGTTTGGTCATGGGCGTGGTCTTTCGTGGTTGGTGATTTGAGGGGCGTGCGGGGCTGCGCTCATCCGGGCATGGGGGCCGGGACGGGCGCGGGTCGTTTCGGGACGGAGCGGAAAGCGGCAAGGCTGAGCATCAGGAGGGCGAGGCCCAGCTGAACCTGCAGCTTGAGCGTGACGAGCAGGGCGAGATCGGCCTGGCCGGTCAGTTGCGCGGCGAGCGGTACAGCGCCCAGGTAAAGCGGCACCGCCACGGCGAGGAGCGCGATCCCGCGGTAATCGTTCTGGGCCGAAAGCCAGGTCGCCACGAGGTAGCTCAGCGTGAAGGCGGTGGCGGCGCCTGCGGCCTCGGCCAGATGGGGGGCGGCATCGCGGAAGGCGGGACCGGCCAGCAGCGTGAGCAGGACCTCGGGGATGAGGAGCGCGGCCAGCATCAGCGGCACCGAGACCAGCAGGAAGAGAAGCGCCACCGGGCGGGCCGCACGCAGCACGCTTTCGCCGCGGGCAAGGGCAAGGCCGATTGTGGGCAAAAGCACCGAGGCCAGGCCGAAACAGGCGAAGAACTCGATCCGCTGGAACAATCCGAGCACGGCAAGCTGACCGGTCTCGACGGGCGTCAGCAGAAGCTTGGCGAGCAGCAGGTCGCCATCCAGAAGCGCCACCTGGGCCAGTTGCAGAAAGGCGAAGGGCAGGGCGGCAATGGTCAGCCCGCGGATGAGCTGGCGGGAGGCGGGCTGTGCTGTGGCGCCAGGGTCAGTGGCGGGCACATCGCGGGCAATGACGGCCCAGCCCAGCACGATCGACAGGGCCAGCGCGGCACTGATCCCGGTCAATCCCCAGCCCATCTGCCAGGCCAAAGCGCCGCCCGCCAGACGCACGAGCATCTCGATCTGGGTGGAGCGGATAACGGCGCCGACCTGCAGCCTGCCGGTCAGCACCCCGCGCAGCAGACAAAGCGGCATCGCGAAGGGTAGGGCCAGTGCGAGAAGCATCAGCGCGCCCGGCTCCGACAGCGACAGGGCCTCACCGGCTTGCGCAATCCAGAGCGCGAAAAGGCAGATGGGCAACGCGATACCGCCCCAGAGGAGGGCGTTGCGGGCCAGTCGGGCATGGGCGCTCGTGACGGTCGCGCCGTCTTCGGCGGCCACGCGTTTGGAGACCGCCATCTGCACCGCCGTGAGCGCGGCCAGAATGCCCAGTTTCAGCGTCAGGAGCAGGGCCAGATCGCCGAACAGCTCCGGTCCGAGCCAGCGGCTGAACAGCATGTTGTAGGCGAGGTTGCCGACATTGGCGATGTTCGAGGACACGAAGATGGCCGCCGCCGGGCTCAGGGCGAGCGCAGTGGTCGAGAGCCGACCGAAAAGGGGCATGGGGCGGGGCATCGGATGATCCTCGGGGGGGCGGTCAGAGAAACGCGGCGCGCTGGGCCAGTGGGGCGATGCGGATCTCGGCGATCAGGCCCAGCATCTGCACACCGGCGCGCAGAACCGCGCGGGCGCTGACCTTGGAGCCGGGGATCTCGTACCATTCGGCCAGCGGCATTTCGTAGAAGGCGGCCTGCGTCGTCCCGTTCGTGCCGAGCCGCGAGAAGAGCTCGATGTCGAACAGCCATCCGGCCTGGAACGGTGCGGCAAGCGCGCGAGTCAGCGACGGGGTGGCGCGCAGCATCTTGGCGCCGCATTGCGTGTCGCCGATGGGCATGCGCAGCGCGACACGCGCCAGTGCGTTGCAGATCCTTGAGACGAGGCGACGATTGTCGGCGCGCTCGATCTTGTGACCCAGCAGCGGTCGGCGGGAACCGAAGATGACCTCGACATGGTCATGGCGGTTCAGAACCCGCAGCATGTCACCGATGGCATCGAGCGGCGTGGCGAGATCGGCATCCCAGTAGCCGGTGATGGCAGCACCGCGGGCCGTGGCTTCGATCAGGCCCTGCCGGACAGCCTCGGCCTTGCCGCCATTGCGGGGCAGCGCCAGCACCGAGATGCGGCTCGGTGCGCGTTTCGCCATGTCCTGCAGACGCTCGAGCGTCGCGTCGCGGCTGCCATCGTCCACAAAGAGAAAGTCGATACCGGGCAGCATCTCGAGCGCGGCATGAAAGGCACCGACATCGAGGCGCTGTGCCTCGTTGTAGCAGGGGACCACGATGATCGTGCGTCCGGTCGAATAGGAAAAGGACGGTGCGGTCGCGGCGGTCAGGGTGGGGTCGATGCGCATTTTCGGAAGTCCGTGAGCAGGTGACTGGTTGCTCCTGTCTTCCCATGCAGCGCGGCCTCCGTCGCTTGGGCGTCGGGTTACGGCGCGCACCATCGGCAGCGAATGGGGAGGCGAGTGGGTCGCCGGGCAGCCCAAGTGCCGCGCACGGCTATACGTTCGATTAGGGCGCTACGCCGGTGGGGGCATCAGGGGCCAGAATCGGGCGGTTCGCGCGGTCCGCGGGGCTAGTCGCTTGAAGGCGTCCCAGATCTGCGGTTTGCGTGGAATGTTCGCACCGCCGATCGAGACGCCTGGATCCCGGCCAGCGCACCGGCGCCAATAAGTCTGGCTGTGGGCAGAGCCTGCCTTCGATGCGCGAGGCAGCGGACACACCCCATTTCTGAGCGGTAGAACGCGGCCTCCTTATAGTCGCGCATCCGGACAGGCGTGTGAGCGGTGCAAATATCGTCTGGCACCGTCAGTCGGTCGTTGGATCAAATGCGATCACATCCGGCGCGCTAACCCGCGTTTCGCCGCAACATCGCGGGCGCATGGGCGCGCGGCGCTGAAGGCCGCGCGATGAAGACCGCTTGCCCGAATGCTGCCCATCACGCACCGTCCGCGCGCGGGCGCACCTCTTTCGGATAGGCGGAGTGCCCGATGCGATCGGTCGCTAGGCCTCTGGAGGGGGCACTGTCCGCATGCTGGTCTGCCGGGAAGATCGGGGCTCGGGCAGGTTGGATGGGTCGGCCCCACCGACATCACACCTGCCCATCACAACGTCCCCCTGCCACCTCGAAGGACCTTGCCCGATGCCCCGACTTTTCGATCGCTCCCGCCGCGCGTTGCTCTTGTCCTGCGCGCTTGTCCTGCCCGCTCTCAGCTCCGCTGTCGAAGCGGGCGATCTGCGCAGCGCGCCAAAGATGCCCCATGCGCCGATGGCCGATCTCTGGGATGGCAGCTTCCACAATCCCGTCTCGACGCCAAGCCTGCAGATCGCCAAACCGAAGCTTGCCAAGACGCGGCCCGGCCGGATCTCGACCATGGGTGCGGTGCGCCAGGGCGCGCCCATCCGCCTGGAAGGCGCAAATCGCGTGGCCAAGCTGAAAAGCCTGATCGCCGCCGCCGAAGCCGGACGTCTGGGCTATGACGCGGTGAATTACGGCGCCAAGCGCCTACCGCCGCGCCGCCCCACTGAAATGAGCGTTGGCGAAATCCTCGACTGGGTCCGCGCGACGCCCGGCCAGCCCCACGCCATCGGGCGCTACCAGTTTATCCCGAAGACCCTGCGGTCCCTGCTCAAGCGCAGCGGTACGCCGCATTCCGCGCAGTTCACGCCCGAGCTGCAGGATCGCCTGGCCGATCTGTTGCTGCTGGATGCCGGCTATGCCGCGTTCCATGACGGCGCGCTTAGCCGCAAACGGTTCATGCACAACCTCGCGCGCATTTGGGCGGGCCTGCCGACCAGCTCGGGGCGGTCCTATTACCACGGCTATGCCGGAAATCACGCGACGATCTCCTGGCGCGATTACGACCGGCACATGGCGGCGATCTTCGACTGATCGCGACGCGTCTTTTTCTACCCCTCGTGTTGACTTGCGGCGCTTCGGCGCCGTTTTTTTTGGCCGCTGGCTCTGAGAAGCACTTCGGGTCACCGAGGATACCGCGGGATCGTTCCCATATTCACTGCGATCCGGTGTCGGGCTGGTCCGCCGATGTGGCGCAGCAGGCCCGGTATCCCATGTCGTCCGGCCTCTGCGAAGGGCATCAGGGCAGTGAGAATGCCATGGCCTGCCCACGCTGTTAGAGTTCCTGGGTGGGGGAGCACCGGAACACGGCAGGCTCAAGATTCTGCGACGCGGCCAAGCCCAACAGAAAAACGCCGGACCCGCAGGCCCGGCGTTTCATGCATTCCGGTGGTGTTGCTCAGTCCAGCCAACGCTCTAGCCGGTCCCAGAGCGACGTGTCGAGCAGAAGGCGCAGACGGACGTAGAAGCCCTCGCCGATCAGATCCTCGGCGCCCGGGAGCATCTTGTTGAGGTGGTTATACCCCACCGCAAGAAGCGTGCCCTCGGCCATCGCGATGCCGAATTCGGCGCCGATCGCTTGTGTGGCGTAGCCTTCGGAATCCCACAGATGCGAGGCCTGCAGGCCGAGGCGGAACCGGTCATCGGCGAAATCCCAATCAAGCCCGGCCTGCACAAGCTGCGTCGTGGCGGCACTGGTCACGCCATCCTCGAAGCGCGTCTCGCGGTGGATGCCCGCATATTTTCCGCGCAGGTCGAGGTTTTCGCGCGCCCGGTATGCGGCGGCGAAGGACCACAGATGCGCATCCTCGCGCACACCGTCCTGCTCGAACCGGCGCTCGTACCAGGCCAGAACGTTAAGCCGATCGTCGTCCAGCGGACGGTAGGCCGCACCGATGCGGGCGCGCTGGCGGATGCGGACATCCTCGGCGCCGGTATCGTCGACCGCGTGCCGGACGCGGCCCAGAACGCTCAGCTCGGGCGTGATCTGACCCGCGACACCGAGATTGGCGTAGAAGGTGTCGCCTTCGTCCTCGAAGGTGGTCTCGAGGTCGAGATCCGCGATCCAGTTGCCATCCTCGGACATCCAGTCCATCCCGAAGGTTACGGCGGTCAGCCAGTCCTCGTCGGTGCCAAGCCCGTGGGTATGCTCGACCCCGAAGCGCAGGTCCACGCCGTGAATGGGCGACCAGGCGGCGCGCATCGACTGGATCATCCGCGCGGCTTCCAGATCGTGCCCCTCGGCATGCATCTCGCTGCGCGCGGTCACGTGCTCGGTCACGGCGTAATCCACCGAGAAGGCGAGATAGGACAGCCGCTCGGGGCTGTCATCGCCGAACAGCGTCACCTCGCCATCGAGGTTGAAGCGCAGCTTGTCGGTGGCGGCATATTGCGCCGAGAAGCGTGCGAAGCCGTCCATGCCGCCCGACACCGGCGTCAGCATGTCGAAACCGAAGGTCATGGGACGCCCGTCTTCGCCCGCGCTGCGCGACCAGGTGGCGCCAAGGATGCCGTAAAGCCGGATATCGGCGTCGGGGTCATGCATGTCATGCTCGAAGCGCAGGCCGGCGCGCAGGGTCTCGTCGGGATTGCGCGCGATTTCGACCGTGGCTTCGCCGTTCAGACGCTCGGTCTCGTTGATGCGATCGCGGACATATTGCAGCTCTGCCTCAAGCCGATCTTCGCCGAAGACCAGCGTCTCCACGCCCAGGCTGATCTGGTCGATGCCGGGGTCGACGGATGCGCCCGTGGGGGCGAAATCCTCGTCCGTCGAGGTTGCTTCTAGTCGCAGAGTGGCGCTCCTGCCGTAATGGGTGAGGGCCACGCGCGCACCGGTGCCCGCCACGCCTGCAGCGTCTTCGGAGCGCGCGATCTCGGCCTCGATCTCCGTGCGCTCGCCGATCCAGCTGCGCAGGAAGGCGGCCATGACGCGCTCGCGCTCGTCGGTCATTTCCTCGGCATCCGCATGGACGACCCGCAGGCCCATCTCGGTGCGCGCGCCTGCCTGCCAGAGCACCTCCGCCCCGTAGAGCCAGTAGCGTTCGGTCGTGTCGGCCTCGGTCTCGTAGCGGATGCGGATCGAGATCGGGTTGCCCGAGGCATCTGTCTGCGCCACGGGCGCGTTGAACAGGATCGCACCGCGGAAATAGTCGAGCACGTAATCGGTCAGCCGGATCTGGCTGCGTTCCTCGATGATCTCGCCGGAGATGCGGTCGCGGACCAGAAGGTCGACCCGTTCGCTGCCTTCCTGGATGTCCGTGAGGTCCAGATCATAGGGGCCGGAGATGCCGCGCGCGGGCACTTCCTCGATCTTCTGGCCCTGACGTGTGCGAGCGGCAAAGACCGTGACGGCGACATCCTCGCCCTGCCAATGCCCCTTGAGGCCGGTGGTCACCCGGTTATAGGCGCCAAGCTCATAGGCATCCGATGCAGGCTCGATCGCGAAATCGCCATAGAGGATGTAGGACGCGCCTTTCTCGATCTTGACGTAGAGATTGCTCGACGAGGCCGCATCATAGCCGCGCTCGGACGCATCTCCGTAGACCGGGTAATATTCATCGGTGCGGATATCGCGGAAGAGCCGATCCTCGGTATCGCGGTCCGACGAATAGCGCAGGGTCAGAAGCTTATCGCCGCGGATCCGGCCCTTGAGGTAGAGCTCGCCGCGCAGGCCCGTCGCCGTCTCCTCGAAGGGCGAAAGCTGATCCTGATCGAGGGCCACGTTCTCGCCGCCAAGGGCGACGGCGCCCTCGATAACCCCGACAAGGATGCGGGCATCGAGATCGGGCACCCAGTTCAGCCGCGCCTCGGCGGTGCCGAAGCTGCTGGTCGCGGTGATCCGGTCCGGGCCCGAGACTTGCGGTGCCAGAAGATCGAAGGTCGCTTCGCCATTGTCGAGATAGACCTGCGTGCCCGGCGTTTCGGGCCGAATATCGGCCACGTCCCAACGGCCATGGTGCGCCGACAGCGTCACCAGCGACGAGGTCTCGACCGGGCGGCCCGCGGCGTCACGAATCTGAACGAGCACGGGCACGGCCGTCCCGGCACTTGCGGGGGCCTCGTCCGGCGCGATGATCGCAAGCCGGGCAGGCGCGCCGGGTGCGGTGATCACGGCCTCCGCACTGGCGCGGGGGATGCCGAACGGATCGGTGCCCGAGAGCGTCAGCACGTTGCGACCGGGGCGCAGCTCAAGGGCCACGTATTCCATCGCCTGTACATTGCCCGCAGCCCAGCTTGTCCGCTCGCCGATGCGGCTTGCAGGCACCGGGCTGCCGTTCAGCGTGAGCGCGAGGTCCAGGTCGGCGGGCCCCTTTACGCGCAGCGACAGGGTGGAGCGGCGGGTCCGGCCTTCGGCGGGCAGGTCCAGGAAACCCAGCGTGGCATCCATCTCCGCGACCATCTCTTCAAGGCTCATCCTCGCCACATCCCGCGCGGGGGCCTCGGCATCCTCGGCCACGGCGCGCGCAACCCCTGCGGGGCTGAGCTGCGTCTGGGTGGCAAGACCCGCTTCGGTGCGCGCAGAAAGCGGCGCGGGACGGCCCGCCTGTAGCGGCAGATCGCCCAGACGCTCCGGACCGGTCTCCGCCTGGCGCGCGGCGAAGAGGGCGATGCGCTCGGCGGTCTCGGACCGGGCCGTGGCGGGGCAGCTCAGGGCGAAGGATTCGTTGCGCAGCTCGCCACGCTTGAGATCCACGAGCCGCGAGCCGCCGCGCCGCAGATCCATCGTCCGCGTGGCCAGCGCTTCCGCGCCCGCAGGCAGGGTGCGATGGTCGAGCACAAACGCATGGGTGACGGGGCGCAGACCGAAGAGCGAGAACTTGCCTTCATGGTCGGTCACGACCGTCAGGCCGGTCTGCGTGACGATGCGCACGCCGGGCACGCCGGGCTCGTCTTCCTGCAGGCCTTTCACGCCGTTCGCGTCGCAATCGAGGTACACCGTGCCGACAACCACGCCTTCGGGAGAGAAGACACCGCCGCGATCATCGAGCGTGACCTCCGCGCGCGCCTCGTTGGATGTGACGCGGTTGCCCAGCCCGGCACGCTGACCGGACAATTGCGCCACGTTGACGAGGCTGCCGGGATCGAGGGCGGGCGTGGCCCGCAACACGTAGCTGATCGTGACGCGCGCCTTGGGGGCCAGCGTGCCGAGCGAGATGCGCATCGCACCATCGGGGCCGGTCGCGGGGTCGGGCGCGGCATCGCCATCGACCCGCAGCGATCCTTCGACGTAATCCATGCCCGCGGGAAGCGTATCGGTGACAACTGCATCGACCAGCGCTTCGTCCATCTCGTTCGCGGCGACGAGCGTGTAGCGCAGGCTCTCGCCGGTCTCGATGCGGGCCTTGCCCGCGCTCTTTTCCAGCGTGACGGGCATCGTGTAGCCGGGATCGAGCGGGATGTCGCTCGGCGCGAGCGTCTGGCCGTCATGGGAGAAGGCCGCGCCGTATCCTGAATCGGCGCGTACGCTGCGGCCGAAATCGGGAAAGCTGTCGCGGTCCGACGGAAAGTTCAGGCCCGAGGGCGGCTGCACATCGTAGACATAGCGGCCCGCGCCCATCGTGCCGAAGGAAAAGAAGCCGCGCGCATCGCTCGTGCGGCGTGCGACTTCACGGCCCGACATGTCGCGCAGGATCACTTCGGCGCCAGCGACGGGCGCGTTGCTGACCGCGTTGAAGACGACATTGCCAGGCACCACGGGCAGCGTCGCGGACAGCTGCAGATCGCCGCAAAGGGCTGTGCCCGTCAGCGTGTCGCCCGCCTCCGTCGCCATCACGCCGTCATGATGCACCGGGCGCGACATCTGCAAAAGCGGCAGGGGACCGGTGGAGAAGATGCCGGTATTGGGTCCGGTCTCGGTCGCCGTCACTTGCTCCAGATCGCCGGTCAGCTGGCTGCGCACGGTGATCTCGACGCTGTCGATGGCGTCGCTCACATTGCAGGCGCCGCCGTTGAGCTTCAGGCTCTGATCTTCGTTCAAGGCAGCGATCGCGCGGTCGAACTGTAGCGCGGCGCCTTCGCCCGCCACGTCCAGAGTGACCGGGTTCGAGGGCACGATGTCGAAATCCGGACCGCCCGGGTGATAAGCGCCTGCCACATTCTCGACCTCGAGATCGCCTAGCGTGCCGGGCACGGTCACGGTGAATTCCAGATCCGCCGATTGGCCGACCTCGAAGATGCCGTCCCACGCCCAGGCAAGCGCATCGATCCGGGCGGGATCGGCGGGCGGGGTCGTGACATAGCTCTGCATCGGCGCGCCCGCGACGTGATAGATCGGCATGAAGCCAGAGGACGGCCCGGTTGCCTGAAAGACGGTATTCAGCGGGATCTCGTCACGCACCAGAACGACGCGGCGGGGCGCGCCGTCGATCAGGATCTCTTCCGTGCCGATGGTGGTGTAGGGGGGGATCGGCATCGTGGCGTTGTTGCGCACGGCGATCGTGTAGGTCAGGTCCGTGCCTGTCGCGGTCTTGCGGGCAGCCACGGATTTTTGCAGCTCGAACGTGCCTTCGGACACGATCACCCGGCCACGGCCTTCGCCACGTGTCACCAGCGGGATGTTCCCGCGCGCGATGGCCTGAGTATTGGTCTGGTCGAAGCCGAGCGAGGTCCAGGCTTCATCGCCAAGCCGCGCCTCGTCCCGAACCCGGAACTGGTAGATCATCTGCTGGCGTGCACCGACCTCCACGGGCAGTGGCGCGCCGCGTTCGACCACGGGGTCGTCAGCGTCGATGATGGCGTTGCGGTTGCGGTCCCAGAACAGCTTCTGATTGCCCAAGATGCCCCGCTCCATGTCCTGCACGAGCGTGAGGCCGATGCTGACATCGACATTGCCGTCATTGCGGACCTCGAAATAATGCTGGTCCACGGCGCCGCGTGTCAGGCGCAGATCGGTGAAGCCCGACAGCTCGACCGCGGCCACGGCCTGCACGGTCGCGACGACCGTGTTCGACCGGACCGTCTCCAGAAGGCCGAATTGCGGGTTCCAGTAGGTCGTGATCGCCTGGTTGGCGATCTCCGTCCCCGGCGCCGGGCTGCGCGCCGCGACCGGTGTGCCGAAACTGGCGACAAGCGCCAAAGCGAGGGCCATCAGGAAAGACAGCCAGGGGCGGACAAGACCGGGCAGCGGCATGTTGCGGGCTTTGGGCATGGGGGTCTCCGGGGCAGAGGCGCGGGGGCGGCGGGGTGGCATACTGAAGATGAAAAAGGGCTGGAGGGCGGCTGGTGAGGCCTGAACGGGACGGCTGGTGAGGCCTTTGGAAATCTGAGAAAATCTCGGGGAGAGGGGGCTCCCCCGCGCGCCGGGGCGGCGGGAGAGCGGTCTTTCGTGTCAGCGATCAGGGATCGACGCGGACCGTGAACTCGAGCGAGGCATCGGCGCCGGGGGCAAGCGCGCCGTGGCTGCTTTCGATCAGCGGATCGCCGGTCACATCGAGCGTTGCGGTCGCCGGGGTGACAGCCGCGTCGCAAGCCGCGCCGCAGGTCTCGTAGGCGGTGTAGGCCGGCACGATATCCTTGATGACGACGTCATCGACGGAGGCGGTGCCGGTATTGGCCGCAACGATCCGGTAACGGATACACTGGTTGGGCTCGACGGCCTGACGCTCCTTGGAGAAGGCGCCGGGATTGCCGTCGCAATCGGGGTCGATGGCCTGGTACTTGGTCAGGGTCACGTCACCCGAGACGACCACGATCTGGTCCTCGACCGCGTTGTCGAGCGTGTCGCCATCGGTCGCGGCACCGCTGTTGAGCGCCGTGTCGATCGAGATCGTGCCGGTTTCCGCGACGCCGGGCACCGGGCCCACCTGGACGCGGTAGATCAGCTGCACGCTGTCACCCGGTGCGATGCCGCCCGCGATGTCGTCGATGTTGTCGATCACCGGATCGGTCGGATCGAGCACGCCGTCCCCGTTCTGGTCGAGGTAGATCACGCCCGAGAACTGCGACAGGCCGGTCTGGCTCAGCGCACCTTCGGTGATCGTGATGTTGCCTTCGTTCGTCACGGTGTGGAGGATGTCCACGACGCCGCCCGGGGCTGCCTGGGTCGTCTGGTCCGCGGAGATCGCGAGGTCGACCACGGTGTTGACGGTTAGCGCGTCGACGATGCTGTCGCTCTGGCCCGAGATGGGCGAGGTGGCAACGATCTCGAAGGACGTGGTGCCCGGAACTTCATCTTCCGCGGGCGTGATGACGAGGTTGACCGTCGCGCTCTGGCCTGCGGGGATGGTGCCGGTGTTGGTCACGACCGTGCCGTCGGGAAGCTGGAATTCGTAGGTCCAGCCATCGGGCAGGGGGGCGTCCAGCGTCAGATTGTAGTTGTCCGACGTGGTGCCCTGGTTCGCAAGCTCGAGCGGGTAGATCACGGTCTCGCCCGGATCGGCGGTCGTGGTCACCCACGGGGCGCCGAGGTTATCGGGGTTGTCGCCCGTGCCTTCGGAGCCTGCGACCGCGTTGGTCAGGTCGACCGTGGCGGCCAGGACCGCGCCGGTGAACTCGGCGGTCGAGGTGTTGACGTTGCCGCTTTGCGTCGAGGTGGCCTCGATCGTGGCGGTGTAGTTCGTCGTGCCTGCGGCGGCGGGTGCGGCGTTGACGGGCAGGGTCGCGATCAGCGTGACCTTGGTGCCGGTGCCGGCCGCGAGCGGAACCTCACCGACGATGGGCGTCGCGCCATCGGCGCCGACGACGCGGAAGGTGGTGCCTGCCGGGAAGTCGAGGTTGCTCACGTCGAGCGTGTAGGCGTCGTCCTGGTTCGAGTCGTTGCCGAGCACGAATTCGAAGACGACCGTGCCGCCCTGTGCGGTATCCGTGGTCTCGAGCACGCTGTCATTCGCCGCGTCGTCATCGGTCGCGGAGCGCAGAACCGAAAGGTCGGACTGCGTGAAGCTGTCGTCGATGACGTGGACATATTGCGGATCGACTTCCACCGATGCGGTGTTGGAGTCGGGATAGGCGCCGGAGGCATCGGCTTGCGTCGCGGTGTTCTCGATCAGGCCCGCTTCGGCCAGCGCGCCGATCGTGGCTTCGAAGGTCACGCTGCCGGTCCGGCCGGGGGCGACGCTGGAGATTTCGAACTCCACGGTGTTGGAGGCCGCATCGGCCTGCCAGGCGATGGTCTCGCCCACGCCGTTCGTGGCATCGACCAGCGCGCCGTTCGATTCATCGAGCCCGCCTGCCACGGTCGCGTCGGACCACTGGGCCGAGCTGAGCGTGTAGGGCAGACGCGTGTCGATCACGTCGCTGACGGTGTAGCCGGTCGAGGCAGACAGACCGGTGTTGGAGTAGGTCAGCGTCACGGTGACCTTGTCGCCCGCATCGACGATGGTCGGGTCGCCCGCGCTCTTGTCGACGCTCATCGACTTCACGAGTTCCATGATCGCGCCGGTGGCCACGGTCAGGGTGTCGAGGTTGGTGACGGTCTCGGTGCCGTCGAGCTGGCTCGTGGCGGTCAGAGTGACCGTCTCGGTCTGGCCTGCTGTTGCGGTGGCGGGCGTGGTGGTCACGATGACGATGCCGAAGCGCTCGCCCGCGGCCAGAACCGGGGTCTCGGTGATCGGCGTTGCGTTGTCGGCCACACCGTCCATGTCGGCATCGGCGTAGATGACGACCGAGGCGAAATCGTAATCGCCGGCACCTTCGACGGCGGTCAGGGCGAACGCGTCGGCGCCGTTACCGGTATTGGTGACGATGTGCGGCAGGAAGGCCTTGCCGCCGGGCGCGATCTCTTCGCTGTTGTCGGAGGTCAGCAACAGGCCCGCGACCTGCTGAACGACCGTCTCGACCTTGTTCGAGGTCACGGTGATCGTGTCGCCCGCGCCGTTCACATAGGTCGCGGTGGCCTGGTTGCCGATGACGGAGCCCGCCTCGGGCGTCGCGGCATGTGCGGCGACCCCCAGGACGGAGGCCAGCGCAAGCGCGCTGGTCGTGCGGAAGAACGTTTGATGTTTCACAGAATTATCCATTTCAGAGACAAAGGGAGGGGGGAGGCAGCCGGGAGAGGCGCTCAGGGCTTAGTTGACGACGACCCGGTAGGCGTTGCGGGTCATCTCGCCACTCGGCAGAGCGGCTTCGAGATTCCAGCGCACGGCGGTGACCGCATCGGCAGGAAGGGGTTCGGTACGCGCCGTGCCATCGGTTTCGATCACGGTGCGCGAGGCGGGCAGGGTGGACCATTCGAGGCCGGGCGTTTCGGGGTCCATCTCGGCCTGGACTTCGAAGGCGGCAGGCACCGACGAGGTCTCTTCACCAAGGATCACGGTCACGCCTGCGGGCACGGGGAGTGCCACGCTGAGGCCGTCGATGCTGTCTTCGGTGCCGTTGGAATGGATGATCTCGAATTCGATCGTCTCGCCCGGGCGCACGCTGTCGCGCTCAATCAGGGTCTCGGTTCCGTCATCTGCCTTGGCAACGATGCGGTAGGCCATTTCGCTGGTCAGCGTCTCGGCATGGGCTTGCGCACCCACGAGCGAGAGACACACAGCCGAGGCCACCGATAGCAGGGTCGGAAGGGTCTGGGTCTTCATGTTGGTTCCTTTCAAGGCTGCCCATGGGCAGAGTTCGGGGGCTCCACAGGATCGGCCTTGCGGACGCGTTCTGCGGTGAAAGGAATGTGCCCGTGCAAGGCCTGACCGGGCAGTCGTGTAGCCGGATAGTGGCGCGTGCTTCTGGATGCTTCGCGGGCGATTGCGATGCTCCCGATATACTTTCGAGACTCTTGACGCGCGAAAGGTGTACCGCGCGCACACCTCTTTCGCCGACACCCAGCTCAGCTGGCGGCCATTCAGGAATTTGCGTCAGAATCGGTGGAAAGGAGAGGGGCGCTTCAATCCTTTGGATTTGGAGAGCTGCACCTTTTGTCGCGCGCCCCGCAAAAGGGAGGAGACGCGCCATTCGATCAATACGCTCTTATCCTTCTTTTGCGCGTATTCTCAATCTTTCGAATTCGAAATAAGCGGAATTGATATCCGATACCGACTTCCGTGCTCTTTCTCGATCTATTCGGTCCAGCGAAACTTCCACACTGAGAGGGTCGCCGTTCTTTTCCTATTCCGGCTATTCGTTTCGCAATCTTCATAAATAGCGCCATTCCGGTCGAATTGTTCCTGACCCGAACGCCATTCGGGACGCCTCAATTCACCAGGAGCGCAAAATGAAAACTGCCAATTTCTTTGATGCCGGGCCCGCGCAATCCGTGCCGGTACGTCGAATTGCCCAAACATGCAATTCCATTCACCTCGGATCGGGCGAGGTGGCGTCATGGTAAGTCTTGCTGCTCCCCAGGCACTCGATGCCACTTTCACTGACGCGCATTTCGGAGGAAACATCCTCGCGTCGCGGGACGAGCTTTCCGATGATACGGGCTTTGCCGATCTGGTCGATGACCTCGGGGTCACGTCGCTTCGGTATCCGGGCGGCTCGCTGACCGAAAACTACTTCGACATCACCAACCCCGACGCGGAACTGGTGGTCAAGGAAGACGGCGAGGAATGCAGCTTCATCGCCCTGTCGGACTTCATGTCCTTTGCCGAGGCGGAGGGTCTGTCAGCGGTCATCGTGCTGCCCACGCGCAACTTCTTTTCAGACGAGACCGACGAAAACGGCGACCGCTACGTGGATCTCGACGAGGCGGCGCTGCGCGGCTTCGTCAATGACGTGGTCAGCGGCGTCTATGGTGACGCAACCATCGACGCCTTCGAGATCGGCAACGAATACTGGGGCTCGGGCGAGATGTCCTCGGTCGAATATGGCCGTCTCGCCGCCGAGATGACGCGCATCATCGATGACGAGTTGCAGGGCATGGCCGACACGCATCCCGAGGCCGAAGAGATCGATCTGATCGTGCAGTCCGGCTACAATTACAATTATGCCTCGCTGACCAACGACTACGCGGAATACGAGACCGCCGAAGAGGTCGTGGACGCGCTCAACGAAGACTACGGAACCGATTTCGACGACGGCATCATCGGCTCCTCTGGCTCCGTGAACTGGACGCTGGTGGCCAACGAACTCATCCTCGACGCGTTCGAGACGGAAGAATCGAAAGAGGCCGTCGATGGTGTGGTCACACATCTTTATTCCAAGGGCAGCGTGAACCCTTCGAACCGCACCTTCCAGCTCGACATGGTCGAACAGACCTGGGGTGAGGAGTTCGACGAGATCGACGTCTACGTCACCGAATGGAACCAGGCGGGCAATTCCGGCCATTATGATCGCGAAGAAGATTACGGCCTGTTTCAGTCCCATGAAATGCTGAACACGCTTGAGGAAATGGTCTTCATGGGTGTCGATCAGGCGCAGGTCTGGCCGCTTCTTCAGAACACCGCCAACACGCTTTGCGAGGGCTTCACCTATGATGAGCTGACCACGCCCGGCGAGATGTTCTCGATGATGGCCGACAGCCTTCCGGGCAAGACCCTCCTCGATTTCGACGACAGCAGCCGCGAGACCGAGGCCGTGGGCGAAAACGCCGATGTGCACGGCTATTACGGCGAGGACGAGGTGGTCTTTTTCATCGCCTCGATCAGCGATCGGACCTCGATCGAAGAGATCGACATGTCAGAGATGTTCACCGATATTTCGTCCGCCACCATCAACATTCTGGGCGTCGCCGAGGGGCAATCACCGGGCGATAACAGCTCGGACGCGGTGGTCACCGAGATCCCGCTCGCGGAGGCGGTGCAGGACGGCATTTTGGTGGCGGAACTCAAGCCCGGCGAGATCATGCATGTGGTGATCGACGGCTTCGAGCCGACGGAGGATTTCGCGGCTGTCATGCGCGAGGTGGACGCCGATCCGCAGAATGTGGTGCCGCCTGCGATGGAGGCGGAAGAAGAGGTGGAGGTCATCACCCCCGCGCAAGCGCAAGCCGAACCCCAGATCACCGCCAGCGATGTCGACGCGCTGATCTCAGCGAGCGCGCCGTCCACTCAGGCCAGCGACGACGAAGACGACGAGGAAGACGACGGGGATGACAGCGGCGGCGGTGGCGGTGGCGGCGATGGGGGCGGCATGGGCGATATGAGCTTCGTGCTTCTGCTTCCGCTTCTGGCGCTCTTCGGGTTGGGCTGAAGCGCAGCACCGCTCGGCATGGCAGGACACGGAGGGGCGGCTGCGGCCGCCCTGTTCTTGTTCGCGACCGGCGTCGCGCGCGTGTCTCTTGAAAGGCTCGTCGAAAATAAAAGAGGACGCCTGATTGGCGTCCTGTCTTTAGCGCAGCAATAGGTTTTGTTTCAGCTCAACGTATAGACCAGCAGGGCTTGCGCGATAAAGCTTGTGGCCAAGGCCAGGCAAATCATCGTCAGGGTCGAGCATTTCCCCTGGTAGGTCTTTGCGCATTCTTTTGCGCGGGTCGTTTCCAATTTGCTTTCGTATTCCATTCTTGGCTGGATGCGGGAAATATGATCGCTGACCTGGTCGATTTCCTCGAACATGCTGTTTGGAGAAAAGGAATGATACGGCGGACGCATCGTGGGGATAAAGTCGAAATGCGACGCATGTTTCATGTTGTCGTCCTCCGCTCAGGACCGCCTGTTCGGAGATCCGTTTTTCAGAATGTCTTTTGCAAGAAGGTGATATGCCTTTTCACAGGAATGACATTAATTGACCGGGAAAGAGACGCGAAGTCTGCCGAAGGGGACTCTGCCGGTCCGGAGGGTCATTCCGGATGCTCGATCGTATAGTCGGTGTTTGCGACTGGTCGGCTGCGCAGGCGCAAATGGCCTCTCGATGGCGTATTAAGATCGCCAATTCGCCTGTTGTGCTGAACTTAAGGTCTGGCGGCAGAATCGACCGGCCTCGAATTCCGGTGCCTTGGCAGTCAGGCGGCCAATGACCCGCCACCGATCCTGCCTGATTGCGCTCTCATTGCCGCGATGCAGTGCGGAGCGCGGCGATTTCCGCGATAAATGCACAACATATCTGCGCAGATTCCGGTTTTGTGCGCTGGTCCTCGGGGCAATCGCGCTATCTTTTGACCTCTCGGCTCCTGGTTCGAATTCAAGAAAGCCCCTCATGCTGCGCGCCATTCTCCGTATCGGTCTTCCTCTCGGGCAATGCCTTGCACTCCTCGCCCTCTTGAGCTTGCCGCAAGACGCACAGGCGCAAGGCGGCCCGGCCAGCGTCGCCACGGAAGAGGTTACGATGCGCACCATGTCGGAGACCGTGTCGGTCTTCGGCGAGGTCGTCTCCGGCAGGCAGAGCGCGGTCGCGGCACGGGTGGCCGGTATCGTCACCGGAATGCCGCTTAGCGTCGGCGACCGGGTCTCGGAAGGCGCGATCCTGGCGCAGCTCGATACGGAATTCCTGGAGATCGACCGCGATCTCGCCCGCGCCGAGATCGAAATTGCCGAAGCGGGTGTCACTGTGGCCTCCGCTCAGCGCGACCGCGCCGAGAAGGCCTTGCGCAGGGCAGAGGCGCTGGCGGCGAATTCCACCATCGCGCAGGCCCAGTTCGACGAACGCTCGGGCGATTACAACGCGGCGCTTGGGGCGGAGCAACAGGCGCGGGCACGGATTCAGGCGGCGGAAACGGCGCTGGCCCAGGCCGAATACCGGCTGGAGAACGCGACGATCTTCGCGCCCTTCGATGCCGTCCTGCTGGAGGTGACCGCGCAGAAGGGCGAATATATCGGTGCGGGCGCGCAGGTCGCGACATTGCTCGATCTCGGCGCGACAGAGGTGGAGGCCAACGTGCCCGCGCGCTTCGTCCCGGCCCTGCGCGACGATCAACCGGTCGAGGCGCGTACGGATGCAGGCGGCGCGCTCGATCTGAGGCTCCGGGCCATCCTGCCCACCGAATTTGCCGCGACCCGTACGCGACCAGTGCGCTTTGCCATCACCAGCACCGAGCGCGATGTCGCAGTAGGACAGTCGGTAACGCTCGACGTGCCGATCTCCGCCCCGCGCGAAGTCATCGTCGTGCCGAAAGACGCGCTGGTCCAGGGCCGCGACGGGTGGAGCGTGTTCATCAACGCAGACGGCAAGGCCCAGCCGCGCACTGTCGAGATCGGGGCCGCGCTCGACGGCGGGTTCGAGGTGATCTCGGGGCTCGCGCCGGGCGACGAGGTTGTGGTGCGCGGCAACGAACGGCTGCGTCCGGGCCAGGATATCGCGCCTGCCAATGGCGGCAGCGCGCCCGGTGGCAATCAGGCCGGCGCATCTGCGCCCGCGCCGGACACGGCCGATGCCGAGGATGCCGCCACCCCACCGAGCCCCGACGCGGCAGAAGGTGGTGAGACGCCCGACAATGCCGACGGGCAGGGCTGAGCCATGGACCTGATCCGCGCCGCCATCGACCGGCCCATCGCCGTTCTTGCCGTGGTCATCATGGCCGTCCTCTTCGGCGTGCTGGCTTTGACCCGGATCCCGGTGCAGCTGGCCCCTGACGTGCGCAAACCCATCGTGGTGGTGGAGACGAACTGGGCCGGTGCCGCCCCCGCCGAGGTCGAGCGCGAGATCATCAATCCGCAGGAAGACGCCTTCCGCGGCCTCGAAGGCCTCGAGATCATGACGAGCCGCGCCCGCACAGGCCGGGCAGAGGTGACGCTCGAATTCGCGGTTGGCTCCGATATGGGGGATATCCTGCTTCTGGTGTCCAACCGGCTCGACCGGGTGGGGGGCTATCCCTCCGAGGCCGGGGAGCCCACGCTCAACACCTCGGGCTCCGACGACAGTCCGATTGCCTGGGTCATGGTCCGCGCGACCGAGGCGACGGAGCGTCCGCTGCCGCAATATGGCGATTTCGTCGAGGACGTGATCAAGGAACGGATCGAACGGATCGACGGGGTCTCGACCGTGAACGCCTTCGGCGGCGTGGCGCGTGAATTGCAGATCGTCATTCAACCTGCGGAACTGGCCCGGTTCGGCCTGACCATTCCCGCCGTCGTGGCGCGCCTGAGGGCCGAGAATATCAGCCTTTCGGCGGGCGATGTCGACGAGGGCAAGCGCCGCTATGTGGTGCGCGCGGACGGCAATCTGAACACGGCGGAAGCCATCGAAAGCGTCGTTCTGCGCAGCGAAAGCCAGGGACGCAGCGGCGCGCTGGGGCGTGTGCGCGTGGCCGATGTGGCCGAGGTGGGCTTTGCCTACAAGGAGGGTACCGCGCGGCTGCGCTTCCGGGGGGAGCCTGCGCTGGCGTTCAACATCGTGCGCGAACAGGGCGCCAATGTCATCACCACCATGGCCGAGGTGAAGACCGTCCTGCGCGAACTCGAAGAGGGTCCCGTCGCGGCCCAGAACCTGCAGCTCGAACAGGTCTATGACGAGACGGTCTATATCGAGGGCGCCATCGACCTCGTCACGCAGAATATCTGGATCGGGGGGCTTCTGGCCGCCTCGATCCTGCTGATCTTCCTGCGCAGCCCGCGCGCCACGTTGGTCATCTCCATGGCGATCCCGGTTTCCATCGTGGCGACCTTCGTGGCGATGGCAGTGACGGGGCGCACGCTCAACGTCATCTCGCTGGCAGGCATCGCCTTCGCCGTGGGCATGATCGTCGACGCGGCCATCGTCGTGCTGGAGAACATCTTCCGCCTCCGGGAGGAGGGCAAATCCCGCCGCGAGGCCGCCTATATCGGCGCGAAACAGGTCTGGGGCGCGATCCTCGTCTCGGCCCTGACCACCGTGATGGTCTTCATCCCGATCCTCGTGATGCAGCTTGAGGCGGGGCAGCTTTTCCGGGATATCGCTGTTGCGATCTCCGTCTCGGTGCTGCTGTCGCTCGTCGTGGCGGTCACGGTGATCCCGGCCCTGTCGAGCCGCCTTCTGAAGGAGGGGCAGACCAAGACCTTCCCGCTGCCGGGGATCGATCATTTCGGGCGCGGATTTTCCTGGCTCATCATGGCTTATGTCCGCTTCACCGTGCGCTTTCGCGCGGCGGGCCTCGTCATGGTGGCGGCCATTGGCGGTGGCGCGCTGATCGCCGCATGGGCGTTCTTGCCGAAGCTCGAATACCTGCCCGAGGGCAACCGCAACCTCGTCTTCGGCCTGCTGATCCCGCCGCCGGGCTACAACCTCGACACGACCGAGACCATTGCCCAGCGGATCGAGGCGGTGGCCGAACCCATGTGGGAGGCGCGCCCCGCGACCGAAACGGAGGATGGCCGTCCCGCGCTCAGCTCGTTCTTCTTCGTGGCAACACCGGGCAATTCCTTCGTGGGTGCGGCGGCAGTCGATGGCAGCCGCGTGGCGGACGTGATCCCGATCCTGTCGCGCCCCATCTTTGCGGAGCCCGGCACGTTCGGTTTCATGACGCAACCATCGCTTTTCGGGCGCGGTGTGGGCGGCGGACGCACGATCGAGGTCAATGTCTCGGGCGATGAGCTTGAAGATATCCTGGCCGTGGCCGGGCAGGCGGCCGGTATCATCAGCCAGAAATTGCCGCGCTCCGAAGGGCACCAGTTCCGGCCCATTCCCGGCCTTGAGCTGGGCGCGCCGGAATTGCGACTGATCCCTGACCGTGTGCGTCTGGCCGATGCGGGCCTGTCGACACAGGATCTGGCCGCGACGGTCGACGCCTATAATGACGGGCTACGCGTGGCGGAGATCAATGTGGGCAATCGCCGTCTGGACCTGACGCTGAAGGGCGACGACACGATCCTCAGCGGGTTGCGGACGCAGGATGTGGGGGCCTTCCCGGTGGTTACACCCTCGGGACGGATCGTGCCCGCGTCGGAGCTCGCCGAGGTGCGCGTCACCGCCGGTCCGACGGAGATCCGGCATCTGGAGCGTCTGCGCACGGTCACGCTCGAAGTGCGGCCCTCGGATGCGCTGCCGCTTGAGGCGGCGGTCGAGCTTCTGCAATCGGACGTGATCGGCGTGCTCGAGGAACAGGGCCTGCCCCCCGGCGTGCGCCTGTCCGTGTCGGGCACGGCGGATCAGCTGTCGCAGACGTGGAACGCGATCCAGATCAACCTCGCCGTGGCGATGGTGATCGTCTTTCTGGTCATGGCCGTGCTGTTCGAATCGTTCGTTCTGCCGCTCGTTGTGATGATCTCCGTTCCAGTGGCGGCGGCAGGCGGGGTCGGCGGGCTGGCGGTGCTGAACCTGATCGGCACGCAGCCTTTGGACATGCTGACGCTTCTGGGCTTCGTCATCCTCGTGGGGATCGTGGTGAACAACGCGATCCTGATCGTTCACCAATCGCTCTATCATCTGCGCGAGGAGGGCATGGCCCCGGTCGACGCGATCGAGGAGGCGACGCGCAACCGTATCCGCCCGATCTTCATGTCGACGCTGACCTCGGTCTGCGGGATGCTGCCGCTGGTGCTGTTCCCCGGCGCAGGCTCCGAGCTTTATCGCGGGCTGGGCGCCGTCGTGGTGGGGGGCTTGTCGATGTCGGCATTCCTGACCCTGCTGACCGTGCCGCCGCTTCTGCGGCTCGTGCTGTCGGCGCGTCCGGTCGCCGATACGGCCCCGAGCCCGGTGGCCGCGGAATAAGCCTCACGAACCCAAGTCGCATGATGCTTTGTATGCAGATAGGGGGTTCGTACGCGATAATGTCTGGAAACGGTCATATTTTGCATGCAGAATGTCCCGCGAATGACAAAGCGTGACCCGATGCAAAGCCCGAATCCGCCCAAGATGAACGCCACCGAGCAGGCCTATCACGGTATCCGCAACGATATCCTGACCGGCCGCCTGAAGGAAGGGGAACGCCTGACCGAGACCCGCCTCTCGGACGATCTGGGCCTGAGCCGCACGCCCATTCGGGAAGCGATCGGGCGGCTCATCCTCGAAGGCTTCATCGAGCGGCAAAGCGGCTACACCACGCGGGTTGCGCATTTCCCCGAAGACGAGGCCGAACAGGTCTACGAGATCCGCCGCCTCGTCGAGTGCTATTCCGTCCAGCGCGCCGCGCGTCTTGCCACCGAGGAGGATATCGCCGCCCTGCGCCGGATCCACGCCGCGATGCAGGCCGATACGCCGCCCCGCGATCAGGCCGCCTATCAGCGTCTGACGGAGGCCAACGAGGAATTTCACCGCACCATCGTGGCGGCTGCGCGGTCTCCGCGCCTGACCGCGCTGATGACCACCGCGCTCGATGTCAGCATGGTCGTGCGGACCTATTCGATGTTCTCCGAAAAGGACCTGCGGCGCAGCCTCAACCACCATGCCGAGATCATCGACGCCATCGAGGCGCGCGCGCCGGACTGGGCCTCAAGCGTGATGTCGGCCCATCTGCTGGCCGGGGCCTCGCGTGTTGCAGCCCGGCTCAAGACCTCCGATGCGGGAGGCGACGCGGCCTGAGCCGCGCGCGCCCGCGCCTTTACGAACCCGAGCGTTTACGCGCCTGCGCGTTTCCGGCTCGCGTTCGCATCGGAGAACAGCCCGTCAAAGGTCTGACGCAACGCGTTTTTCTGCACCTTGCCCATCGTGTTGCGCGGCAATTCGGGCACCGTCACGTAATGCTTGGGGCGCTTGTAATTGGCCAGCCGCAACGCCACCTCGGCGCGGATCGCGATCAGGTCGGGCGCGGGCGCATCTTCTGCCACGAGAACCGCAACCACCCCTTCGCCGAAATCCGGGTGCGGCACGCCGATCACGGCGCTTTCCCGGATACCGGGCTGCGCGTCGAGCAATTGCTCCACCTCCTTGGGGTAGATGTTGTAGCCGCCCGAGATGATCAGATCCTTCTCGCGGCCCACGATGGTCACGTAGCCATCGTCATCGATGCGCCCCAGATCGCCGGTGATGAAGAACCCGTCGTCGCGCAACTCCTCGGCCGTCTTCTCGGGCATCTGCCAATAGCCCTTGAAGACGTTGGGGCCGCGCACCTCGATCATGCCGGTCTGGCCGCGTGGTGCTTCCTCGCCGCTTTTCTCGTCGATGATCCGGATCTCTGTGCCCGCGAGCGGGAAGCCCACCGTGCCCGCGCGGCGTTCGCCGTCATAGGGGTTCGAGGTGTTCATCCCCGTCTCGGTCATGCCGTAGCGTTCGAGAATGGCCTGACCGGTGCGGGCGCGGAAACGCTCATGCGTCTCGGCCAGGAGCGGCGCACTGCCCGAGGTGAACAGGCGCATATGCCCTGCCGCCTCGCGGGTGAAGCCGGGCGCGTCCAGAAGACGGGTATAGAAGGTCGGCACGCCCATCATCGTCGTGGCGCGCGGCAGGGCATCGAGCACCCCATCGACGGTGAAGCCCGGCAGCCAAATCATCGAGGCGCCCGCGATCATCACCACGTTGCAGGCAACGAAAAGGCCATGGGCATGGAAGATCGGCAGCGCGTGCAGCAGCACGTCCTCCCCGGTGAAGCGCCAGGTCTCTGTCAGGATCTGCGCATTGGACAAAAGGTTGCCCTGCGTGAGCATCGCCCCCTTGGAGCGGCCCGTCGTCCCGGAGGTATAGAGGAAACACGCGAGATCGTCGGTGTCACACTCCGCCACGTCGGTCATGGGCGACACGCCTTCCGCGGCCTCGACAAAGCTGCCCTGGCCTTTGTCATCCAGGGTCAGAAGGGCGGCGCCTGCCTTGTCGCAGACGGGCTGCAAGGCGGCTGCGGCGTCGGGGTCGGCCACCACGATCTTCGGCGTCGCATCACCCACGAAATACGCGATCTCGTCCGGCGTGTAGGCCGTGTTCAGCGGCAGGAAGATCACGCCCGCTTGCAGGCAGGCGAGATAGAGCGCGAAGGCCTCGGAAGATTTGGGGCATTGCATCGCCAGCCGGTCGCCCTTGTCCAATCCCCGCGCGCGCAGAAGTCCTGCAAACCGGGCGGCCAATGCGGCGATATCGGCATAGCTGCGCGTGGTGCCATCTGCGAGGTGCAGAAGCGGGGCCGCGCTGCCAGCGCGCTCTCCGATCAGCGTGTCGTAAAGCGGATTGGTCATCGGATTATCTCCCGGTTGGTCATGGCGCGGCCTGCAGCGTCACGGTCATGGCGATGGTGTCCTCGGGCGTGCGCGCCCAGAGATCGACGCCGGTCTCGGTCCGGCGGCCTTCCAGCGTGAAGGGGGCCGTTGCGAAAAGCGGCGCCATGGCGCGGATATCGAACGCGCCGAGGGTGCGGCCCGCCATGTGCGACAGGCCCAGTTGCACCAGCAATGTCGCGGTCAGCGGTCCATGCACGACAAGGCCCGGATAGCCTTCGACATCGCGGGTGTAATCTGCGTCGTAATGGATGCGGTGGCCGTAGAAGATCAGCGCGGAATAGCGAAAGAGCAGAACCGGATCGGGCGAGATCACCTGGCGGAACTCGGCATTGTCCGGCGCGGCTTTGCCCGGCGGCGGGGGGGCATCCGGGGCAGGGGGATCGCGATAGACGATGTTCTGCCTTTCGCGCAGGCGGTGGACCCCATCCACGCTGAAATCGTGATCCACGGTCACGAAACAGAGCCGCCCGGACCGGCCCTCTTTCTCTTCGATCGCGCGGATCGTGGAGACCTTTTTCGCAGCCTCGCCCAGGCGCAAGGGCGCGTCGATGCTGACCCGTCCGCCCGCCCACATGCGGCGCGGCAGACCGAAATCCGGAATGAAGCGGCCGAGGCGTTCATGCCCGTCGGCCCCGAGATCCGACGCCCGGATGCGCGGATTGAAATAGAGGTAATGCCAGAAGGGCGGCAGCGGATCGCCCGCCTCAAGGCTCACCGGCGCATCGAGCGTCAGCTGCATGAGCTGCGCCTGGCGCAGATCGAGCGTGTCACGCGCCTCCTCGGTGCGCCCGATGGCACTGTCCTGCGGCCCCCCGGACATGGTCATTTTCCCTGGAACACGGGCGGGCGCTTCTCGGCGAAGGCCTGCTGGCCCTCCTGGTAATCGGCGCTGTTGTAGCAGGTCTCGATCATCGCCGCGATGCGCGCGGGATCCTGGGTGGTCTCGGGCTTGGCGAGTTCCAGAAGGGCTGCCTTGGCGGCGCGGATCGTGAGCGGGGCATTCGCGGCCATGGTGGCCACGTAAGCCGCGCAATCGGCATCGAAGCTTGCCGGCGGGTAGACGAAATCGCAGATACCCCGGCTCAGCGCCTCGGCGGCCGGCACCTTGCGCCCGGTGAACAGAAGATCCGCCGTCACCGCATGGCCCAGCCTGCGATTGAGCGACGCGACCCCGTCAAACCCGTAGCCGAGGCCAAGCTTCGCCGGGGTGATCGCAAAGCGGGCATCCTCGCGCGCCATGCGCAGATCACAGCGCATCGCGATGCCCAGCCCGCCGCCCACGCAATAGCCTCGCACCAGCGCCAGCGTCGGCACCGGCAGCGCCTCGAGCAGGGCCTCTGCCCGCGCGACGGTTGCGTTATACGCCGCTGCCGCATAGGCGGAGCCACGCGTTTTGCCGAATTCGGAGATATCCGCACCCGCGACAAAGGCCTTCTCGCCCGCGCCTTCCAGGGTCACGACGCGCAAGCTGTCGTCTTCACCGAACTCTGCGCAGACATCGCCAAGCGCCTGCCACATGGCCATGCTCATCGCATTCAGCCGGGCGGGATTGTTGAAGACGATCTTCGCAACCCCGTCCTGCCGCGTTAGCTGCAGCTTGCCCTCCGCGAGGTCCCGCGTTTCGTTCATGTGCCCGTCCATTGTCCGCCTCCATCGAGATCAACCACGCACCCATTGAGGTATCCCGCATGCGGAGACAACAGCATGCAGGCCAAGGCCGCGACCTCTTCGGGCTGGGCGGGGCGGCCATAGGGGAAGCGGTCCGGTTCGACCATCTCGCGCCAGCGGCTCTCATCGCCATATTCGGCCTGCGCCTTGCGCTTCATGAAATCGGTCATCCGGTCGGTCAGCGTGGGCGACGGGTTGATGCCGAAGACCCGAAGACCTTGCCCCTGCGCCTCGGCGCCAAGCGCCTGTGTGAAGGCGATCAATGCGGCATTGGCCGCGGAGCCCGAGATATAGGCCGCCCGGTTCGCCCGTCCCGCCATACCGATGATGTTGAGGATCGTGCCCGTGCCGCGCTTGGCCATCGCGGGCTGCAGGATCTGGCACAGATGGATGTAGCCGAAGACCTTCAACTCCCAATCCTGCCGCCAATCGTTGATCGCGAGATCGCCGAGCTTGCCCGCCCGGATCGCGCCTGCATTGTTCACGAGGATATCCGGCGTGCCCGCGGCCTCGACCAGGGCCAGGCGCCCCGCATCGGTGCCGAGATCGGCCGCGACGACCTCCACCCGGCCCGGAGCCTCGGCTGACAGATCCGCCCGGGTCGCCGCCAGGATGTCCGCATCGCGCGCTGCCAGCGTCACATGCGCGCCTTCCGCCAGAAGGGCCGCCGCGATGGCGCGTCCGATCCCCTTGGAGCCGCCAGTGATCAGCGCTCGTTTGCCCGCCAGGTCAAGATCCATCGTCATCTCCGATGTAATACTGGATCTCGAAGAAGATGCAGCCCTCCGCCGAGGTGAAGGGCCCATGCTCCGTTCCGGGCGGGCGGCAGGCATAGGCGGGGGCGGTGAATTCCGTGCCGCCTTTTGCGTCCGCGTCGCAGCCATTCACGAGCCGACCCGAGATCAGGTACACCTCCTCCCAGTAATCGTGCAGGAAGACGTTCGGCGCGATCGTGCCCGGCTGAAACCGGATGAGCCGCGTGCGCACGCCCGTTTTCGCCGTCTCGTCGAGCGCGCCGGACAGCATCTTCTGCTCCACACCCGGCGCACCGCCGGGCACGGGCTCCCAGCCGCTATCGGGGTCGAGCACGTGGAAGGGAACGGCGGGCTTCAGATGCATCAGGCATACTCCGGTGCAGGGGAAAGGGCGGCGGTCAGCGCTTCTTTCAAGTGGGTCAGATCGGGCGCGTCGGGCAAATCGAGGAGCGCGTCCACGAGCGGGGAGGCCGCAGCCTCGGGCACGCTCCCATGGCGGATATTGGCGCGGAACTTCGTCACGATTTCCGCCTCCGACATCGGGTTCTCGGGATCGCCCCAGGCTTGCGGGCAGTCCGCAACCTGCACCGCGCCCTGAGCCCCGGTGACCGAGACGGATGCGCCATAATCGCGCGGGAAGGCCGCGTCACAGGCGGGATCGACATGCAAATGCACCTTCTCGCGCAGGGCCGCCACATCGGGGGCCGTGAGCACCGCGCCTTCGAAATCCGCAAGACCGGGCGCGCCGCGCAACAGCGATATGGCAGCCGTGTGCTGGAGGCTGAAGCGCGCCTCCCCCGGCGTTTCGGGCTCGGGGTTGTCGCAGAAATCGAGCGCGGCGCGATAGGTGTGAATGTCGATCCGCGCGATGGCTGAACTGTCGATGCGCGGGCGCAGGGACAGGAGGGCTGAAATCGCGGGATGGGTATGACGGCAGGCCGGGAAGGGCTTGACGCTCATCTCGGTCAGGGCCCAGGCCTCGCGCGCGGGCAGTGCGGTCAGATGGGCCAGATCCGCTCCGGGGTAGTAGCTTGCGAAGAAGCCCATCTTCCCGGTGAGGATCGCCCGTGGCCCGGCGAAACCCGCGCCGCCGAGCTCTGCTGCGAAGACGCCCGCCCGGGCGGCATGAGCTGTTGCGAGCTGTTTCGAGAAGCCGGGCTCCAACCGGCATTGCCAGATGCCCGCCGCCTGCATTCCGGCCTGTCCCAGCGCATCGGCCAGGGCGCTTTCATCCAGCCCCGATACCTCGCTCGCCGCCATGGCCGCGCCGAAAACCCCGCAGGTTCCGGAATTGTAGAAGGGCGTATAGCCGCCCGCCGCGGCGGCGGTGCCGATCCGTATGGCAATCTCGTATCCGCGCACGAGCGCGTCGAGAAGCGCGCGGCCCGTTACCGGACGCCTCAAGGCCGTGGCCAGCGCCGCCGCGCAGACCGTATCGCCGGGATGCAGGATGGAGGCCCGGTGCAGATCGTCCATTTCCAGCACGTTGCCCAAGGTCCCAAGGCACAAGGCCGCAGTTTGCGCATCCAGCCGCGTGGCCGACAGACCTGCGGTCAACAGATCATCAGACTCGGTCAGTACCGCGCGCGCCATGCGTTCCGCCGCCTCCGAGCGGCGCGCGGCAAGGATACAGCCCAGCCAATCGAGCAGGTGCAGCCGTGCTCGCGCCGCGACCTGTGCGGGAATGGGCCTGCGGCAGATCTCGATCAGCTGTGATTCGACTGATGGCGATTTTTTGGTCATTTCGCATACAAAAATGGGTTTATGAGCGTTACGTTCTGTCTTTTTCGTCCGCAGATCAAGGAAAATTCCAGTGTCATACTTCCTGAATGCCGCCCGTTATCTGCGACTATCCTCTTAAATTCAGCGATTTATTGAGATCGTCAGCTGTATACAGAAATATTTTGCCATATGATTTTTTTGTCGACATAATCTTTGCAGTGCTCGGCGGTGTCTTCAGCTGGAAATCCAGGGCTGCGCCATGTCCGGGCCGCGATCACGCGCCCAGGCCGACGGGAAGATCGGACGAGGCTCATTTGTCCGCCGCGTAACGGCAGACCCAACAGGAGTGACACAGATGAACCAAGCAGACTTCACCCGCCGACAGCTCATGGCCTTGATGGGCGCCGCGGCCGCCGCAGGCGCGGTCGGCATGCCGGCCCGCGCGCAGGAGGCGCTCAAGCTCTGGGCGCCGGGCATCGCCAAGGTCGGTGCGCAGGATTGGTCCGACATGGAAGGGCAGTCCGGGATCGGCATCAACGCCATCGCCAAATCCGCCCGCGCGGACGAGTCGATCCAGAAGATGGTCGTGGGCGATGGCAACGCGCTTTACGACGCCATGACCGACAATGGCGGCGGCATGGAGGATGCGCTGGCGAGCCAGGGCGCGATCGTCCCGCTCGATACCTCGAAGATCCCGAACTGGGCGAACATCCTGCCGAGCTACCAGGAGGGCGGCATGTCCGCCGACACGATCCGCTATGACGGGCAGGTCGTCGCGGTGCCCTATATCTCGAACGCCGACAGCCTTGCCTTCAACTACGGCGAGATCGGCGAGGAGCTGACTTCTTGGGAGGCGCTTTTCGACAGCCAGTTCCGCGGCCGTGCGGCCATGCAGAACGATTTCGGCCCGACGCTCACGAACACCGCGATCTACCTCAAGCAATCGGGCAAGGGCTCGATCGACAACCCGTCGGACATGTCCGAGGACGAGGTGCGCCAGACCTGCGAATTCCTCATCGACCTCAAGAAGAAGGGCCATTTCCGCACCTTCTGGGATGGTGTGCAAAACGGCGCAGACCTTCTGTCATCCGAAGAGGTGTTGGTCAGCTCGTGCTGGGAGGTCATCCAGATCTTCGCTGCCCGCAAGAACGGGCAGGACATCCGCTACGGCACCATGAAGGAAGGCCATCAGAGCTGGAACAACGTCGTCATGCTGACCCGCGGCGGACAGGAGCGCGGGATGGAGGAGGCCTTCTACAGCCTCGCCAACGTGTACCTCTCGCCCTGGTTCGGCGCGCAGACGCTCGCGGGCCTCGGCTTCACCCCGCAGATGGAGGGCGTGCAGCACTACGTGGATGCCAATCCCGACATGTTCGACGATGACACCAAGGCCATCATGGCCGAGCGGCTGGAGCGCAAGCAGGCCCGCCGCGCGGTCGCGGGCAATTCCTGGCAGAACGTCTTCCCCACGAACATTCGCGCCTACCAGGATTGGTGGGCTCGGGTGCAGGCGGCCTGATCGCCAATGGCCGAGCTGTCGAGCAGCAGCGCTGGCGGGCTCGCCCCCGCCAGCCGAACCCGGACCCCATGGCGCGAACGTCTCGCGCCATGGGCGTTCCGCGCGCCTCTCATCTTCATGGTTTTGTTCTTCGCCATCCCGATGGCGGCCACCGTGGTGTTCTCGGTCTTCGAACGCACGATGTTCTGGATGGAGCCGGGCTTCACGCTTTTCTCCTACGAGAACTTCTTCTTCTCCGCGCGGCTGACGAACTTCCTGAACTCGATGAAGTATTCGCTGATCTCGGTCGCGATCTGCTTCGTCTTCGGCTTTCCCATCGCGGTCTTCGTGCGCAAGTCGATCCCGCAGGTGGCGCAACACCGGGTGGTGCTGCTGTTCATCCTGCCGTTCATGGTCTCCGAGATCATCCGCGTTTTCGCCCTGCGCCCGGTCTTGCAGCGAAACGGGCTGGTGAACACGACGTTGATGGATCTCGGCATCATCGACGAGCCGATCACCGCGCTTCTCTACACCCATACCGGCGTCGTGATCGGCGAGGTGCTGTCCTTCCTGCCGTTCATCGTCTTCTCGGGCTTCCTCGCCATGGAGGCGGTGCCGAAATTCATCTTCGAGGTCTGTGACGATCTGGGCGTCGGCCCGTGGCGGCGCTTCAAGGATGTGATCCTGCCGCTCGCAGCGCCGGGTATCTTCGCAGGCTCGGTCTTCATCTTCGTCAACGGTCTGGGCGTGGCGCTTCTGCCGAATATCCTCGGCGGGGCCGGGGCGGTGAATGCGGGGCTGATTGCCACGCAGGCGATCACCGCGCTCGATTTTCCGCTCGCCATGGCTGTCAGCGCGATCATGATGGCCACGCTGATGACGCTGCTCTGGATCGGTCACAAACTCTTCGATCTGACCAAGATCCTGACCCCGCTGAGCTGAGGCGTTCCATGAACGATTATGACAATCCGTGGCTGCACAAGCTGAAATGGGCGTATCTGCTCTTCGTCGTGCTGACCCTGATGACGCCGGTGATGTACGTCATGTACGTTTCGTTCAACCAGAACGGCTTCGGGGCGAACGAATACGTCTTCACCTGGGAATGGTATGGGCTGATCTTCTCGGACGAGTTGCTGATCGGCGCGCTGCGCTGGACGCTGATGCTGGCGCTGGTGGTCACGGTAATCACCGTGCCGATGGCGCTTCTGGCGGCGAAATACTACAAGGCGGCCGATAACAAGCTCTTCCCGGTCTTCCTGCTGCTGGCCCCGCTTTTCGTGCCGCCGGATATCCTGGGCTCTGCGCTTCTGGTGTTCTTCAAGAACCTCAACATCGCCTTCATCTGGCTTGGCGATCAGATCGGCACCGGGATTTTCGACAGCTGGTTCCGCCTGTCCTTCCTGACCGCCACGATCGGGCTGATCATCTACACGATCCCCTACAGCTTCGTGGTGATCCTGATCACCATGGGCCGCTACCGCCCCGAACAGACCGAGGCCGCGCGGGCCTGCGGGGCCAATGGCTGGCGCGCCTTTTGGGATATCGAGTTTCCACAGATCCGCGCCGGGGTCTTTTCAGCCTGCGCATTCACGGTGATCCTCGTCTTCAACGAATACACCCGCACGAGCCTTCTGAAGGGCGGGTTCGACACCTTTACGACGGTGCTGATCAGCCAGATGCTGAATACCGGCATGTCGCCGCAAAGCTACGCCATGTCCGCCATGGTCAGTTTCGTCGCCATCGCCGTGATCGGCTCCATCATCCTTTTCACCATGATCCGCGCCGAGACGCTGAGCCGCGTTGCCCGCGCCAAATCCGAACCGGTGATGTCATGACCAACGGAACGAACGCCATGAATGACCAGACTGTCCCTGCCGTCGAGGTGCGCAACCTAGCCAAGCATTACGGCGATTTCGTCGCCCTGAAGGATGTGAACGTGACCATTGCTGCGGGCGAGTATTTCGTGCTGCTGGGTCCGTCCGGCGGTGGCAAGACGACGCTTCTGCGCACCATCGGCGGGTTTCACAAACCCACCAGGGGCGAGATCCTGCTGCATGGCAAATCCGTCGGGCATCTTCCGCCCGACAAGCGCCCGACCACCATGGTCTTTCAGGCCTACGCGCTATTCCCGCATATGACGGTCACGCAGAACGTGGGCTACGGGCTGAAGGTGGCGGGAATGCCAAAGGCACAGATCGCGGAGAAGGTGGATTACGCGCTCGAACAGGTGGGGCTGTCGCAATTCACCCACCGCAAGCCGCATGAGCTGTCGGGTGGTCAGCAGCAGCGGGTGCAGCTTGCCCGCGCCATCGTGCTCGACCGCGATATCCTGCTTCTGGACGAGCCGCTGGCGGCCCTCGACGCGCAGCTCCGCAAGGATATGTGCCTTGAGCTCAAGCACCTTCAGGAAAAGGTGGGCATCACCTTCATCCACGTCACCCACAACCAGGAAGAGGCGATGACCGTCGCGGACCGCATCGCGCTGATTGCCAATGGTGATCTGGTGGAGTTCGGCCGCGCGCGGGACATCTACCGTGCGCCCGAAAAGACCTTCACGGCAAGCTTCGTTGGCGAGAACAACATGCTGAAGGGCAAGGTGGCCGAAGCCAATGGCAGCGCGGTCACCGTGGATGTGGCGGGCTCCAAGCTAAAGGTCGACAAGCGCGGGCTCAGCGTCAGGGACGGGCAGGAGGTCAACCTCTCGATCCGGTCCGAATGCGTGGCGCTCGACCGGGTGAATGGGACGAACGCCCCCGCCGACGGGCTGTCGATCATCGGTTCGTACGACGAGAGCGTCTATCTGGGCCTCACGACCTCGCATATGGCGCGCCTTCCGGACGGGACGGAGATGGTCAGCCGTGTTATTGCCGATAGCAATGACAGCCTGCCCGAAGCTGGCGCACCCGTGCGCCTGTCCTGGAAGGCCTCCGATATCCGCCTGCACGTGGAGTAAGCCCATGCCGTCGAACCCGCGTATCCCGTTCCAGCTGTCCTCGGACCGCGCGCCCCTGACAGGGCCCGAGGGTAAGAACCTGATCGTTCATATCGTCATGAACATTGAATACTGGCCCATCGAGCGCGCCATGCCGCGCGGCATCATTCCCGCGCCGCACGGGGCCACGCCCGCGCCGCCCGATGTGCCGAACTTCTCCTGGGTGGAATACGGTCTGCGCTGCGGGATGCCGCGCATCCTCGACATGCTGGATCGCAAGGGGCTGCCATGTTCGGCGTTTCTCAATGCGCAGGTGGCGGACGTCTATCCAACGCTGATGGAGGCGGTGATGGGCGCAGGCTGGGAGCTGGTGGGCCACGGCTTCTTCCAGCAATCGCTGAAACAGGCCGAGGATGAGGCCGACGTGATCCGCCGCTGCCTCGACCGGCTGGAACAGGCGGGCGGCGCACGGCCCCGCGCCTGGCTGGGGCCGGGCCTTGGAGAGACGGAACACACGCCCGACATCCTGAAGTCCGAAGGCATCGAGTTCCTGCACGATTGGGTGCTCGACGACCTGCCAACATGGATGAAAACCAAACACGGGCCGCTCATGGCGCTGCCCTATTCGTTCGAGCTGAACGACGTGCCGGTCTACGCGATCCAGAATGGCAGCACGGATGAATATCTCAAACGCGTCGAGGCGACGCTCGCGGTGTTCGAACGCGAGCTGAAATCGCAGCCCCGCGTCATGACCCTCGCGCTGCATCCGCATATCATCGGCGTGCCGCATATCGCGCATCATTTCGAGCAAGCGCTCGATCTGCTGACGGCGCGCGATGACACGATCTTTCTGACCTCGAGCGGGATCGGCGACTGGTACGCCGCCGCCGACCCCGATGGCGCCGCCCGCGTGATGGAGGCGGCGTGATGGCAGAACGCTCCACCGCGCTGGGCAATCTCAAGGTGCTGGACCTGACGCGCGTGCGGGCAGGGCCCACCTGCTGCCGTGTGCTTGCGGATTTCGGTGCGGATGTGATCAAGATCGAGGCCCCGGTTGGGGCCGATCCGTCGGCGGGCGTGTCAGGCGCACGGCACGGCTACGACATGCTGAACCTGCACCGCAACAAGCGGTCTCTGACGCTGAACCTCAAGGCCCCGGAGGGTCGCGCGCTGTTCCTGCGCATGGTCGAGAGCGCCGATGTGGTGGTCGAGAACTTCCGCCCCGACGTGAAGGTCCGGCTTGGCATTGCCTATGACGATCTGGCAAAGGTGAACCCGCGCATCATACTCGCCTCGATCTCGGGCTTTGGGCAGGATGGCCCCTATGCCAAGCGCGCCGGTTTCGACCAGATCGCGCAGGGCATGGGCGGGCTCATGGGCGTCACGGGCAATCCCGAAGAGGGCCCGATGCGGGCAGGGGCGGCGGTGGCGGACAGCTCCTCAGGCCTTTACGCGGCCATTGGCATCCTCGTGGCACTCCAGGAACGCAGCGTGTCGGGTCAGGGGCAATGGGTGCAAAGCTCACTTCTCGAAGCGCAGATCGCGATGATGGATTTCCAGGCGGCGCGCTACCTTGTCGAGGGTGAGGTGCCACAAAGCTCCGGCAACGATCACCCCTACGTTACGCCGATGGGCGTGGTGGCGACGAAGGACGGCTATCTCAATCTCGGCGTCGGCAGCGACGCGCAATGGCAGGCCTTCTGCGAACTCATAGACATGCCCGACTGGGCCACGGATGAGAAATACGCCACCAATCCCGCACGTTTCGAACATCGGCCCGAACTTTGGAACCTGCTGAAGCCCATCTTCGCCAAACGCACGACGGCCCAGTGGGTCGAGGCGCTGGAAGAGATGGGCGTGCCCGCCGGTCCGATCTACATGATGGACGAGGTCTTCGCGGACCCGCAGGTGCAGCATCTCGGCATGGCTGCCCCGATCGAACACCCGGCGCGCGGTGAGACGAAACTCGTCGCGCAACCCGTGAAACTGTCGCGCACGCCCGCGTCGGTCTATGTCTCCGCCCCGGATGCGGGCGAGCATTCCGATGCGATCCTCGGTGAGGTCGGTCTGAGCGCCGACGAGATCGCCGCGCTGCGCGCCAAGAACGTCATCTGAAGGATGCCAGACATGAACCAATACGACCCCGACATGACCTCGATGCCCGTGAACCCTGCCTGGGGCGATATCCGCGACGCGGTCGGGCGCCTCTGCGACGATTTCCCGAACGAATACTGGCTGAAGCTCGACAAGGAAGATGCCTATCCGCATGACTTCGTGAATGCGCTGACCGAAAGCGGCTTCCTGGGTGCGCTCATCCCCGAGGAATATGGCGGCTCGGGCCTGCCGTTGGCCGCCGCCGGTGCGGTGCTTGAGACGATCCACGTCAAAGGCTGCAACGCCGCGGCCTGCCACGCGCAGATGTACACGATGGGCACGGTGCTGAAGCACGGCTCGGAGGAGCAGAAGCAGAAATACCTGCCCAAGATCGCCACCGGTGAGCTGCGCCTGCAGGCCTTCGGCGTGACCGAACCCACGACGGGCAGCGACACGACTCAGCTCAAAACCAAGGCTGAGAAGACCGAGAACGGCACCTATATCGTCAACGGCCAAAAGGTCTGGACCAGCCGCGCTTTCGAGTCGGACCTCATACTGCTTCTGGCGCGCACCACGCCCGCTGCGGAATGCAAGAAACGCTCCGACGGCATGTCCGTCTTCCTGATCGACATGAACGAGGCCAAGAAGAACGGCCTCTCGCTGTCCAAGATCGACGCGATGATCAACCACAACACCTGCGAGGTGTTCTTCGACAATGTCGAGATCCCCGCCGATACGCTCGTGGGCGAAGAGGGCAAGGGTTTCCGCTACATCGTCGACAGCATGAACGCGGAGCGGATCCTGATCGCCTATGAATGCATCGGGGACGCGAAATACTTCATCGAGAAGGCCTGTGAATATGCCAATGACCGCTCGGTCTTCGGCAAGCCCATCGGTGCGAACCAGGGCATCCAGTTCCCCATCGCCGATGCCTATGCCAAGGCGCAGGCCGCCGAGCTGATGGTCACCAAGGCCGCCGCGATGTTCGATGCGGGAGAGAAGGCGGGGGCGGAGGCCAACATGGCCAAGCTGCTCGCCGCGGACGCGTCCTGGGCTTGTGCCGAGGTCTGCATGCAGACCTATGGCGGCTTTGCTTTCGCACGTGAATACGGGATCGAGCGGAAGTGGCGCGAGGCGCGGCTTTACCAGACGGCGCCCATCTCGAAGAACATGATCTACGGCTTCCTCGGTCAGCACGTCCTCGGCTTGCCGCGCAGCTACTGAGCCGGGTGAGTATTGCAGAGGAGACGGAGGGTGCGGCGTCCGCGCGCTGGCCGGTGCTTGCCGGGGTATGGGGCGTCTATTTCAGCTTCGGCGTGATCATCGCCTCGACCGCGCCTCTGGTCACCGAAATCCGCGAAGACATCGCCGTGACCAATGCGGGCATGGGCCTCATTTTGGGCGCCTGGCCGCTGACGTATATCCTGTGCGCCGTGCCGTGCGGCATGTTGCTCGACCGGATGGGGGCGCGGCGGATGCTGGTCATCGCCTGCCTCCTGATGGCGGCGTCTGCGGGCCTGCGCGGGCTGGCGGAGACGCCGCTGCAGCTCTTTCTCGCGGTGGCGCTCTTCGGGGCCGGGGGGCCGATGATTTCGGTCGGGGCGCCTGTCGTGATCGCCAAGCTTTATCAGGGCAAGGCACGGGCGAGCGCGATGGGGCTCTACGTGACCGGGCCCTATCTCGGCGGGCTGGTGGCGCTGGCGATCACCAATTCGGTGGTCATGCCGCTCGTGGGGCAGAACTGGCGCGCCGCCATGGTCGTCTATGCCGGGCTGGTGCTACTCTCGGCGCTGATCTGGTGGGCCGTATCACGCCGGCGTGCCAGCGAGATCGGACCGGGCGCAGGCGCCAGCAAGTACAACCTCTCGGCCTTTGGCGAGATCGTGGGCCTCAAGCAGGTGCAACTGATCCTCGTGATGTCCGTGGGCGTGTTCTTCATCAATCACGGGCTGAACAACTGGATTCCCGAGATCCTGCGCAGCTACGGCTTTTCGGCGGTGGCGGCGGGATACTGGGCGGCGCTGCCTTCGGCGATCGGCATCCTCGGCGTGCTGGTGATCCCGCGTCTTGCCACGCCCGAGCGGCGGCTTCTCGTCATGGCCGGGCTGTTCGGGGCCGTCCTTGCCGCCAGCCTGATGCTGCAAAGTGCCCATCCGGCGCTTCTCGCCCCCGGTCTCATGCTGCAGGGCATCGCGCGCGGATCGATGATGACGGTGGCGATCATGCTTCTGATGGAGACGCCGGGCGTGCCCGAGGAGCGGCTTGGCCTTGCGGGCGGCATGTTCTTCACCGCCGCCGAAATGGGCGGTGTGCTGGGGCCGGTGACGCTGGGCGCGCTTGCGCACCAATCGGGCAGTTTCGCGCTGCCGCTTCTGTCGGTGACGGCCGTGTCGGCGCTGTTGCTGATCCTGCTGGCCCGGTTGCGCCGCCAGATGGCTCGGGAGGCGGGGCAGGGCGGCGCTTAACGTTCGGGCGGCAGGCCGCCAAGGCGGCGCGTGATCTCGTCGGCGGCATTCTTGACGGCCGTGCCGAAGGCCGCGATGCGATCCTCGTCGAAGCGGATGCTCGGGCCCGAGATCGACACGCCTGCGCAGGGATTGCCCATCTCGTCGAAGATCGCGCTGCCGATGCAGGACATGCTTTCGTAGCGTTCCTCCCGGTCGAAGGACCAGCCGCGGGCGCGCGTGCGCTCCAGATCCGCAAAAAGATCGGCAGGCGTCGTGCGGGTGTTGGCCGTGAACTGCTCAAGGCCTGCGGACGTCAAAAGCCGCTTTACCTTGTCCTCTGGCAATTCGGCGAGGATCGCCTTGCCGGTACCAGAGGCATGCATCGCCGTCCGTGTGCCCGGCGGGAAGAAGGCGCGGATCGGGTTCAGCGTCTCGATTTGTCCAACGAACACCACTTCGGCCTTCTGAGGTACGGCGAGGTTCGCGGTCTCGCCCGTCTCCTCCATCAGAAGCTGCATGACCGGTCGCCCGATCTCCACGAGGTTGGAGCGTTTGAGGAAGGCCGCCCCCGTGCGGAACGCCTCGATCCCGATAAGCCAATCCTGCCGGTCCTCGTCGAAGGCCACGAAATCGTGCTTTTGCAGGGTCATCAGGATGCGGTGCGTGGTGGCGGTGGGCACGCCCACGGCCAGCGCCAGATCGGTCAGGTTCATCCGCCCCGCGCGCGACAAGGCGACCAAAACCGACAGCGCGCGATCGAGCGATTGCAGCGTCCCGGCGGAGCTTTCGGTGAATTGCGACTTCGGGCGGCCGCGCTGACGTTTCGGGGCTTGCATGGCGAATGGGGTGTCCTGCGCGTCGTTTCCCTTGGTGTATAATTCTGAAAAAGATTTTCAATAAAATTCTGCATCGCAGAAATGGAAATAAGATATGAACTAATTTCAATTACTTGCGTGCCTGCCCTGCGGGTCATCACAGGGTATCGAGAAAATTGAAAAATATTTCCGAAAGTCTAGGTGTAGCGCATCCAATCGGAGAATCGCACGATGAGCACCCAGAACCCCGTCTTCATTCCCGGCCCCACCAACATCCCCGAGCGGCTGCTGTCGGCCATGCATGTCCAGACCCGCGACCACCGCGCGCCGGACTTCGTCGAGACCTTCGCACCGGTTCTCGAGGACACCAAGAAGGTGTTCGGCACCAAGGACGGCACCGTCATCACCTTCCCGGCATCCGGCACCGGCGGCTGGGAAGCGGCGGTCACCAACACGCTCAGCCCCGGAGACAAGGTTCTTGTCGCGCGCTACGGCATGTTCAGCCACCGCTGGATCGATCTGTGCCAGCGGCACGGGCTCGATGTGCAGATCATCGAATGCGCCTGGGGCGCCGGTGCGCCCGCCGACAAGTTCGAAGCCACGCTCAGCGCTGACAAGGGCCACGAGATCAAGGCCGTCCTCGTCACGCACAACGAAACCGCGACGGGCGTGAAATCCGACGTGGCCGCCGTGCGCGCCGCGATGGATGCGGCCAGTCATCCGGCCATGCTGTTCGTCGATTGCGTCTCCTCGCTGGCCTCGATGCCCTTCGAGATGGATGCCTGGGGCGTCGATATTGCCGTCTCCGGCTCGCAGAAGGGGTTCATGCTGGCGACCGGCATGGCGATTTTGGGCGTCAGCCCGAAGGCGCTCGATGCGATGGAGAGCGCGAAACTGCCGCGCACCTTCTTCGATTTCCGCGACATGACCAAGGCCAACGCCTCGGGCGGGTTTCCCTACACGCCCCCGCTGCAACTGATCTACGGCATGCGCGAAAGCCTGAAGATGCTGTTCGAGGAAGGCCTCGACAACGTCTATGCCCGCCACACGCGCCTTGCCGAAGGCGTGCGCCGCGCAACCAAGGCCTGGGGGCTTGAACTGGTGGCGCACAGCCCGGATCTTTACTCCGACACGGTCAGCGCCATCTATGTGCCCAAGGGCTTCGACAGCAATGTCCTGACCGAGCATGCCTTCGACGGGTATGGCGTGTCCTTCGGCATCGGCCTTGGGGAGATGAACGGCAAGGCCTTCCGCATCGGTCATCTGGGCAGCCTGACCGACGTCATGGTTCTGTCGGGCCTCGGCGCCATAGAGATGGCGATGGCGGATCTCGACTACCCGATCACCCTGGGATCGGGCGTGGCCGCGGCACAGGAATTCTATCGCAGCGGCAATGCGACCGCCGTGAAATCGGCCGCCTGAGAGGAGGAGACGCGATGCTGGACGCAACCACCACAGCCGCCGAGCTGACGATCGACGACATGCGCGCCGCGCATGAGCGGATCAAACCCTATATCCACAACACGCCGGTCCTGACCTCGTCCTATCTGAACGAGCTGACGGGGGCAGAGCTGTTCTTCAAATGCGAGAACTTCCAGAAGGCCGGCGCCTTCAAGGTGCGCGGTGCGACGAATGCCGTGTTCGGCCTGTCGGACGCGCAGGCCGAGAAGGGCGTCTGCACGCACAGCTCGGGCAATCACGCGCTGTCCTTGTCTTACGCGGCAGGTCGCCGGGGCATTCCCTGTTACGTGGTGATGCCCAAGACCGCGCCCGAGGCAAAAAAAGCCGCCGTGCGCGGTTATGGCGGTATCATCACCGAATGCGAGCCCTCGACATCGAGCCGTGAGGCGGTGTTTGCCGAGGTGCAGAAGGAAACCGGCGCGGAATTCGTGCACCCGTATAACGATCCGCGCGTGATCGCGGGTCAGGCCACGTGTTCGGCGGAGCTGATGGCGCAGGTCGAGGGGCTCGATACCATGGTCGCGCCCATCGGTGGTGGCGGCATGATCTCGGGCACCTGCCTGACGCTGTCGAACCTCGCGCCCGACGTGAAGATCTATGCGGCCGAGCCCGAACAGGCCGATGACGCCATGCGGTCCTTCAAGGCGGGTCACATCATCGCCGATGATGCGCCGGTGACGGTGGCCGACGGGCTCAAGGTGCCGCTCAAGGAGAACACCTGGCATTTCGTGTCGCAATTCGTGACCGATGTGCAGACCGCGTCCGAGCAGGAAATCATCGACGCGATGAAGCTCACCTGGCAGCGCATGAAGATCGTGATGGAGTCTTCCTGCGCGGTGCCGCTCGCGGTGATCCTCAAGAACCCGGACGTGTATCGCGGTCGCCGCGTCGGCGTGATCGTGACCGGCGGGAATGTCGATCTCGACAAGCTGCCTTGGATGACCGGCGCCTGATCGCGCCCCCGAACACTCCGTAGGGTGGGTGAAAACCCACCATCCCCCAACAAGGAGAGAGACTATGAAAGATACCGTTAATCTCGACGATTTCGAAGTCGGCTACGACATTCCCGCGGCCATCGGCATGGACGAGGCCGAGGTGCAGACGCCCTGCCTCGTGCTCGATCTCGACGCGCTGGAGCGCAACATCAAGAAGATGGGCGATTACGCCAAGGCCCACGGCATGCGCCACCGGGTCCACGGCAAGATGCACAAATCGGTCGATGTGGCGAAACTGCAGGTCGAACTGGGCGGCGCCGTCGGCGTCTGCTGTCAGAAAGTGTCCGAGGCCGAGGTCTTCGCCCGCGGCGGCATCAAGGACGTTCTGGTGTCGAACCAGGTGCGCGACCCGGCCAAGATCGACCGTCTGGCCCGCATGCCGAAGCTCGGCGCGCGCATTATCTGCTGCGTCGACCAGATCGAGAACGTCGCCGACCTGTCGGCGGCCGCGCAAAAGCACGGCACCGAGATCGAGTGCCTGGTGGAGATCGATTGCGGCGCGGGCCGCTGCGGCGTGACGACGACCCCCGCCGTGGTGGAGATCGCCAAGGCCATCGATGCGGCACCGGGCCTCAAGTTCGCGGGCATCCAGGCCTATCAGGGCGCCATGCAGCACATGGACAGCTACGAGGATCGCAAGGCCAAGGTCGATGTCGCCATCGCCATGGTGAAGGACGCCGTCGATACGCTGAAGGCAGAAGGCCTCGAATGTGACATCGTCGGCGGTGGCGGCACCGGCTCCTACTACTTCGAGTCCAACTCGGGCGTCTATAACGAGCTGCAATGCGGCTCCTACGCCTTCATGGATGCCGATTACGGGCGCATCCTCGACAAGGACGGCAAGCGGATCGACCAGGGCGAATGGGAAAACGCGCTCTTCATCCTGACCTCGGTCATGAGCCATGCCAAGGCCGAGAAAGCCATCGTCGATGCGGGCCTCAAGGCGCAATCCGTGGATAGCGGTCTGCCCTTCATCTACGGGCGCGACGACGTGGAATACGTCAAATGCTCGGACGAGCATGGCGTCGTGTCGGACCCCAAAGGCAATCTCAAGGTCAACGAGAAGCTGAAACTCGTACCCGGCCATTGCGACCCGACCTGCAACGTCCACGATTGGTATGTGGGCATCCGGAACGGCAAGGTCGAAACGCTCTGGCCCGTGTCGGCCCGCGGCAAGGCGTACTGAGCTTTGATGCACTGATCTGCGCGCGTCCCCTCATCCGGGGCGCGCGTTTTTGCGAGACCCAAGAACAAAAGCAGCGGGACGAGAAGGACACAACATGAGCAACGCAAAAGACGGCAGCGTCGTCATCGTCACCGAGGAAATCTGCCAGAAGATCGTCGACCGCGCCTCGGCCTTCACGGCGGTCGAACAGGTCTTCGGCGCCATGGCCAAGGGTGATGCCTACAACTTCCCCGTCATCCGCGAAGCCATCGGCTATGCGGACGCGCTTTACGGGTTCAAGTCGGGCTTTGATAAGGTGGGCGGATCGCTAGGACTCAAATCGGGCGGCTACTGGCCCGGCAATGCCGAAAAGGGCCTGACGAACCACCAATCGACCGTGTTCCTCTTCGATCCCGATACCGGGCGGCTCGATGCACTTGTGGGCGGCAATTACCTGACCGCCGTGCGCACGGCGGCCTCGTCCTCGGTCTCCATCGCGCATCTGGCGCGCAAGGATGCCAAGGTGCTGGGCATGGTGGGGGCTGGCCATCAATCCGCGTTCCAGCTGCGCGCGGCCGCCGAACAGCGCGGCTTCGAGAAGGTCGTGGCCTGGAACCCGCATCCCGACATGCTGCCGAAACTGGGTGAGGTCGCGAAGGAGATCGGGCTCGATTTCGAGGCGGTCAGCCAGGAGGAGTTGGGGGCACAGGCGGATGTCATCATCACCATCACCTCGGCCTTTGAGCCCCTGCTGATGGCCGACTGGATCAAGCCCGGCACGCATATCGCCTGCATGGGTACTGACACGAAGGGCAAGCAGGAGGTCGACGCGGCGCTTCTGGCCCGCGCCACAGTCTTCACCGACGAGATCGCGCAATCGATCAGCATCGGCGAGGCGCAGCACGCCGTGGGGCAGGGCCTAATCAAGGAGGCTGATATCACCCCCATCGGCGCAGTCATCAATGGCGATCACAAAGGCCGGACCTCAGATGACGAGATCACGCTCTTCGACGGGACGGGCGTGGGCCTTCAGGACCTTGCAGTGGCGTCGGTCGCGGCGAAACTCGCGCGCGAGCAGGGAATGGCGCAGGTCGTGACGCTCTGATCAGGGTCTTTCTTGCACAGAATGAAGCCCGCACCGGACCGGTGCGGGCTTTTTCTATTCTGGTTGTTTGGGGTGGCGGGCTGACGCCCTCTGCGCGCCTCCCTCAGTGCCCCCAACGCAGGATGGAGAGCGGGTTGGCGTAATCGTCCGTCCAGAACGGACCCTTTCCGGCCTCGAGCGGCTCCCAGATCTCCGATGCGGTCAGTGCGCCGAAATCCTCGGCCTTGCGGGCGATGAACACGGCCTCGGTCGCCGTATCTCCGGGCGCGCCGCTGCTGCGGTGATCCATGATCGCGGCGGTGAGCCCAAGCCGCGCAGCACTTTCAACCAGCGGCAGGTCGATGTCGAAATACCGGTTGGAGATATGGAAGACGAGAACACCGTCCGGGCTCAGGTGGCTCATGTAGAGCTCCATCGCTTCGACCGTGGTCAGATGCACCGGCACCGCGTCGGAGGAATAGGCATCGATCACCAGCACGTCGAAGCCCATCTTGTCCTGATCGGTCAGCACGCGCCGTGCATCTCCGAGATAGGTCGGCGCCGACGGGGTGCAGCTCGACACGAAGGTGAAGAGATCGTGATTGCGGGCGACCTGATCGACCACGGGATCAATCTCGTAATAGTGCCAGTCCTGGCCCCCTTCGGCATAGCACGCCAGCGCGCCCACGCCGAGGCCGACGATGCCGATCCGGTCGGTGGCAGAGACCGGCCCGTCGAGGAAGATCGCGGCAAGCGGCCCGTTCTCGTGGTAATAAGCCAGCGGTCGGGGCTGTGCCGCGTCCAGATCGGCCACGAATTGCGTGCCGTGGATCGTCGTGCCGTTCACGTATTTCCGGGTTTCGCCCGCATCGGTCACCCGGTGCACGCCGAAGAAGCTGCGATCCTGGAACAGATGCTCGCCGGGCAGGAAGGTCTTGCCGGTGACCACGATCAGCAGGATCGCGATGGCAATCGCGGGGATCTTGCCGCGCAGGCAGATGAGCGAGCCTGCGGCAAGGCCCAGCATGACGACGGTCAGCGTGGACGTGTCGTCGATCCCGGCAAGGCGCGGCAGGCTCCACAGGACGAGCCCCGCGAAACCCGCATAGAGAACGCCTGCAATGGCCTGTTTCGGCGTCGGCAGGAAGCGCGCCGACAAGAGCAGGGCCGCTCCCACCAGGGTCGTGACGCCGCCTTCGACCAGGGTGTCGAACAGCGCCGGGGCGATGATCGAGTTGAACAATCCGCCGAAGGCGCCGCCGACGGACATGACCAAGTAGAATGCCGTCAGCTGGCTGCCGGCGGGGCGCGCCTCGTAGAGGCGGCGATGCGCGTAAAGCGCCAGCCCGAAGAACGCCAGAACGAGGCAAACCGCTTCCGGAAGGCTCAGATGAGACCCGGCAGAGCCCGAAAACACGAAACCCAGCCAGGCGACGGAGGCAAGGCCCACCCATTTCAGCCGTGCGGCATTGAGCGCCGAGTCCCGGAACGCCAGCACGAAGGTCAGCAGGAACAGCGCCAGCGGCACGACCCAAATCAACGGAAGCGAGCCCACATCGGTGCTGATCTTCGAGGTCACCGCCAGCATCATCGAGGACGGCACGAAGGCCAGAACCAGCCAGAAGGCAATCTGGCGCAATGTGATCGGCGTGGCCGCGTCGCTGTCCTTGCGCAAGGTCGCGGGCGTCCCGAGCCCCAGCGTGCCCGACAGCATCAGACCCGCGCCCAGCACGACAAAGCCAATCGCAAAGCCCTGACCGATGGCCTTCGCGCCGAACAGGGGCTCGGCCACCAGCGGGAAGGCCAGAAGGGCGATCAGCGAGCCGAGATTGGAGGCGCCGTAAAGAAAATAGGGATCTTCCGCCGAAGGTCCGCCCGAGCGGGCATACCAGGCCTGCAGCAGCGGGGCATTCGCCGACAGAACGGCAAACGGCACCCCGACACCCACGGCGAAGACGCCGAGCGTCTGAAGGGCCGTGTTCGCATCGGGATCGGGCCGCCAATCGGCAGGCAGGGCCAGCGGCAGGAAGAACAGCGCAATGGCCCACAGGCTCATATGCACGATCAGCTGGATGCGCGGCGGCACGTAGCGGATCATCAGATGCGCGTAGAGATAGCCCGCGATCAGAACGGTCTGGAAGAACAGCATGGCCGTGGTCCAGACAGCGGGCGCGCCGCCCAGAACCGGCAGGACCAGCTTGGCGTAAAGCGGCTGGACGAAAAACAACAGCGCCGCACTCAGGAAGATCGTCCCGGTGAACACGAGGACGGGCGAGGCGCGCAGTTTTCGCGCTGGGATGTTCGTGACTTCGGACATGATCGTTCCTGTTCTGCTCAGGTTTTGCGGTCTGCTCTGCCGATCATGTTGCGTGCGAATTGGGTGTAAGTGGGGCAGCACGGTGACCTTCGCTCGAAAATCGGCGCGCAGGATGGGCTGGTACGTGCAGGAGCGGGGCGCTGCGCGGTGCGGCCACAAATTTGCGCGCGGAGAAACCGAACAGTAACCGCGCTGCCACCATGGGGGCAGGCATTCGGGATCAGGCCAACAGCTCAGGCGTGGGATGCGCTGTCAGAGTGGATCGCGCTGGCGAAAGGGCGTTAATTGCTCGCCGCGCGGTACCAATCGACGATCTGGGCACGCGCCGCGTCATCCATCTGGAACGCGTTTGGCGGCGGCATGGCGTGGCTCACGCCTGCCTGCAGGAAGACCTGTTCAGCATGGCGCGCGACGTCGGCCTCGGTCTCCAGCAAGACGCCTTTCGGCGCGCGGTGGATGCCCTCCCAGCCCGGTGTCCGGCCGTGGCACATCGCGCAATTGCCGACGATTGTCAGATAGGCATCCTCGAACCCGTCCGCGGCGGCGAATTGCGCCTCCGCTTCGGTCATCTCGCGGGACGCGGCCTCTTCGTAATCGTCGTAGATCGGGGCGGTCGACAGCCAGGCGATTGCCACGAACAGCCCCGCCGTCACTGCCCATGTCCAGTAGGGCCGTCCCTGGCCTGCATGCATCGAGTTGAAGAAATGCCGGATCGTGACGCCCATCAGGAAGACGAGCGCCGCGATGATCCAGGCGGCCTCCGTCCCGAAGGCCAGCGGGTAATGGTTCGACAGCATCAGGAAGATGACGGGCAGCGTCAGGTAGTTGTTGTGGGTCGAGCGCAGCTTGGCGATCTTGCCGTATTTCGCATCCGGCGTCCGGCCCGCCTTGAGGTCGGCCACGACGATGCGCTGGTTCGGCATGATGATGAAGAACACATTTCCGGTCATGATCGTCGCGGTGAAGGCGCCCAGATGCAGGAGCGCCGCGCGGCCCGTGAAGACCTGGTTCAGCCCCCAGGACATCGCCACGATGATCGCGAAGAGCACCAGCATCATCGCAGTGGGCCGATCGCCCAGAGGCGACTTGCACAGCCCGTCATAAAGGATCCAGCCCACCCCGATCGTGGCTGCCGAGATCGCGATGCCCTGCCACAGCGCCAGATCGGCCTTGGTCGGGTCGAGAAGGTAGAGCTCCCCGCCGACCCAGTAGACGATCATCAGAAGCGCGGCCCCCGAGAGCCACGTCCAGTAGCTTTGCCATTTGTGCCAGGTCAGATGCTCGGGCAGGCGTTCGGGCGCCACGAGGTACTTGGTGGTGTGGTAAAAGCCACCGCCATGAACCTCCCATTCCTCGCCCGAGGCGCCGTCGGGCATGCCCGGCGCGCGGCGCAGGCCGAGATCGAGCGCGATGAAATAGAAACTCGCCCCGATCCACGCCATCGCGGTGATGACATGCAGCCAGCGGACCGCGAAACCGGCCCAGTCCCAGAGAATGGCAAAATCGTACATGTCGGGTCTTTCAGCGTGTCAGAACGGGTCAGGCGGGCTCAGCTGCCGCGATAGGTCGAATAGCCGTAAGGCGAAAGCAGCAGCGGGACGTGGTAATGCGCGTCGGGATCGTCCATCCCGAAGCGGATCGGTATCTGATCGAGAAACAGCGTCTCGCCCGAGGCAAGGCCCGCCGCGCGCAGATAGTCGCCCGCAAAGAAGATCAGCTCGTAGGTGCCCGTCTGGTAGGCATCCTGCGGCAAGATCGGGCTGTCGGTGCGGCCATCGTCATTGGTTACGGTCTCGGCGATCTTGCGATGGGAATTGCCCGAGACGCGGTAAAGCGCGATCTTCACGCCTGCCGCCGGACAGCCCCGCGCGGTATCGAGGATATGGGTCGTGAGGTAGCCTGCCATGATCGCGCTCCATGTGTCGTTTCCCCCTCTATACGCAGCCTCGCGATCCCACTGCAAAGCCTTCGGTGCCGCAGGACGGGCAGAAAGCGTTTGAGAATTGCCGCATTTGTGTGGATCAACGGGAAAACAAACACCGACAAGGACGCCCCGCATGCACCGTTATCCCCGCGACATGACCGGCTACGGCCCCAACGCGCCCGATCCCCAATGGCCGGGCGGCGCGAAGATCGCGGTGCAGATCGTGCTGAACTACGAAGAAGGTGGCGAGAACAACATCCTGCACGGTGATGCGGCCTCGGAGGCCTTCCTGTCCGAAATTGTCGGTGCCGCGGCCTGGCCGGGGCAGCGCCACTGGAACATGGAATCGATCTACGAATACGGCGCGCGGGCGGGATTCTGGCGCCTCTACCGGATGCTGAGCGATCTGCCGATCACGGTCTACGGCGTGGCCACCGCTCTTGCGCGCGCGCCCGAACAGGTCGCGGCGATGCAGGATGCGGGCTGGGAAATCGCAAGCCACGGTCTGAAATGGATCGAGCACAAGGACATGAGCGAGGCGGAGGAGCGCGCCCAGATCCGCGAGGCGATACGGCTTCATAGCGAAGTGACGGGCGCGCCCCCGCGTGGGTGGTATACCGGGCGGACGTCGATGAATACCGTGGCGCTCGCCGCTGAAGAGGGCGATTTTGCATATATTGCTGATAGTTACGCCGATGACTTGCCATACTGGATGAAGTGCGCAGGCAAGGATCAGCTGATCGTGCCCTACACGCTCGATTGCAATGACATGCGCTTTGCCACGCCGCAGGGCTTCAATGCGGGCGAGCAGTTCGAAAGCTACCTGCGCGACAGTTTCGACGTGCTCTATGCCGAGGGACAGGCGGGCGCGCCGAAGATGCTCTCCATCGGGCTGCATTGCCGCCTGATCGGACGTCCGGGACGGGCCGCCGCATTGAAGCGCGCGCTGGATTACATGCGCGGTCATGACGGCGTGTGGTTCGCGACCCGCGCAGAGATTGCCGATCACTGGGCGGCGACGCATCCGCCCCAATCGCGGACGCGGCCCTCAGAGATGGACAGTGCGGCCTTCGTCGCGGCCTTCGGCGGAATGTTCGAACACAGCCCCTGGATCGCGGAGCGCGCCTTCGATCTGGAGCTTGGCCCCACGCATGACACCGCGCGCGGCGTGCATTCAGCGCTCGCGCGCATCTTCCGCTCTGCCACCGAGGCGGAACGCTTGGGGGTTCTGCAGGCGCATCCCGATCTCGCCGGAAAGCTCGCCGCAGCCAAGCGGCTGACGGCCGCGTCGACGGCGGAGCAGGCCTCTGCCGGGCTCGATGCGCTGACCGACGGGGAGCGCGCGACCTTCACGCGCCTCAACGAGGCCTATACCGCGCGCTTCGGATTTCCGTTCATCATCGCCGTGCGCGACCATGACAAGGCGGGCATTCTCGCCGCGTTCAAGCGGCGCGTGGCGCAGGATCGGGAGGCCGAGTTTGCCGAGGCCTGCCGACAGGTCGAACGCATCGCCGAGCTGCGCCTGATCGAGGCGCTGGGATGAGTTCCACGATCCGGATCCAGCCGCTGGAGCGCGCGGCCTTTGCGCCCTTCGGCGACGTGCTCGATACGGACGGCGCGCCCGACAAGATCATCAATCAGGGGCTCTGCGGGCGCTATCACGACCGCGCGCGCCTCGATTTCGCGGAGGGTCGGGCAGGGATCAGCCTGTTTCAGGCGGAACCGCGCGCGCTGCCCCTGACACTCGACATGATGGAGCGGCATCCGGATGGCAGCCAGGCCTTCCTGCCGATGTCATGGGATCCGTTTCTGGTGATCGTGGCGCCCGATGCAGGAGGGGTGCCGGGCACGCCGCTGGCCTTTCGGACCGCGCCCGGACAGGGTGTGAACTACCACCGCGGGACGTGGCACGGGGTCCTGACCCCGCTTCACGCGCCGGGACTGTTTGCCGTCGTGGACCGGATCGGCGGGGGCGCGAACCTTGAAGAGCATTGGTTCGACACGCCCTTCCAGGTGATAAAGGGCTGAAATGCGGTCGTCGCGTAGATCCCCGATTTCCGTAGGGTGGGTGAAAACCCACCCCCCCCCGGACAGGCCCCGCGCAACGCGAGTCGAATGACCAAGCGACCCTGCGCTCGCCGTTCAGGGGCGCCGCCGCTAGCCCAGCCGCAACGGCATATGCCGGTTCACATCCTTGTAGAGCAGGTAGCGAAACGCCCCCGGCCCCCCGGCATAGCAGGCCTGCGGGCAGAAGGCGCGCAGCCACATGAAATCCCCTTCCTCGACCTCCACCCAATCGGTGTTGAGCCGGTAGACGGCCTTGCCCTCCAGCACGAACAGACCGTGCTCCATCACATGGGTCTCGGCGAAGGGGATCACGGCGCCGGGTTGAAAGGTGACGATGGTCACGGCCATGTCGTGGCGCATGTCGGCCGGATCGACAAAGCGCGTCGTCGCCCATTTGCCGTCCGTGCCGGGCATGGGCGTGGGGGCGACATCGTCATCGTGGGAGACCACCGGATCGGGCGCGGGCAGGCCTTCAACTGCCATGTAGGCCTTCCGGATCCAGTGAAAGACGCAAGGAACATCGCCGGTGGCGCGGAAGCTCCAGGCGAGGCCGGGCGGCAGGTAGACATAGCTGCCCGGGCGGAGATCATGGGGTGTGCCTGCAATGTCGATCCGCGCGGAACCCGCGGTCACGAACAGTACGGCCTCGGCCATCGCATCGTCTTCGGGCCGGTCGGAGCCACCACCGGGAGCGACTTCCATGATGTATTGCGAGAAGGTCTCCGCAAAGCCGGAGAGCGGCCGCGCGAGCACCCAGAGCCGCGTCGCCTCCCAGAAGGGCAGGGCGCTCGTGACGATGTCCCGCATCGTGCCCCGCGGGATCACCGCGTAGGCGTCGGTGAACATGGCCCGATCGGTGGTCAGCTGGTCCTGGGGCGGGTGGCCGCCCAGAGGCGAGAAATAGCGTCGGGTCACAGGCTGCATCTCCGGTGGTGATCGTCGAGGGCTCTGATCCGCGTCTTGGCAGCGGCGTCAGGCCCCCGCTTCCATGGCATACCTTCACGCCCGATGGGAGGGATCACGGCAATTCGAGGCGGATTTTGAAGCGACAGCCGCGTCACCGCTTGAAGCCGCGGACATGATCGGTACGATCCGCCCATTCGTTCGGGCACTCAAGCCCGACTTTCCATCAGGGAGATATCTCATGAAAACCACCGGCATCCTTGCCGCGGCACTTCTGGCCAGCACGTCGATCGGTGCATCCGCCGAAACCCTGCGCTGGGCACGCGCGGGCGACTCGCTCACGCTCGATCCGCATGCGCAGAACGAAGGCCCGACCCACACGCTCGCGCACCAGATCTACGAGCCGCTGATCATCCGCGACATGTCGGGTGAGTTCCAGGCCGCGCTGGCGACCGACTGGGCGCCCTCCGAAGAGGACCCCAATGTCTGGGTGTTCAACCTGCGCGAAGGCGTCACCTACCATGACGGCGCCGATTTCACCGCCGAGGATGTGGTCTTCTCGATCAACCGCGCGAAGTCCGAAAACTCCAACATGAAGGAGCTTCTCAACTCCATCGTCGAGGTCCGCGCGGTCGATGATTACACGGTCGAGTTCGTCACCGATGGCCCGAACCCGATCCTGCCGTCGAACCTCACCAACCTGTTCATGATGGACAAGGGCTGGACCGAGGAGAACGACTCCGTCGCCGTGCAGGATGTCGAGGGCGGAGAGTCGACCTTCGCCTCGCAGAACGCCAACGGCACCGGCGCCTTCACGCTCGTAAGCCGCGAGCCCGACGTGCGCACGGTTCTGGAGCAGAACGAGAATTACTGGGGCATGGACGAGTTCCCGATGGACGTGACCCGCATCGAGTACACGCCCATTCAGAACGCCGCGACCCGCGTCGCTGCTCTTCTGTCCGGTGAGGTCGACTTCATCCAGGACGTGCCCGTGCAGGATCTGGGCCGCGTGGGCGAGACCGAGGGCCTTGTCGTGAAGACCGCGCCGCAGAACCGCGTGATCTTCTTCGGCATGAACATGGGCGCCGAGGATCTGGCCAATGACGATGTCGAAGGAGCCAACCCGCTGGCCGATGTGCGCGTGCGCAAGGCCATGTCCATGGCGATCAACCGCGATGCGATCCAGCAGGTCGTGATGCGCGGCCAGTCCGAGCCCGCAGGCATGATCGCACCGCCCTTCGTGAACGGCTGGACCGAAGAGATGGACGCCTCGGCGCAGACCGATGTCGACGCAGCCAAGGCGCTGATGGAAGAGGCAGGCTATGCCGACGGCTTCTCCATCCAGCTCGATTGCCCGAACGATCGCTACATCAACGACGAAGCGATCTGCCAGGCTGCCGTGGGCATGCTCGCCCAGATCGGCGTGACGGTGAACCTCGACGCCAAGCCCAAGGCACAGCACTTTCCGCTCATCACCAATGGCGAGACGGATTTCTACATGCTGGGCTGGGGCGTTCCGACCTACGATTCGGAGTATGTCTTCAACTTCCTGACCCATACCCGCGGCGAAGAGCGCGGCTCGTGGAACAACACCGGCTACTCGAACGAGGAAATGGACGCGCAGATCGTCAGCCTCGCCTCCGAGACGGATCTCGAGGCGCGCAACGCGACCATCGCGGATATCTGGCAGACGGTGCAGGATGAGCAGCTCTACATCCCGATCCACCACCAGGTTCTGAACTGGGGCATGACCGACGCGATCGGCATCGAGGTCTCCCCCGAGGACGATCCCAAGTTCAAGTTCATGGAGATCAACTGATCCATCGCTCCCCCGGGGGAATTCCCCCGGGACCGTGCTACACTGATCCGGGCGCGACGCATCGCGCCCGGATTATCCCTTTCATAAGGACCGCTGCCATGAAGACCCTCTGGACCGCCGCGGCGCTCTGCGCGTTTGCCTTGCCTGCCACGGCCGAAACCTTCCGCTGGGCCGGGACGACCGATCCGAACACGATGGACCCGCATGCGGGCAATTCCGCGCCGGTTCTCGGGTTCCTGAACAACGTCTACGAGGGCCTTGTGCGGCGGGACCGCGACATGCAGATCGAGCCTGCGCTCGCCACGGCGTGGGAGCCTATCGGCGAGGGCGAAGGCTGGCGCTTTACCCTGCGCGAAGGCGTGACCTTCCACGATGGCGCCGAATTCACCGCCGAAGACGTGGTCTTTTCCTACGAACGGGCCTCGTCCCCGGAATCCGACACAGCAAGCTGGTTCTCCGGCGTGACCGAGGTCACAGCCCCCGACGATTATACCGTCGAGATCCGCACCTCCGCCCCGAACCCGATCTTCCCCGACAGCATCGCCAACTGGATGATCATGGACAAGGGCTGGGCCGAGGCGAACGACGTCACCCGGCCCAATATCGAGCGCGGCAACTTCGCCACGCTCAACACAAACGGCACCGGCGCCTACCGCATCACCGAACGCGATCCGGGCCTGAAGACCACGCTCGCGCCGTTTGAGAACTGGTGGGGCGAGGACCGTGGCAATGTCACAGAGGGCATCTTCACCCCGATCGACAATTCCGCCACCGCGGTTGCCGCACTTCTCTCGGGCGAGGTCGACATGATCAATCCGGTGCCGGTGCAGGATGCCGACCGGCTCGATCAGGCCGATGGCGTGGAGCTGAAGCGCGGCGTCGAGGCGCGGGTGATGATGTTCGGGTTCAGCCAGGACAAGGACACGCTTGTCGGCGGTGATGGCTCGGTCGAGGGCAATCCGTTCCAGGACCCGCTGGTGCGCCGGGCTGTCGCGCAGGCGATCAACGTGCCCGCCATCCTGCAGACCATCATGCGCGGCTCCGCCGAGCCTGCCGCGCAACTCGTGAGCCCGGCCATGTCGGGCTATTCCGAGGGGCTTTCCGAACGGCCCGAGCTCGATATCGAAGCGGCCAAGGCTCTGCTGGCCGAGGCAGGCTATCCCGACGGCTTCCGCTTCCTTCTGAAGTGTCCCAATGACCGCTATATCAACGACGAGTCGGTCTGCCAGGCCACCGTCGCGATGCTGGCGCAGATCGGGCTCGAGGCGCAGCTCGACGCGATCCCGGTGCGCAATTACTGGACTGAGCTCAGGGCGGACGAATACGACATGTACCTTCTGGGCTGGTCGCCCGGCACCTTCGATGCCGAGCATCCCTTCCGGTTCCTCGTGCACACGCCGCAGGAAAATATCGGCACCTGGAACTTCGGCGGCTATTCGAACACGCGCGTCGACGAACTTATACCAGCCGTGCAATCCGAGATCGATCCGGAGGCCCGTCAGGCCATGCTCGACGAGATCGCTGGCATCGTGCAGGACGACATGGTTTACGTGCCGCTTTACGTGCAGCCGCTGCTTTGGGGCGCGGCCGAGAATATCGACCTGACCCAGCGCGAGGACAACTTCTTCATCCTGCGCTGGACCAACGTGAACTGAGGGCCCATGCTCGCCTATATCATCCGCCGTGTCGGCCAATCGATCCTCGTGCTCCTGTTCACGGGGCTCGTGGCCTTTTCCATGTTCAGCTTCGTGGGCGATCCCATCGACAACATGCTGGGGCAGGAACGCACCCAGGCCGACGTGGAGCGCCTGCGCACCGAGCTGGGCCTCGATCAGCCCTTCGTGGTGCAATACTACAAGTTCCTCGAACAGGCTGTTCAGGGCAATTTCGGCCTGAGCTACAGGCAGGGGCGGCCCGTGGGCGAGATCCTTCTCGAACGCGCGCCCGCCACGCTGGAGCTTGCCTTCGTCTCGGGCCTCATGGCGCTGGCGGGCGGGATCGGCTTCGGCATCTTCACCGCGATCCGAAGGCGAGGCTTACCGGCCAACGCCATCATGACCGTGTCGCTGATCGGGGTGTCGCTGCCCACCTTCCTGATCGGGATCCTGCTGATCTACGTCTTCTCGGTTGAGCTGGGCTGGCTGCCTTCCTTCGGACGCGGGGAGGTGACGCAGATCGGCGGCTGGTCCACGGGATTTCTGACCGCAAGCGGGCTCAAGGCGCTCATTCTGCCCGCGATCACGCTCGGGCTTTACCAGATGACGCTGATCATGCGGCTCGTGCGCACCGAGATGCTGGAGGTGCTGCGCATGGATTACATCCGCTTCGCACGCGCCCGCGGCATCCGGGAACGCGCGATCAACTTCCGCCATGCGCTGAAGAATACGCTGGTGCCGGTCATCACCATCACTGGTCTGCAGCTGGGCTCCATCATCGCCTTCGCCATCATCACCGAGACGGTGTTCCAGTGGCCGGGGGTGGGGCTTCTCTTCATCAACGCGATCCAGTTCGTCGATATCCCCGTGATGGCCGCGTATCTCATGATGATCTCGGTGATGTTCGTGGGCATCAACCTGATCGTCGACATGCTTTACTTCGCGATCGACCCGCGCCTGCGCGCCGACCGCACAGCCGGAGGTCACTGATATGGCCGAAACCGATATCCAACCCGAACCCAAGGTAGATCGCGCGCCCTCGCGGCTGGCCCGTGCCTGGGACAGCGATCTCGCATGGTCCTTCCGTCACGCGCCCGTGGCGATGGTCTCTGCCTTCGTCGTGGTGCTTCTCGTGCTCGCGGCGCTTCTGGCGCCACTGATTGCGCCGCATAACCCGTTCGATCCCGCAACGCTGAACCTGATGAACGGCTTCACCCCGCCCGGAGAGGCGAACGCCTTTACCGGCGATGCCTTCCTGATGGGCACGGACGACCAGGGCCGCGATGTCTTCTCGACGATCCTGTACGGGATGCGCATTTCGCTCTTCGTGGGCTTCTCGGCGGTTCTGCTGGCGCTGGTGATCGGGGTCGTTCTGGGCCTCCTTGCGGGCTATCTCGGCGGCTGGACCGAGACGATCATCATGCGCGTCGCCGACGTGCAGCTGACCTTCCCGGCGATCCTTGTGGCCATGCTGATCTTCGGCATCGCCAAGGGCATCACGCCGCCCGAATACCGCGACCAGATGGCGATCTGGGTGCTGATCCTTGCCATTGGCCTCTCGGACTGGGTGCAGTTCGCGCGCGTCGTGCGCGGCGCCACGCTGGTCGAAAAAAGCCGCGAATACGTGCAGGCCGCGCGCCTCATCGGTCGCTCGCCGTTCTCCATCATGATCCGCCACATCCTGCCCAACGTGCTGAACCCGGTTCTGGTGATCGCGACCATTTCGCTGGCGCTCGCGATCATCGCCGAGGCGACGCTCTCGTTCCTCGGCGTGGGCGCACCGCCCACCAAACCGTCGCTCGGTACGCTCATCCGCATCGGGCAGGAATTCATGTTCTCCGGCGAATGGTGGATCCTGTTCTTCCCCGCCCTGACGCTCCTGGCGCTGGCCCTGTCGATCAACCTTCTGGGCGACTGGCTGCGCGATGCGCTCAACCCGAAACTGAGGTGATTGCGGTGGCGAAAAGGAAAGCCATTTCCGCGACCGTGAAGCGCCAAGTTATCACGGAAGCTGGAGACCGTTGTGCCATCCCAACGTGCAGGGCATTTCCCGTGGAGTTGGCGCATATCGTTCCTCATTCAGAAACACAGGACGATACAGCCGAGAACTTGATTGCGCTCTGTCCGAATTGCCATACGCGATATGATCGCGGCGACATTCCTCGTGACAGAATACGCGTCTACAAGGCAAACACGCAAAAGAATCTCCTGCGTTTCAATGGCTTTGAGATGGCCATCATCGAGGCTTTCACTCGTCAGCCGCAGCGGCCACTTCCGGTTGCTGAGAATATGTTGTTTCTGCTCGAACGTTTGGTCGAAGATGGCATGCTTCAGATTCAAAGATCGCAAGGTGGCGTGAGGATGATGGGCGTGGATGTCACCCCAGTCCACGTCTCTCTAACACCGCGCGGCACGCAATATGTAAATGATCTATCGCAAGGGGACCGCGTAATCCCATGACCACCCCCGTCCTGTCCGTCCGCGGTCTGACCGTGGAAATTCCCACGCGCCGCGGCGTGTTAAAACCCGTCGATAACGTCAGCTTCGACATTGCCGAGGGCGAAATCCTCGGCGTTGTCGGCGAATCCGGCGCCGGCAAGTCCATGACCGGAAATGCCGTGATCGGCCTTCTCGACCCGCCCGCGCGGATCGTGTCGGGTGAGGTGCTTCTGAAGGGCGAGGCCGTGCACACCGCCAAGGGCGAGGCGCTCCGCCGGTTGCGCGGCAAGCGCATGGGCATGATCTTTCAGGATCCGCTCACCTCGCTCAACCCGCTCTTGACCGTGGGCGAGCAACTGACCGAGACCATCCTCGAGCATCTTCCCGTCAGCCAGTCCGAGGCGGAAAAGCGCGCCATTGCCGCACTCGACGAGGTCGGCATTCCGGCCGCCGCCCAGCGGATCGGCAGCTACCCGCATGAGTTTTCGGGCGGTATGCGGCAACGCGTGGTGATCGCGTTGGCACTCTGCGCCGAGCCCGATCTGGTGATCGCGGACGAGCCCACCACAGCACTCGACGTATCTGTGCAGGCGCAGATCATCGCGCTTCTGAAGCGGCTTTGCCGGGACAAGGGCGTGGCGGTGATGTTGGTCACGCACGACATGGGCGTGATCGCCGAGGCCGCCGATCGCGTCGCGGTCATGTATGCCGGACGCATGGCCGAGCTGGGCCCTGTGCGCGAGGTGCTGACCCGCGCGCGTCACCCCTATACGGCGGGGCTCATGGGCTCCACACCGCTGGCCTCCCAGGGTCAGAAGCGCCTGCGCCAGATCCCCGGCTCCATGCCGCGGCTCGAACATCTGCCCGACGGCTGCGCCTTCCATCCCCGCTGCGACCGGGCCGAGGCCAAGTGCCGCCAGAACCCCGCACCGGACCTCACGGCCTGCGAAGGACGCGCCGCCTGCTGGTTCCCGCTGCCTGCCACATCCGAGAAAGAAGAGGTCTCAGCATGAGCGCGCTCATCGAGGTCGAGAACCTGACCCGCGTCTTCGACGTCTCCAAACCCTGGCTCAACCGCGTGATCGAACGGCTGCCGCGCGCGCTGCTGACGGCTGTTTCGGACGTTTCCTTCGGGATCGAGGAGAACTCCGTCTATGCGCTCGTGGGCGAGAGCGGATCGGGCAAGTCCACCATCGGCAAGATCGTCGTGGGCCTCGTGCCGCCGTCGTCAGGCAAGGTGGAGATTGATGGCGTGGACCTCGCGACCGAACCCGAGGGCGAGCGCCGCGCGAAGGTGCGCGAAAACGTGCAGATGATCTTCCAGGATCCTTATGCCTCCCTGAACCCGCGCTGGAAGGTGCGGGACATCATCGAAGAGCCGATGGCCGCGCGGGGCGGCGACACGGACGGGCTGGCCGAGCGCCTGCTCGAACAGGTGGGCCTGTCCGCGCAGGATGTGGGCAAGTACCCGCACGAGTTCTCCGGCGGTCAGCGCCAGCGGATCTGCATCGCCCGTGCGCTTGCCTCCAACCCGCGCATCATCGTCTGCGACGAGCCGACCTCGGCGCTGGACGTGTCCGTCCAAAGCCAGGTGCTGAACCTGATGTCGGATCTGCGCGAGGAGCTGGGCCTGACCTATCTCTTCATCTCCCACGATCTGACCGTGGTGCGGCATATGGCCGACAAGGTCGGCGTGCTCTATCTCGGCACGCTCGTGGAAGAGGCGCCGCGTGACACGCTCTATTCCGAACCGAAGCACCCTTATACGCAAATGCTCTTCGAGGCGGCGCCGCGCATGGATGCCTTCGGGCGCGACATCGACCCACCCAAGGGCGAGATCCCCGACGCGATCAATCCGCCCCCGGGCTGCGCCTTCCATCCGCGCTGTCCCATCGCGGTCGAGCGCTGCCGCAAGGAGCGTCCGGCCCTGCGCGACGTGCGCGGCACGCGCGTGGCGTGTCATCTCGCCGAATAGTGCAGATTTTCACCTGCGCAGATATTGCACCGCTGCGCGGGTCGCAGTAAACCGCCGCGCAGTGCCCCTATAGCTCAGCTGGTAGAGCAACTGATTTGTAATCAGTAGGTCCGCGGTTCGAGTCCGTGTGGGGGCACCATATGCATTGAAATTATTGGGTAATTTGGCTCGAGGGGCCAAAAGAGGGGCCAGTGCTGCCTCTGGTATGCCGCGCGAAAAACGCGGTTCTATGTTCTTCAGTCGACATTATGCGATATGGCTCAACTGATTTACGCGCTCTCCCGCGTGCACCATACCTTGACATGTTGTGTTATATCATGTATAGGTTGCCCCTATGCAGCTTGGGTGAGGACGGGGTCCTGCCACAGTGCTGTCGTCCCCCCATACAAAGCTTCAAATGAACGAGCAGGGCCAATTCCCCATGGAAAAGCTGTACATCAAACACGACCATTTTGCCGCCGCGCTGGGCTGGCAGCCGAATGAACTTCGCATTCTCCGCCGACTTCTGGAGTGCCCGCTTGCACAGCGCCGCGTCAGAGGAAGCAAGGCCCTCCACTTTGAGGTAACGCCTTTGATCGAATGGCTTGGTGAGGTCCTGCCGCGGTTCTGTCCGATCTGCGAGCAACGCATCCTTGAACTTGCGCGGCCAGAAGCCGCGATCACCCACTGATCGAAAGAACGAACAATCATGACCAAGAGCCTCACCCACGAGCAACGTCTGGCCGAAGCGCGTCAGCGTGTGCGCCTAGAACGTCACCTCGCCGATCAAGGCGTGCCCGAGGGCGCGCGCGATCACTTCCTAAACGAGATGACCGGGACCGAACTGATCCGTAGCTACCTGAACGGTGCGCCGGAGCCATCCATCGATGAGTTGGTGCAATCGGTCTACGCGACCGAGCGCGGCAAGCTGCTGCGCGAAATCCTCGACGAGGCCGAGCAACTGGACGCCGCCCCTAAAGCGACGGCGCGCGACGAACAGCTTCGCCGACTGGCTGATCTGCCCCCTGCCGCCAGAATGACCGAAGCGCGCCGTCTCGGAATTGCGTAAACAATGCCTCGCGCGTCTTCTAAGGCGAAAGCGCCGGAGACCTGGTCGCCCGATCAGCTCCACCCGGAGCCGGAGGTCGAGGAGTTCTGCCAAGACCTCGCAGCCGGAGTGGCGGCCAGCGAAGCATATCTAGCTTCCTTCGCTGGGGCGCTAGATGGCATCGATGCCGAGGCTTCATCGCCCCGAGCGAGGGCGCACAGGCTGTCGAAGCGTCCCGACGTGGAGGCCCGCATATTGCATATCAGGCGGGTCCGTAGATCGCCGGTGGAGCGGCTTTCTGAGGCCGACCTCCATCGGTTGATGGGAGAGGTCACGGATACTCTTGCTGACGCCCACAGGGCGGCTGAAGAGGCCGGAGCGCCATCCCAGCACCTCTCCGCACTCAGGAAGGAAATCACACGCCATGTGGGCCGTTCAGGACGCATGAGGCCACAGACTGAGACCCTCTATGACGGCTCGATCTCAGAGGCTGCCCTGCGCGCAGTGTTGGATATGGTGCGGCTCTGCCGGTGTCACGGCCGCGCGCCGGAGGATCGGAGCCCCGAGACGCCGGAGGCTGTCGCCCAGCGCACGAAGGAGGCCATGGACGAGCTGTCCGAATACCTGGGTCATGACGTGCTGGGGACTCCAGTAGCCCGCGAGAGGACGGAGGCGGCTGCGTGACCAATGCACATGAGTCCAATATCGCTGCGCTCGCGATGGTGATCCGGGCATCACTGGCGGAGCTGCGTCATTGCGGGACGGACATGGGCCGCAATGCCAAGGCGGCGCTGCCGCGCCTGATCGACGAAGCTTCGGTGCTTTCGGGCGCGCTGCAGAGACTGGATAAAGCCCTCGATGAGGCCCCCGCCTCAGCGCGATTGGTCGCCCAGCGCTGCGCAGACGAGGGGCGCAAGACCGAGGCCGAGATCGCTTCCGAACCCGATGTCGTCGCGGAATGGTTGCTCGCGATGGATCGTGCTCGCCGAATTGGCGCTGGGCGCTGCTGCCCGAAATGTGGAGGGGCAATCTAGCCCGGGAAGAACCCGACGCGTCTTACTTCTCTCGCCGTTGTCGAGGTCGACGCGCAAAGCGGCACTCCTCCCTGCCTGTCGACCAACAGGCGGGACGGCATTTGTTCTCCTTGGAGCCGTACTGCGAAGCGTCTTTTTTGAAGAATTCCGATTTCGGGCGTCCTTTAGGCGTCCGGATGGGCGGAGCGGCGGCGAGTCGATAGCGCTTGCACCGGGGGTGCCGCACAGCTCACTACCCCGCCCCCCGACACTTCTGAGGCAAGGCCTACCCCGATCTGTCTGATCCCGCCCTCCTCGCGAGACACAGAGCCAAGCCATCAATCACGAGGAACAACGTCACCATGGAAGACTGAAATATGAAGCATGCTGATCTCACGCCGCGTCAGCGGCGCATTATGGCCTCTGTCGCGGAAAAGCTCACGAAGGCCCCTGAACGAGCAACTTGCGCCGACAGCGCACGGCACTGCGCGTATATCGAGCGCCTCGCCTATCATGATCCTGCCGAGGTCGACCGCGTTACGGCAGAGCTGGTGGGCGAGGCTCGCCGCATCGAGTGCTGGTCCAACGCGGATGTGCTGTTCTTGCGCTTTGCGTCTCTCGCGGAAGCTTGCCGCGACCGGCATCTCGCTGAAATCGCCGCGCTAGGCGCAGGATTCTGGCCCCGCGAGGTCAGCAATAAGATGATCTGGGCCAACCGCGAAAGTCTCCTCGGTAGGCGCTACACGCTTTCCTTCGCGGGGCAGCGCTGGTGGGGCGAGGTGTTTGCTCCCGACGACACGCTGGACGACTGATCCGATTTATCAACCGAAAGTTCGCACTGCGAAAATTTTAGGTTGACAAATAATGTAATGTATGAAGCACCAACCCCTATCGGGGGAGTTGCGAATCATTTATGAAGGTGGGAGGTGCCGCGTACGGCCTATGAGCCGACGTGCCTCCATCTGATTAATCGTGGGAACAGCGCGGGGAAAAACAGCGGTTATCTGCAAGCTGCTGTCACCGGAACCCACACGAAACTAGGTGAAAGGTCACCATGAATAACGACAAAAATCTGAACGCGGCTGAGGCCGCGAACGAAGAAGCTATGCCTGCGGACAACGCCCATGCCATAGCGCGGAAATGGCCGGAACCACGCGCGACGACATGGAAAGACGCCGCACTCGGGGGTGTGCACTCCCCAGAATGGGACGCCTTGCTCCGCCGCACAATGACGCTCCTCCTTCCAAAGCTAAAGAACCGGGACGCTAAGCAGACGCAGTGGAAAAACGAAGCTGCAAGGTTCGGTGCATGGCTCTATGGCGAAGGTGGACTGACCTCCAGCCCATGCAAGAAGAAGAAGGGGTACTATCCTGTTGTGCCCGGTTCGGGAGCGGGCGGGAACAAATTTTCTGGGCGCACCAAGAACGGCATGGTGACGCTGGAGTTTCTGGCGCTCGACGTGGACTCGGGCGACTCCCTTAACGCCGTCGCTGACAAGATCGAGGAAATGGATGTCGCTGCGATAATTTATGCCTCCTATAACGATCAAACAACGGAGACGGTCATCCCGCGCGACCGTGTGCTTAGCTTTATCCAGGAAGAGCGACACCCGACGAATGAGGAGGTAAGGGATTTCCTGCGTATGCAGGGCAAGCACCGCGAACATCACATCGCCAATGTCACGATTGCGGAACAGAGCTTCCACACGCCCGAAGGCGTCATGATAAGGATCGAGCACGAGCCGCTGGAGAAGTTCCGCATTCTGTTCCCGCTTTCCGAGCCGTTGCGTATTACCGATCTCGCCCCAACGCAGCGGAAGGCACACGAGCGCTGGAAGCGCCTACTTCTTGGCTATGCCGACCATGTCGGAGTGATCCCCGATCGTTCCTGCGTAGACGTGAGCCGAGCCTACTACATGCCCTCCCATCGTCCGGGGGTCGAGCCGTGCATTGAGCTGATACGCGGGCGTCCGCTGACACTGGCCGAGATCGAAGAACACGAACTGCCAGATGACAAGCAAGAAGCCGAAGACGGCCCCGGCGCTTGGCTGAAAGGCTGGGCGAGGGGTCATGCCCGGCGCATCCGCATGGCAGACCTCATCAGAGACAATGCCTCGCAGATGGTCGTTCGCGACGTGGACAGCGAAAAGATCGAAGTTGTTTGCCCGTACAAGCACCTCCACTCCGACGAAACAGATGGCTCGGCTTGGATCACAAACGCTGACGGCTATGGGCGAGGGTTTAATTGGGGATGCCACCGAAATGGCTGCCAGTCGAACGGAATGGACCGGCTTGATTACCTTGCGAAAGCCCTCGAAGACGGCTGGATCGAAAAGCAGGATATCGAGAACGAAACGTATCTCTGGCCTGACGATGAGGAGGAAGATCAGGAGGTTATCGAGGACGATGCGGCTTCGAGTGAGGGCGATGGTAATCTCAACAAGCCGATACCTTGTGCGAAATGGATCGAAGACACGTTTGGGTTCCGAATGAAAGATGGGATCATCTGGACAAGTCCGAAGGAAGGCGAGGACCCTGTGCCAGTATGCCAGACCTTCGATGTCGTAGGCGACGCGATGGACGACACAAGGTCCAGCGGAGCGGCTCTTATGATCGAATTCAAGAACCGGACCGGCGAAAAGGTCGAGCAGTCGCTCCCCCGAGCAGAGATTGTCTCAGAGAGCGGCGGGGACATCATCAAGAACCTTGCGGATGCAGGATTCAACTTCTTGGGGCGCGGAACGGGAATGAAGAACCACTTTCTACGCCTTTTGAACAACATTTCCGTTAAACGACAAATCACTGTATCGCCCCGTCCGGGATGGCAACGCGACCGGCTGGACCGCGTGCTGGGGTTTCTGCTTCCGACAGATGAGTTCATCCGCGCCGTGTCTGTTCAGGCCGCAACAACCAAGCTATCACCGACAGGAGCGTTCGAGGACCGTCGGGCGCGTGGCAGTATGGAAGAGTGGAGAGATGCCGCTGACGCGGCAATGTGGTCTGCTGATCCGCACGACGAGCGCCATGCGAACAGCAACTTCCACTGGACCCTCGGCTTGTGCGCCTCCTTCGTCGGACCAGTCATCGGTTTGGCAGACCTCCCGCCGCGCGGTTTAAACCTGTCTGGGGACAGCTCAAAAGGGAAGAGCATTGCCTTACAACTCGGAGCAAGCGTGTGGGGCAACCCCGCTCCGCGCAGTTCTGCTTTCTTTCCAATGAACAACACCGCCAACGCGATGGAGGACCTCTGCACCATCGGCTCGGAGACGCTGCTGTGCCTCGACGAGATCGGCGCTCTGAACAACAAGCGGATGCTTAGCGACGCTCTGTTTAACGTCGCATTGGGCAGCGGGAAGGGACGCAAGAAGGGGCGGGATGCCGGTCTCGCCAAGGGGGCGCGATACCGTCCTTTCGTCTTGCTGAGCAACGAGCGCACACTTCGGGTCGAAATCGAATCCGCTGGCAAGCGAGGTGACTATCGGACCGGAACCAGTGTTAGGTTTCCCGACATCTCAGTTACGGGAGCAGTAACCGTCTCACGGGACGTTATCGCCCGTTTGAAAAAGGCGAATGAAAACTTCGGTCATGCCGGGCCCATGTTCATCAGGTATCTTGTCCAGGCGGGAATCGTCGATGATGTCGAAGCGCTCAAGGCGCGCGTTAGCGCGGCGGAAGTGGAGATCGCCAGAACGTCGGTGCCTGTTGGGGTTGAGATACCCTCAGGGACCATGCGGGCGTCGGAGGTTTTCGCATTGCTACTGGTTTCGGGCGAGCTGGCTTGTGACGCCGGACTGATCCCGGACCGCACCGCCGTTCGCGATGCCGTGCTCGAAGGCTTCCGGAAATTCATGTCGTCGGTCGAGGGGGAAGCCACCAAGGGTGAGGTCAGTATGCTCGATGGTTTCCGGTCGGCGTTGACGGCTGCGCAGGGGCGCGGCGCTCTCGTGCCTGCGCACGAGGCGGGAGATGTCGGCCACACCAAGCGCATTGGATGGTATGCCGATGACACTGTGATTCTTGATGCCGAGGCGATCAAAAACGTGACCGATCTCGGCCTTAGTGGAACGCTCGACGGATTGCTCAAAGCGCTAGACGACTGTGGCGCTCTGATCCGCCGGTCGGAGAAGGACCGGACACACGATCGCTTGCCAAGTGAGGTTATATTCCAGGACAAGGGCGCGAAACCGCGCCGGTTGCGGAACTACCGCATCCATCGGGGTAAACTCGAATGGTGATTGGTCTGATGAGCGGATGGGATGGGGCGGCGTTTGTCGCCCCTCTTGTGCGCGAAAGGCTGTGCGCGACCCCGCGCGAGCTGTGCGCGACCTTAAAGTGGCCTTAAACCCAATAAAATTGAGCTGTGCGCGAGTGCGCGACCGGCGCGAAAGAGAAGTAGGTTCTTTTTCTGAGGAAAGGCCTGTGAGCCATCGCTAGACTGCGCGCACTTTTCGGAAACGGTCGGTGACTGTTTCGTCGCGCCGGTCGCGCACCCGCGCACAGTCTTTAAAATAGGGGTTTTTACATGAACGGCAGGTCGCGCGAGGTCGCGCGCAGCCACGCCAAGCTAACATTTACCTCGAACAGCAGCCGCTCGTCGCCTTCTGGTAATTTTTACAATATGTTGCTCTTTTGGGGTTGACTGGTTGTCTCGCACGCAAAGTAGGCGACTCTCGACTGTGCAGCGCCGCCCCGATGTCGACCACTGCTCTGCTGATGCGGCTATAATGCAATCGGAGTTCGGCAGGTGGGGACCTGCCTTTTGAAGCGCTCCTTCCTATGGCCACTTTTCGAACAGCCGACCAAAAGATATTCTGTAGCCGACACAGGCGGGGCTTTTGATCATGCAGAAACAGCGAAATGCCTTGTTTGAAGACATTCAGCTAAATGTAGAGTTCACGGGGCAAGGGCTGGCCGTTGAGTACATAACAACCAGGGCAGGGATTTACGCGGAGGTCTACAAGCCAGAACGCGGTGTTCGTATCGGCGAGACTGGTCGAAGTATTTGTGGAAAGATCAAACACGACATCCGATGGTTCCGCTCCATGCGTGATGGAACGGCACCGGAAAGCCAACTTCGAAGGACACTTCCTATTGCCCAAGCAGCCAAGCGCACTGGAGACATCGGGTTCGCGTATTTTGTTGTTTGCAGCGACCCGCGTCTCGAAGACAAGGTTTGAGCACCTCCCCGAAAATCGGACAGTGACGCAAGCTACGATCTAACGTCTGCTGGTCTCCAAGAACGAGGAGATCAGAACATGTCGAAACGCAGGAACCATGATGCGGGCTTCAAGGCTCGCGTGGCGCTGGAAGCTTTAAAGGGCGAGCGCACCGTGTCGGAACTGGCCGCGGAATACGGCGTGCATCCGACCATGATCCACCAGTGGAAGAAGGCGCTGCTCGAGGGGGCATCGGATATCTTCGAGCGTGGCAGCAAGAAGAAGGCCGAGCTCGACGAGGAGACAGTGCGGTCGCTGCACGCCAAGATCGGAGAGCTGGCTGTCGCCAACGATTTTTTGTCCAGAAAGCTCAAACCCTGGACCGGCAAGTGAGGCGCGGGATGATCGAACGCTCTCACCCCACGCTGTCGATCGGGGCGCAATGCCGCCTGCTGTCGATCTCGCGGTCGTCGTTCTACTACGCTCCGCAGGGCGAGACCGCAGTGAACCTGGCGCTCATGCAACTGATCGACCGGCAGTTCCTGGAAACCCCATTCTACGGCGTCCGGCAGATGACTTGGCACCTGCAGAACGAGGGGCACGCAGTGAACGTGAAACGCATCCGCCGACTGATGCGGCTCATGCGTCTGATGCCGATCTACCAGAAGCCCAACACGAGCAAGCCCGCGAAGGGGCACAAGACTTCCCCCTACCTTCTGGGTGGCCTGCGGGTCGATCGGCCCAACCAGGTCTGGTGCGCCGACATCACCTACCTGCCGATGCGACGAGGCTTCCTCTACCTGGTCGCCATCATGGACTGGTTCACCCGCAAGGTGCTGGCCTGGCGCATCTCGAACACGCTGGAGGCGGACTTCTGCATCGAGGCGCTGAACGAGGCGGTCCACCGCTTCGGCCCACCCGAGATCATGAACACCGATCAGGGCTCGCAGTTCACGTCCTTCGCCTGGACCGACCGGCTGAAGCGGATCGGGGCCCGGATCTCCATGGATGGCAAAGGGCGGTGCCTCGACAACATCTTCATCGAACGCCTCTGGCGGTCCTTGAAGTATGAGTGCGTCTATCTGCACGCCTGGGAGACCGGCTCGCAGGCGAAGGCAGGGGTTGGTAGATGGATCACCTTCTACAACCACCAGCGGCCTCACGCCGCCCATGGCGGGCAGCCGCCCGCCGTGGTCTACTTCAACCAAATAGAAACCGACCAGCAGGGGCAGAGAGTAGCTTAGATCACCACGGAAACTGTCCAAGGATCGGGGAGTAGCTCAGTTCTTCGTCAATCGTGCGAGCGGTTTATGTTCGAATGGGTGCGCAAACATCCTTACTGGGTAGACTGGAATCGACAACGAAGCTGGCGGTGAGCGATAATTGGAGCCAACATTCGCGTCCACAGGATCATTGCGAAACAAGCCTTTAGGACGGGCTTGCTACCCTTTGGCGATCAGTCGGATCGCTCGCTCTGCAGCGCGGACATTTTCGGCCCATAGCCGCGGTCCGCCAACAGTCGCTCGTAGCGGTGCAATTGTTTTGGAGCGGTCATTCGCGCCAGCATGCGGCATCGGTCAGCCAATGATGGTCGGTCGCAAGACTTTTCTGATCGCGACTGATACTCGACTGGGATCAAACCATGAAAGAGTTTGCCCCGGTCTGATATCCGTGTCTACCATGAGTCATTCAATCCAAAGGGCCCCGGCTATGACTTTATCTGAAAAAGCTTTTTCCAAGATGCCAGCACCTTCATACCTCCCGAAAGCTGACGCAGACATCGACCGTATCCAGAAGAACGCGAACGATAGAAAGCGCGAAGTCTACTGGATCGGTTTTCTCGAAGGTGCCCTTTCATCCAACAGGATCGAGCCCGGTGAGGAGGCAGCAATACTCGCCGAGGCGGACAAGTTCGTAGAGTTTTTCCAAGATCCAGACGCGTCAGACTTGGCTGAGGACATCCGGGCGCGATGTTTCTCGGGTCAAAATGATCTAATGGCAGCGCTCGAAGACGTGACCGCGGACAAACGAAAAGAGATCCGAGCTGAGGCACCGTATAGCGAGCGAGACGAAGTGAACGAATTCCTCGGGTTTTGCGCTGGTATCGTCTGCGACGGGCTGATCCTCCCGCAGGAAGCGGACGCCATCCTCGAAAGGATCAGAGCCAGCGATATTCTGACGTCCTCCCCTGTGTATCGCGACCTCTGGCGCGCGACCGAGGCAGCTATGGTCGACAGGGTGCTGAGCGATGATGAGGCAGAGGAGATCAGGCAATGGATCGCCTTGCTGGTAGGCGACGGTTACGTGGACACCGGTGTTCCGAACATCGGCAACACCGCACAAGTGGACGAGCCAATTTCTGATCCGGCTTTCATCGAGTTTGAAGGGAGGTGTTTCGTGCTAACTGGGCCCATGAAGATGGGGACCCGGAGCTTCATCGTTAAGGAGATCGAGCGTTGCGGTGGGGAGGTAGGCAAAACCGTCACGCGCCGCACGGACTACATCGTCGTGTCCTCGGACGCTTCAAAGAACTGGCGCACTACGCATTTCGGAACGAAGATCGAGCGCGCAAAAGAGCTGATTGTTGAAGGATACAAGCTGCGGTTCGTAGCGGATCACGCACTGGAAAAGGCAATCAAGATGTGCGGGCAAGGGACCTGATTGCCGTTTTCGAGACGCGAGATACCGACATCCCAACACAATTGCCGAAAACTGCCATAGTCTGCCCTTTCGGCTGGAAGCTCGACCGGCCCAGAGCCGCCGTTAGAGCGCTGGAGCACGAATGGCAGAGTCTGATTTTGGCCAGGTGTGGGGCTCTGCCTGACTTCATCAGACGTTCCGGTCGTAGCGTCCCAAGAAGTTCGGTAATAACTGAGGGTCGGGCGCGATCATCGATACCAAATGGTGCGAAGTGAGCAGGGGCGTAATTTGATGGACGAAGAGCAGGTCAGCCTTTGTGCGGCATGTGCTAAACACCCCGAAGTAAAAGCACTGGTAACAAGCGATCTGAAAGCGGGCGTTTGCGGCGCATGTGGGACGTTGGGGGACGTATTCAATCCAAAACGCTTCGAACTTCTACGGAATCTCATCCGAGCGCTGATACGGCTGCATTTCAGCGAAGATGATTACAATCATCATTGGGGCGGCACTTCCTTAGACGAAGTCCTACTTAGCCAAGAGAATCCAATCCTCGAAGTCGCTACGTGCCAAGATTACCAGGACGAATTTATTAATCGGATCACTTGGGAAGGGGAGATTTACCCCGACTATGACAAGGGGATTTGCCTTTTTGCTGGTGACGACGGTGTAGGAGGACGGGGCATTCAGTTTTCGATTCCCGAGACACGCAACCGGGAGCTACGAAGCATTGAAAAGCGACTTGAACGTGAAAATTTTCATGCGGTTGAAGATGCGATGGAGAAAGTTGTCGATCAGATCAAGGACGATATTGAAGCATCAGTTACGGAAGGAACGATTTGGTATCGTGGGCGAATTGGTGTCCAGGAGAGGTCGGTCCACGTTGATTGGCGCAATGTTACCCATGTTGCTACGCCCTATAAAGATTCGGCCATTGGCGCACTGCCACCTCCGCTGGCATCTGCCGGTCGCACCAACCGACAAGGCGTTTCTGTTCTCTATGTTGCTTCTGAAATCGAAACGGCTCTTGCCGAGATTCGGCCGCATCCGAGTCATTTTGTCTCGGTTGGCGGGTTCCGCGCTCGTAAAGACCTTCGTGTGGCACGCTTCGACCTTGCTATTGGCCCTTTCTCTTCGTCGGATGCCCGGCTGGACCTTTTCGCGCTTATCTACCATATTGATACACTATTGAGCGCGCCGGTAATCCCGGAGGAGAGGCAACGATATTCCATCACACAACTATTGTCCGATATCCTGATACGAAATGGATTCGAGGGCGTCATCTACCGCAGTTCGGTGGGTAAAGGTATTAACCTCTGCGCCTTTGATCCGGCGGCCTTTGATTTTGATGAAAGAGCGTCCGCAGTTATGAAAGTGGATCGCGTGCATTACCGTTTTTCGAACGTTGATACCTCAATACCATCATAGCCTCGTATCTGCCCGAACGTGCATACGGATGATGACTGCGCTGAGATTGAGCTCTCGGGGGGGGGCGCCGCAGACTCACAACGCCGCCCATACTTAGAGTCGCCATTCCTGCAGGTAGCAGCGAAGGTCCGCAACCCACCCATAAAACGCTTCTCCAGCAAGTTTCCGGCCCCGTCCAAGCAGCGTAAGAGTGCTTTTCCAGCGTCCTTCCGTTTCTGACTAGTTTCTCAATAGGGTCATCTCCAGCGATCCGCGACAATCGCCGTGCATTGTTTCTCAGAAATGGCTTATGCCGGTCCTAGTGAGACTGTATCATTGGGTTTTGTATCTAATGAGAATCAGAGAGGCGCGCATATGGAGATGATCGGTTACGTCAGGGTCTCGACCAACAAGGTCGATCAGGGCGCGGGCTGGGAAGAGCAGCACCGTGTCCTCCGCGAGCTGGGCGTGCCCGCCGACAGCATCAACGTAGAGGAGGCATCGACCAAGGGGCCCCGTCCTGTGTTCGAGAAGCTTCTCGCTAAAGCCAACTGCGAGGCCACCCCCGACCGCCGCATCTGTATCGTCGCCTCAAAGCTCGACCGAGCCTTCCGCGACCTCGCCGCTGCTGACGCGGCCATCACCCACCCGACTAATCACAACGTGATCTGGCTCCTGCCTGACCTTTCGCCGCATCCGCTTGATCCGCGCGATCCAACACAGATGCTGCTGGTCCGAATGATGGGTGCAGTCGCGCAGTTTGAACGGGACCGGATGGCCGAGCGCCGCGCCTACGGGATCGCTAAAGCGAAGAAGGAGGGCAAATACAAGGGGCGCGCGCCGACTGCCCGGGCGAAGACAGACGAGGTCCTGCGTCTCCATGCACGCGAGCTGCGCCCCGACGAGATCGCCAAGATCGCGGGTATCGGACGGGCCAGTGTGTATCGTATCCTCCGTGACGCTAAAGGAGCAGAATCGGCTCGGACTGCTTGAAAGCGGCCCATCATGGCCCGTGGCGGGTCACTCAGTAGGCCCGCGCCGCGTCAGCGGCCATGCATTTAAGGCGTTGCATCCTGCTTCAGCCTAAACATGGTGACCGCCGATAGTGTTTTGGTACTTGGGAGGCGGGGACCCAAGGGGGGGTATCCGCCCTTTCTCAGAGCGATGACAGTGGCTGCAAGCACGCAGCGTTATCGCACGGGTTGCAGTTGCGGCGCGCTTCGGAAACTAGCCATCTACCGGAGCTTACGGGAGAGGTGGCCCGCGAGAACACTTTCGTCTCGAGCGAAATCGCTGAAGGGGTGATCCGCTGGCTTGTTATATCCCTGCACCGCTACTCCACCGGGCGCTGTAACCTTCCGAGTACGACGGTAGATATCCCACGTAGTCGTTTGTCGCTGACCTCGGCTGCGACAGCCGAAACCTGGTCACAGATCGAACCCGAGTTGCCCATCTTGAGTATTGTGACGCGCAGCGCTCGAACACGAGCGGCGAAGCGCCACTCATCGCTCCGCGGCTCGCCAATACCGCAATGCGGGACGACGTGGTCGTTCGCATCAGCATCGCCGGTGTCCGGTTTCGGTAGTAAAACAGTGCAAAATATGGTCGTCTTCACAAGGAAACTCCATGTCAGTTCCCACATTTTTTGAGAAAGGATAGATAGCATGCGACAACATTACTTTTTTGCAGTTGGTACGTTCTTCGTTGGCGCAGTAATCGGTGTATTAACTGTACTGAGTAGTTCACCGGTCGTCGCTGTGGTCATACCTCTGCTCTTCGGTCTTATTGCAGGGGCAAGCGGATTCTATTTGGCTCGCGAAGATATTTCTCAGAAAGGTGGGCGAGAGAGATTGGCCTTTGTGGGAGCCTGCGTGACCTCGCTCTGTCTTGGTTTGATTTTGATGGGAACAGCCACCTTCTGGACCCAATCTCATTTCCAACCGAAAACTCTCCAAGAATTGATCGGAGCAGCACAAGCGCCCAACTACGAGGAGCAAATGCTGGCTTTAGAAACTCGAGCCATAGCTGGGTTGCTAGGTGCCGATCCCAGGGAGCAATCAAAGATTGTTCAAGCTGCAGTCCTGGGGGAGCGCACCGATCTAAAGCCCTCGGTAGACAATGAAACCATTGAGGCGATTGAAAAGGAAATTATTGAAGCCATAGCTGAAATTGCAAACCTCGCACCGCTTAATGCTAATAATGAGGCGGAGGCAGATGATTATGTTTCCAGCTTCAATCTGACGCTGGGCTACTCTAGAGCGTTGCTGGTTTTGAATGAACAAGCCAACTTGGAGCAACAGCTATGGCAGCAGTACCTTGCCAGGATGTTTGATCTGGTAGAGAGAATTGTCGGTTCGGAAAATTCGTTCAACTACGCATACTTCCTTCGTATCTCAAACGAGGATCCGGGCGCGCTGTCTTTGATGATACGGCTACGTTCTATTGGGGCAAGATGGCATCTTTTAACTTCTGGCAGAGATGGCGAGAGCGTCCTGAAAACAGAAACACTCTCGCAGTCGCGAGTTGAGTTGATTAAGCTGCTGCAAGGGCAGAATGATGAAATTGCTTTTGATTCGCGGGGATACTTTCCACAGTTAGCCGAGAACAGAAGATCGCCTGCAGGTCTAAACTTTGATCAGCTTATGGGGCCCTCGTAGACAAGACTCTGGCTATAAGCTGGCGTGTAAAGAGAAATTCAACCGCGAGACATGCAGACGAAGCCGACCTTGGAATATGGCGCAGCATCGGTCAAATTGGGCTCTTCGCGGCCATCGAAGGCGGTGCAGAATCCCTGCATCACTCGGATGGAGCGGCGATCATGGACGGCCCGTTGCGGACATTCGTGAAACGGTTGGCAAACTGCTGTAGGTGGCTATAGCCAGTCAGCCACACGGACCTCCAACACCACACTAAAGCTATATTTTCGGACAATGCCCAACCAACCTCGCCGATTAATTGAAGAAGTAATCTTTGAAAACCTAGGCCCACTATCGGCCCGCGATTTGCTCGCCATGCCACGCGACGGATGGGAGAGCTTACGGGCAGGAATTACGGATCACCGCAACGGGAAAGACGGTCTGGTCGCGCACTGCGTCGCCTGCCACGGGCAAATATACATTACTACTTCACACGGGCGCCCGTTGTTCGCACATTACCAGGGTTCTGATCCGCGCTGCCCTTGGTATTCCGGGAATAACATGCACCCGAATGATGCGCGGGCGGCCCAGTATCGCGGCCAGCAAGAATCCAAAATGCACCGCAGCATGTGCGAACTCATTTCGGAACTCGCTGGCTTGGACGAGCGGTGCGAAGAAACGAAGGTAGATGAGTATCTGCCGCCCACAGACGGCAAGCACGGGCGCTATCCCGACGTTTTGGTTGACTGGCGAGACTTCGGGCGCTTCGCCGTCGAATACCAAATGTCCCACACCTTCCAGACGGAGGTGTCGCAGCGTTGCATTCACTACGACCGTGAAGGCATTCCGCTGCTTTGGGTGCTGTCGTCTTTCGATCCCGAACGCGTGCCGCAGGCGGTTTCGGATGTTGTGCATCGGCACAGGGGCAATGCCTTCGTCCTGGATCAGCAGGCGATCAACGCATCGCGCGATCAGCGCACGCTCGTCCTGACCTGCTATATGTCGGATGGCGCAGGATACGACGCTCCTGTCTTAGTCCGCTTCGATGCTCTGACATTCCCGGAGTCCTGCCTTCCCTTTCTTGAAGACCGACTTGTTGGGCCGCTGCTCGAACGGATCAAATCGAAACGCTTCCCCTATTTCCGTGCTCTGCGAGCGTGGGGCGATAGACTGAGCGACCTGCCGTTGGCAGACCTTGAGCCATTCGCGGAACGGAAGCGCGTTGACCGCTTAGTTGCCGCCGCGTTCTCCATCATCGCGGAAGCCGCTGGCAAGCCGGAGAACTTCGCAAGTGGGCACCCGAACATTCGCGCCATGCTGAACACCTTCCAGAACTCTGGATCACTCGCCCCTTATGCACGCTTGCTGACTGCCTTAATCGAGAACACGTCACAGCGCGGCTTGCTAAAGGGCAGCGTCGGGGAACACCTTCGGCGGGCGATCAAAGGCCACAGGCTCGGCCATATTGAACAGGTCAGCGAGGCGTCGCCTGAATGGCGGTTACTGCGCGAGTTGCTGCCCGAGGCGCTTGACCCATTTACGCGTCAACGCTTGGTTGAAGCGGGAGCCCTGCCAGCCTGGGCCAAGTGACCCAAAAAGAAAAAGAACAAAACGCGAAAAAAAATTTGGTGACGTCTTGTATACCGTCTTTGAGCACCCATGTGAGAGAGGCCCCGGGACGTTGGGCCCGGATGACCAGTGTTAAGGACCGCAAGCGCTATCCGCGCCAGCAGGTTCCGGGTCGGCTTGATCTCGGTCATGTCGCATCCTTCCAGACACATCGTGGTGATATTATACCACGCAAGGTTATCTCGTACCGGAGGGTGCAATCGTGCACCTGCTGATGGGAGCAAGGTTAAATAGCCCGGGCATTTGACGAACGGAGTCGCTATGCCCGGGTTTTACCTGCCTACCGAGAACGAATTTGATCCATCGACCGATGATTTTGTGTTGCCTGCCATTTCGAAGGAGCGGCGCTACAAGCATTTCGATCTGCCCTTGCCAGAAACCGAGCGTGAGCTGGCGATTGATTTCACGCAAGAGCTCGAGCCGCACCGTTTCTTGCCGATGCTCGGGTTTACGGATCTCGCCCGTCGATACATCCGCCAGAAAGGTGCCGATGGAAAATGGCTTCGGGGTGCAGACGGGAATTTCATCCGAAAGGTGAAAGATAAGCCTCGTCCGATCCGGTTCGCCGGACACGCCGACGCTGCATACTTGCAGGCATATGCGGAACATCTAAACCCGTCTTATGAACGAGCGCTGGCAGAAGACGGGACCGCTGGCGCTGTTCTGGCCTATCGCAAAGGCGGAGGAACAAACATCCACCACGCCAAATCGCTGTTTGACGAGATCGTGCTTCGCCAGGATTGTACCGTCGTAGCAATGGACATCTCCGGCTTTTTTGATTGCCTTGACCACACGCTGTTGCGAGATGAAGTCGCGGGCTTAATGGGCGAAACTCGGCTTTACGGCCACCACGGCACAGTGTGGAAGAATGTGACCCGCTACTCGTGGGTTGAGACGGAGGATCTAGACGCCGTACTGGGAAAGAAGCGAAACGGCCACGGTCGGGTCTGCTCTCCAGCCGATTTTGTCCAACACGTAAGGGGGCGCAAAGGCGGGCTGGTTCGGAAGCATGACCAGACGTTCGGCATCCCACAAGGGACGCCAATTTCTGGTCTCTACGCCAACATCTACCTGCGGACATTTGACCGAGAAATGATGGCGTGGGTTGGACGCTACGGCGGGTCTTATCGCCGCTATTCGGACGATATTGCCGTCGTTCTTCCCTTGGGAAAAAAAGTTGATCACGTCGTCTCGGTTGTAGAGAAGATGTTGGCCGATTTTGGACTTGCTATGTCGGTCGACAAAACCGACCACGCTCACTTCCAATGTGGTCGTCTCATTTCAGCGAAGGCGATCCAGTATCTTGGTTTCACGTTTGACGGCAACACGGTGCTGATCCGACCATCATCCCTCGACGCGTACCGGCATAAAATGCGACGCGGCATCCACGCAAAACTTGTCGCGGCAAAAGGCAATGAGATTCCGTCGTTCCAGGTTTTTAAGCGTGAGGTACTCAGCCGCTATACCCACCTAGGAAAGCGCCGGAATTTCTTAAAATACGCCTACAAGGCGGCAGACGTGATGGGCAGCAAAGAAATCAGGCAGCAGGTGAAGCCACATATGACTTGGTTCAATCGGGCTTGGGAGAAAGAAATCGCGAAGGTCTACGGAGGCTTCGTTGTCGCATCGTGACGCCGCGCTACGCGGATTGTCAAAAAGATATGCCTATCGTCTACAACCTGCGTTTAGCGGCCGTTTGTGCAACACGCAGCGAGCATCCGCTTCCCGCTCTTTACGGCGTCTCAGCCGACAGAGTTGCTCGGGGTACCCTTGATCTCGCAATATCTGGCCTACGAGAGGGCCAGTTCCGGTCGGCGCGGCACGCGCAAGATCAGGTCATCGAGCCACGCGTGAGGAGACGCGCTCAGAGAGCCTCAGAGACACGAAGAAGGGCGGAGACGATGTGTCCCCGCCCTTTCTCGTTGGAGCGCTCCACAGGGCCTCTGAGAGGCTCTCAGGAGGTCAGCCGCTATAACACGCCGCCGCCATGTCGTTGGCGAAATCCGCGATGGCTTCCTGCTGGTTCTCCGGCACGCTGTAACGCGGTTGGGTATATGCGGCCTTGATGAGGGCTTGTGCCAGCGGAGCATCGGGGACGGCCTGCATCAAACCGGGCATGGCCACACCGTTCTGGCGATGCCCCATGATGGCTTCTGCCAGAGTGTGGATGTTTGCGCAGGTATCCTCCGTTGCCACCTCGTCGGCGGACGCGATCCCGGCGATCATGAGGGGGAGGGCGAGGGCGGCGCGGGCAATGATCTTTTTCATGAATGGTCTCCTTTTCGATGGTGCTTTGGTGCGGGGTGATCCTGCCCGCATTGTGGCGCGGACGGGGCGTTGTCGTGTCGAGATGGGGTAGGGGGATAGAGCCGACAGGCGCTCTGTGAAAAGCGGCTTGATCATAGATTAAGGCCCATCAGACACGAATGATATGGCAGGATCGGGGTCCGCGAGAGAGGATATAAAAGCTGTCTATATGCGACCGCGCTCGCCATTTGAGGGGGACGGGGCAATCGGAGAGAAGCATTTTGGCTATGGGCCTAATTGGGCGAGACCATACCAACGCCGCAAAAAGTGCGTTTGGCTCGCCACCAAAGTGATCCGCGCCTTATTATTGAATGGCTCGGCGCTGGCTTCGCAAGGTTTGAATCAAGAGCCAAATGCGGTTGTGCGACTGGGAGCGCCGAAATGATCCGGGCTGATTCAGTAAGCTGATCGATGGACAAGCGCCCTTGCGCTCGAAGAAGGCGCGGGTTGATGCCGCTTCGCCTGTGTTTTCGGGCCGCCGTGTGGCGGCGGACTCAGAGTCTCTAGGCCTGACTACCCGCGTTAGCGGGTACCCAGACGTGACGCATATCTCGACCCCGCGCTGTGTCACGCGACCTTAAAAGCTCAATAAAATAGTGGTATTTTGGGGGCGTCCGAGTATCGAGTCTTCTCGACTGCACGGTGTTGGACGTGTTCCCGCCTTCACCGGAACCTCACTTCTTGGGAGGTACGTAGTCCGCAGCCCATTTCTCTATCTCCAAATGGTTTGGCATGTCCTCTTCATGCGCTCCGGTAGGCAGGTCCTTGTCGTCCTCGTTGTCACGGCGATACCACTCCTCAATCTCGGCTCCGGTACGCTGCTCACCGTTTCGTCCCGGCTTCTCGGGGTAGGACTCCAAGTAACTCTTCTGCTCTTCCTTGCGGCGATGGGCCTCTTGTGCGGCAAGTTCGCCACTGGTCACGAAGTCCGCCCACCGCTGCATGACTGCGCGGCGTTGAGGCAGGAGCCTCGACCTGAGATACGCCGCGTCAGCGGCATTCTCGACTTTGTGCTGAATACAGCGGACGGCCATGTCCTTCTCGCAAACCTGTTCGTCGCCGCACCATGTCGCGAAGGTAGCGCGGAACCCGTGGGCTACGGCATGACGGCCATCTGCGGCCTTCCAGTCATGGTCCTTCAACCACTTGCCCCATGTATTCTCGCTGATAACGCCTTTCTTGCGGGCGGTTGGTGATGGAAAGATATGATCGTTGCCTTCCATGACGAAATGACGCTTGGCGATGCGAAGCAGGTCCATTGATTGTCGCGCCAGCGGCGCGGCAAAAGGCTCCCCTGTCTTCGTTGTCTCCGGCGGAATGTCCCAGACACCCGCCTGCATGTCGATCTCGTCCCACCGAGCTTGTGTCACGTTCGATGTACGCGGCACGTTGAGCAGATAAAACTTCAACCCGATGTGCGCCACGCTGTCACCGAGCGCGAGCCAAAGTCCGGGCATGTCCCGCCAATCCAGCGCCGGGTGTCCTACGCTCTTCCGACTGGTCCGGGGAAGCTGGGCTTTCACGAGCCTCTTTACGTCGCTGAGGTGTGTCTGCTCGCGCCCTCTGGCATGATCCATGATGAGGTTTATGCGGTCCAGGGCTTTCCGCCCTACGTCCCGGCCATTGATTGGCCAGATTACTTCAACCAAATCGTCGAGAGAAAGCTCCGCGATCGGGCGATTTCCGATTTTCGGGAATACATGCGTTTTTAGAGGGCTTAGCCATCGGCCTGCCTCTCCGTCACCCTTCAATTTCCCCTTGTAAAGATCGAAGAATTCGTAGCTCACATCCTTGAAGGTCTTCGACCGGGCTGGTTTGGACCAGAGCTTCCGGGGGCCCCTGCCTTCGGCCACAGCCTTCCGGCACTCCTGCGCTTTCTCTCTGGCGCGCTTCAAGCTCACCGCAGGGTAGGCCCCTAGGCCCATCTTCGAACGCTTGGCCTTGCCATCGACCATCGCGGTCCAGCGGAACTTCCACGAACGCGAGCCTGTCTTCTTCACGTCGAGGAACAGGCCGCCGCCATCGTGTAGCTCTCCGGGACCGGCATTCCGGCACTCTGCGTCTGTCAGTTTTTCCATCACCATGATCGGCGCATACCACCGCTAAACAGGGCTTTCTAGAGGGGCCAATCGAGGGGCCAGCTCTGCCCTCTATATACACGCATAGGTGAAGTGGGAATTTTATAAGATATTGAAATTGCTGAATTTGACTCGAATCGACGCGACTGATAGGAGCAAGAGTCCGTGCCGCGTGGGGGCACCACCTGATCTTCCCGAGACCTGTCTATCCCGTCCGCGATGACTTTGCGCGTTGGTTCCGCGCGGCCGTCGGCAAGCCAGTCCGGAAGGCGCCGCAGCTTGGCACGGCGCCCTCCTTGCAACTCAATCGGTGATCGCTGCCCCGTCGGAGCGGGGATCGGATGCGGCTTCCAGAAGGCCCGAGGGATGGCGCATCACGGCGCCCGCATGGCCTGCGAGGTCGGAATAGGCGTCGATCATCTCGACCTCGTGGCCCGCCGCGCGCAGGGCCGCCACCAGGTCGGGGTCGAACCGGTCTTCGAGTTTCAGCGTGGTCGTGTTGTCCCCCCAGGTCTTGCCCAGAAGCCAGCGCGGTGCCGTGACCGCCGCTTGCAGATCCTGACCGAATTGCGCAGCACGGGTGAAGACCGCCGATTGCGTCTGCGGCTGGCCTTCGCCGCCCATCGTGCCGTAGGCCATCACGCGGCCATCGGGCAGCTCGGCCATGGCTGGGTTCAGCGTGTGGAAGGGCCGCTTGCCGGGGGCGAGCTGGTTCGGGCCGGGTGCGAGCGAGAAGCCCGCGCCGCGGTTCTGGAAGAAGACCCCCGTCTCGGGGCAGGTCAGGCCGGAGCCAAATTCCCAGAACACCGACTGGATGAAGCTGACCATGGTGCCGTCGCGGTCGCAGGCACCCATCCAGATCGTGTCGCCCGCCTTGGGCTCGTAGGGCCAGGGCAGGGCGCGCGCCCGGTCGATCCTGGCGGCCAGCGCGTCGAGATGGGTGCCTTCCAGCCAGTCCTGCGCGGGCGTCGCCATATGGGTGTGATCGCCCAGCTCGGCATTGCGCTGAATGAAGGCCTGCTTGGTGGCCTCGATGAGACCGTGGATATGGTCGAAGCCCTCGGCCTCGGTCACGCCCAGCCGGTCAAAGAGACCGAGGATCATCAGCGACGACACGCCCTGCGTCGGCGGGATCATGTTCCAGATCGTGCCTTGCGAGGTCGTCAGCTCGAGCGGCGTGACGCCTTCGGCGGCGTAGTCGTGGAAATCCTGCAGGCGCAGCGGGCTGCCATTGGCCTCCAGAAAGCGCGCATGCGCCTCGGCAATGGGGCCGGTATAGTAGGAGCGCAGGCCATGCTCGGCCAATTGCGCCAAGGTCTGCCCGAGTGCCGTCTGCGTCAGGCGCGCGCCTGGGGCCGGGACGTCTCCGTCCAGCAGGAAATGCTCCGCAAAGCCTGGCACGTCGCGCAAGCCATCGAGCTTGTCGCGGGTGGTGCGATGCTGATTGCCGGTCACCGCGATGCCGTCCTGCGCGTAGCCGATGGCGGGTGCCAGAAGGCGCGACAGGGGCAGGCGCGTCTCTGCAAGTCCGAGGGCAGCCTCCCAACCGCCGATCGTGCCGGGCACGGTCAGCGCGGCCAGCCCGCCGCGGGCTGGAATGGCGCCCTCATGGCCCTGATCCGCATACCAGTCCGGGGTCGCCAGCGCCGCCGCCTGGCCGCCCGCGAAAATGCCCTGGGGTGCCTCTCCGGGGCGCTTGACGATCCAGAACCCGTCGCCGCCGATCCCGTTCATGTGCGGATAGACCACGGCAATGGTGGCGGCCGCGGCGACCATCGCCTCGATCGCGGTGCCGCCGTCGCGAAGCACGTCGCGGCCTGCCAGTGCGGCGGCCCGGTGCGGCGCCGTGACCGCGCCCTCAAATCCCATAGCTGCGTGAAGCATGCTGTTTCATCCCTTTTGCTTTATTCTTGGCGGCGCGCGGTTTCGCGTGCTCCGCGCATCTCGTCAGTGTGTGCGTCCATACCGGGCCAGCACGGTTTGTGCCATCCGCAACACGCCCCGGTCATTGCCGGTGGCGCCCACGATCTGCACGCCGATGGGCATGCCATCCTGCGCTTTCAGGATCGGCACGGTGCAGCAGGGCAGGCCCAGAAGGGTCCAGATGCGGTTGAACGCGGGCGAGCCGGTGCCCGCCTCGAGTGCCGGGGCCGGGCCGGTTGCCGCGGGGGTCAGGAAGATCGCATCCTCCGGCAGGGCGGCATCGACCATGTGGCGTAACCTGCGCATTGCGACCCAATCGGCGTGGCGCTGCTCGACGCTGATCGCGCGGCCTTCCTCCAACTGATCGCGCAGGGCATCCGACAAAAGCTCTGGCGCCGTGGCGTATTCGAAGGCCAAGGCTTCCGAGGCTTGTGCGGCCATGATCCGGGCATGGAGCGCGGCTGCATTGGCCAGGTCGGCCTCGATCTCGGGCGGGAAGGGGGCTGCCTGCCGACTGACCTCCGTCTCGAACGCCTCCCACGCGGTCACGAGGTCAGGCTCCGCCTCCGCCCAGGCGGCGGAGCGGTAGGCCGTCAGCTCCGCCGATGTCTTCGGTGTATCGAGGGTCAGATCGCAGCCCGCAAGCGCGCTTGCACCGAGCGCCACATCCTCGACGCTGCGCGCGAAAAGCCCGATCGTGTCGAGACTGCGCGCAAGGGGTGCCACGCCGCCCGGCTCGATGAGGTCGAAGGACGGCTTGAACCCCACGATCCCGCAATAGGAGGCGGGCCGGATGATCGAGCCCGAGGTCTGCGTCCCGAACGCCAGGGGCACCATGCCCGCTGCCACCGCCGCCGCCGATCCCGACGAGGAGCCGCCGGGCGTGCGCGTGGGGTCATGCGGGTTGAGGGTCCGGGCCGGGGTGTAGCTGGCAAATTCCGTGGTTTCCGTCTTGCCCAGGATGACCGCACCCGCAGCCCGCGCAAGGGCGACGGAGCCCGCATCGAACCCCGCCACGCGGTCCTTCCAGATCGGGGAGCCGCAGCGCCAGGGCAGGTCTTTGGCCGCGAAAATATCCTTTACGGCCATGGGGATGCCGTGAAGCGGGCCTGTCCGCCCGCGCTGATCGAGGGCGCGGGCCGCGGCGCGTGCGCCCTCGCGGTCGATGGCGACCCAGGCGCCGATGGCGTCCTCCCGCGCGTCGATCCGGTCAAGGCAGGCCTCCAGTTCGCGCGAGGCATCCGTTTGCCCGGCTGCAATACCGCGCGCGATGTCCTGCGCGCCGGGGGCGTCCCGATCCGGTGATGTCATGGTCTGTCCTTTCGCTGCCCGGCGCCGCCGTCGAACGGCACTCCTTGTCTGCCAACCTTAGAAGGGCGCTACGCGCTGTCCACGGCGAAGCGTGCCGCGCGCCTCGGAGACCGGTCTTGGGCGGCCGCGGCGCACGCGCCGAGCAATGGCTGAAAATGCATAATATCTGACGCGATCTGCGTAATCTTTAAGCACAAAATACCCACAATAGCTGATTGCGCTTGGTTTTCAGACCTGCAAGCTTCACGCGGCGTAACGGCTGCGCTTGGTAAGGCGCGCGATGGAGGATTGTCGCGGCACCGGAGGCCCCCCAATTGGCCGACCCGCCATGTTGAAACTGGTCACCGGTCGACAGCCATCTACGTTGCACTCCAGCCCGACTGGGTGCGAACAACAAGGAGGACAATGAATAATGGAAAGACGTAAGTTTCTGAAAGTCGCCACGACCGGCGCCGCAGCATCCGCGCTGGCCGCTCCGGCTGTTGCGCAGGACCGCATCGACATGGTCATCGTCTCGACCTGGGGTCGTGACTTCCCCGGCCTCGGCACCTCGGCGCAGCGCGTTGCCGCGCGCATCGAAGAGGCCACCGAGGGCGAGATCGCCGTTCAGTACTTCGCCGCGGGCGAGCGCGTGGGCGCGTTCGACAGCTTCGACGAAGTCGCGTCCGGTAACGCACAGGCCTATATCGGCACCGACTATTACTGGAAGGGCAAGCACCCCGGCTGGGCGCCGTTCACCGCCGTGCCGTTCGGCCTGACTTATACCGAGATCGACGCCTGGATGAAGTTCGGCGGCGGTCAGGACCTGCTCGACAAGATCGGTGCAGAGTTCGGCATCAAGGGCATTCCCTGCGGCAATACCGGCCTGCAGATGGGCGGCTGGTTCAACAAGGAGATCAATTCGCCCGAGGATCTGCGCGGCCTCAAGATGCGTATTCCGGGCCTCGGCGGCGACGTCATGGCCAAGGTCGGCGCATCGCCCGTGTCGCTTCCGGGTGGTCAGATTTACGAAAACCTCGTCTCGGGCGCGATCGACGCGACCGAATGGGTGGGCCCGTGGAACGACTTCTTCCTCAAGCTCTATGAGGCGGCGCAGTACTATTACTGGCCGGGTATGCACGAGCCCGCATCGCAGGTCAGCCTCGGCATGAACGCCGATTTCTGGTCGCAGCTTTCGGACAACCACAAGCGGATCATCACCATCTGCTGTGCCGAAGAGAATGCGCGTCAGCCTGCCGAAACCAACTACCAGAACGGTATCTATCTGAACCGCCTGGTGAACGAGTACGGTGTCGAGCTGCGTGAATTCAACGACGACGTCTACGAAGTCTTCGGGGAAGCCGCCAACGAGGTGATCGAAGAGACCCGTGATCACTCCGCGCTGGCCGCCGAGATCATCGACAGCTTCCTAGAGGTCCGCAACAACGTGGGTGTTTGGTCGAACTATTCCGACGCGCCTTACGTCGCGAAGCGGAACCGCTTCCTGCGCATCTGACCTGAGCGCTGATGGATTGCCGACAGGGGAGTCGGCCATGGTCGAGCCGGATTGAACATCCGGCTCGGCCCACTTAAAGGGTCCAGCGGATAATCCAAGGGGGGTCTCGGATGACCGAAACGTACGCGTCTCCAGCGCCGGTCGTGCGCATTTTCGGATGGATCATGCTGTCCAGCATGACGGCTTTCATCCTCAACGCCATTCTGAAATTCTGGTTCGACATGCCGGGGGCCACCACGCTGTTCAGCGGCGAAGGCGGCGGTTTCGGCGCGGTCCTCCAGGCCTTGATCTATGTCGCGGCCATCGGTCTTGCGGTGATGAGCGTCCTGCGCTCCCCGGACACGACGCTGCGGGAAGATGCGGCGCGGGTGACCGCGATCAACACGTTCCTCATCCGCGCGGCCTTCTGGGTCGTCCTTCTCGTGGGGCTCGGCGATGCGATCGTGTCGTTCCTGCGGGTCAACGGACAGCTTGCGAGCCTTGTGGGAGATGACCTCGCGGGCAATCTGGGCAGGGCGCAGTTCCGCGGGCTCTATTTTCACACACCGCTCGTGGTTCTGGGTATCCTGCTGGCCACCGTGACGCGCACGCTGGGCTTCATCTGGCTGGCGCTTCTCGTCGTGGTGGCGGAGCTGCTGATCGTCTTCAGCCGCTTCGTCTTCTCCTATGAGCAGGCCTTCATGGCCGACCTTGTGCGCTTCTGGTACGGCGCGCTGTTCCTTTTCGCCTCGGCCTACACGCTGCTGGAAGACGGCCATGTCCGGGTCGATTTGTTCTATGCCAGCATGCGCCGCCAGTCGAAGGGCCGCGTCAATGCGGTGGGGGCGATCCTTCTGGGCATGGGGCTGTGCTGGACCATCCTGATCCTGGGCTTTCAATCGTCATCGAGCGTCATCGTCGGGCCGATCCTGGTCTTCGAGGTGACCCAATCGGGCTTCGGCATGTACGTGAAGTACTTCATGGCCGGGTTCCTTGGCGTCTTCGCTGTCACGATGATGGTGCAGTTCGTCGCCCAATTCTTCGAATCCGTCGCCGATACGCGCGATGAACCGGGCGCGCGCGAGACGCACGCCGAAATGATGTAAAGAAAAGGCCCGCATCTCATGGAGCTCTTTTTCCTTCTTCTTCTCGTCGTGATCATGGCTTACGCGCTGGGCTCGGGCTATCCCGTAGCCTTCGCCCTGCCGGGATCCGCCATCATCGCCATCCTGCTTGCCGCGGGTGCAGGGTACCTCTTCACCGGCGATACGGACGCCTATTTCGAGTCGGGCGGCCCGTCGCAATGGCTGAGTGCGGGGGTGACCAACCTCCGAGGGGTCTATTGGGAACCCGAACGAGACACGCTGATCGCCATTCCGCTGTTCATCTTCATGGGCATCATGCTGCAGCGCTCGAAGATCGCCGAGGACCTTCTGGTCACCATGGCGCAGCTCTTCGGGCCGGTGCCGGGCGGTCTTGGCATCTCGGTCGTCGTTGTGGGCGCGCTTTTGGCCGCGACCACCGGCATCGTGGGCGCGACCGTGGTCGCGATGGGTCTCATCTCGCTGCCCGCGATGATGCGCAACGGCTATGCCAATCCGCTATCGACGGGCATCATCGCCTCTTCGGGCACGCTGGGGCAGATCATCCCGCCCTCGATCGTGCTCATCATCCTCGCGGACCAGCTGTCTTCGGCGGTCGATCAGGCGGGGCAGGCGCGTCAGGATCTCTACAAGGAGGTCACGGGCGAGCTGGTGATGCCGTCCGAATACGCGGTCGTGTCGACCTCTGCGGGTGACATGTTCCTCGGCGCGATGGTGCCGGGCCTCGTCCTCGTGGGCCTCTATATCCTGTTCATCCTGACCGTGGCGCTGATCCGGCCCAAGCTTGCGCCGGCCGTGCCGTATGATGACGGCTACGATCTGGAATTCCTCGGCCGCGTGCTGCTGGCCATGGTGCCGCCGCTTGCGCTGATCGTAATGGTTCTGGGCTCCATCATCGGGGGCATTGCCACGGTGAACCAGGCGGGCGCCATCGGGGCCATCGGGGCGCTTGTCATGGCAGGCTACCGATTGCATCCCGGCGGACGGCTGCAATTCGTCCCGGCGATCCTGACGCTGGGCGGTCTTGCGGTCATTGCCTACGTTCTGGCCAATTACGACACCAACGTGCAGAACATCCAAAGCGACGAGGATGCCTTTGGCGTCAACCTCGCGATCTTCGGTTCTGCCGTCACCATCATCGGCATCCTGTGGAGCGGCTACCGCGCCTACGTGACCGAAGATGCCCTGACCGGCGTGATGGTCGAGACGGCGAAGACCACCTCGCTCGTCTTCATCATCCTTCTGGGTGCGGCCATGCTGACCGCGGCCTTCCGCGCTTTCGGCGGCGAAGAGCTCGTGAAGCACTTCCTCGAAGGTCTGCCGGGCGGGTTCTGGACGAAGTTCTTCATTGTCATGGTGGTGATCTTCGTTCTGGGCTTCTTCCTCGACTTCATCGAGATCGCGGTCGTCGTGGTGCCGATCGTGGCGCCGATCCTTCTGGCCGACCCCGAGGCGAACGTGACCGCCGTCTGGCTCGGCGTGATGATCGGTCTGAACATCCAGACCTCGTTCCTCACGCCACCGTTCGGCTTTGCGCTGTTCTATCTGCGCGGCGTGGCATCCTCTGCGGTGAAGACGATCCAGATCTATATCGGCGTGCTGCCCTTCATCGGTCTGCAACTCTTTTCGCTCCTGATCGTGGCGAGCTATCCGCCCTTGGTGAACTATCTGCCCATGCGCTCGTCGCTCACGGCAGAGACGGCACCGCCGCCGATCAACCCCGCCCTGCAATATTGCGTCGAGAACTACGTGGCCGAGACCTTCGAGACCGAGGGCGACCGGATCCGCGGGTCCATCGACCGCATGGAAAGCGTGGATATCTCCTATCTGCCGCGCGATCCCCGCGAGGACTTCAATGACGGTCTCGAAAACGCGCGCGAAGCCTTCACGCTCATGGCCGAGATCGAGCGCCTGAAGGTCGAACTGGCCGAGCAGGCGGTCGATTACCGTCCGGTGCACACCGTCGTGCGTCAGCTCGAGGCAGAGGCACGCCGGATCGAGGACACGCTGGAGGAGCTGCGCACGCAGGTCAGCCGCGGCTTCGGGGAGACCGAGCGGCTGCAGGCGCGCGTCGACGAGCTGGAGGCGGAGCGCGAGAACCTGCTCAGCCAAGTGCCCGAAAGCTGGGACGCGGCGGAGGCAGCCTACGGCGAGATCACGTCCGCCGACCGGCGCGCCCGGACGCAGTACCGTCGCACCGTGGACCAGGCCTACGAGCCGGTGATGGAGCTGCGCGAGATGATCTCGGACACGTCGGTCGAGGCGCTGGCCGCTCTCGAAGCGCCGGTCGAAGCGCTGGCGCAGGACGCACGGGGCATGGATGGCGAAACAGCCGATACGCGCTTCAAGGACGTGGAGCGGATGGTCGGCGATGTGGCCGGCGGCAACGATATCCGCGGCCTGCTGTCGGATGCTCGCCGGGAGATCGATGCCCGGACGCCGAATGCCGAACGCGCGTTGGAATACATCGCCGAGGCGCAGGAGATGATCGCGGCGGAGCTTGCCTGGCGCAGTCGCGCGCAGAACGAGCTTCTGCCGGAACTGGAGGCCTACGATCAGGCGATCCAGGGCACGATCGGTCTGCGTCAGCAGCCGCGCCTGCCGAAGGAACAGGCGCTATTCATTGCGTCCTGCAACGCGGAGCATCGCGATATCTCGCTGAACTTCTGATCTGAACGCAGATCCCAAAGACCTGAAGGCGGCCATCCCAACCATGGGGTGGCCGTTTTCACATGCGCCCCCGCCCTTGTTGAGGATCACGATTCCCGGAAAACCGGGGCCGTCCGAGTGGTAAACACGCAGTTGCCAGCCTGCGCCATTCCCGCAAAACAGGTTTTGCGCTGTCGCAAAACGCGCAATTTCGCGACGTTTCACTCTCTGTCTGCCGCTTTTTCGCGCAGTTTTCTGCATCGCAGAGAAACACCGCCCTTGGATGATTGGCGCCGCATGTCGGCTCGGCGCACGGTTTCGTTCGTCAACATCTGGGAGATATCTTCGTGAAACGCACTTTACTGCTGACCGCCGCGTGTTTGCTGCCGGCCCTTCCGGCCGCCGCACAGGACTGTCCCGTCAAGGTGGGCGTGCTGCATTCGCTGTCGGGCACCATGGCCATTTCCGAAACCACTCTGAAGGACACCGTCGAGATGCTGGTCGATCAGCAGAACGAGAAGGGCGGCCTTCTGGGCTGCGATCTCGAGGCGGTGGTGGTCGATCCGGCTTCCGACTGGCCGCTCTTTGCCGAGAAGGCGCGCGAGCTGCTGACCGTCGAGGAAGTGGATGTGATCTTCGGCTCCTGGACCTCCGTCAGCCGTAAATCCGCGCTGCCCGTGCTCGAAGAACTCAACGGCCTGATGTTCTACCCCGTTCAGTACGAGGGCGAGGAAAGCTCCAAGAACGTGTTCTACACCGGTGCGGCGCCCAACCAGCAGGCGATCCCGGCAGTGGATTACTTCCTCGAAGAGCTGGGCATCGAACGCTTCGCGCTTCTGGGCACCGACTACGTCTATCCGCGCACCACGAACAACATCCTCGAGGCATATCTCAAGTCGAACGGCGTCGCGGAGGAGGACATCTTCGTCAACTACACCCCATTCGGGCATTCCGACTGGGCCACCATCGTGGGTGATGTCGTCGACATGAGCGCCGATGGCCGCCCCGTCGGTGTGATCTCCACGATCAACGGCGATGCCAATATCGGCTTCTACAAGGAACTGGCCGCGGCCGAGATTTCCGCCGACGACATCCCCGTCGTGGCCTTCTCCGTCGGTGAGGAAGAGCTCTCCGGCCTCGACACCACCAACCTCGTCGGTCACTTGGCCGCGTGGAACTACTTCCAGTCCGCCGACACCGAGGCGAACCGCGAATTTGTCGCCACCTGGAAGGAACGGATGGGCGAGGATCGCGTCACCAACGACCCGATGGAGGCGCATTACATCGGCTTCAACATGTGGGTGAACGCGGTCACCGAAGCGGGCACCACCGATGTCGACGCGGTCCGCGACGCGATGTACGGGCAGGAATTCCCGAACCTCACGGGCGGCACGGCGGTCATGCTGCCGAACCACCACCTCGCGAAGCCCGTGCTCATCGGCGAGATCACCGAGGACGGCCAGTTCGACATCGTCAGCCAGACCGAGGAAGTGCCGGGCGACGCCTGGACCGACCATCTGCCGGATAGCGCCAAGCTGGTCTCCGACTGGCCCGAGCTTGGCTGCGGCATGTACGACACAGAGACGGAAAGCTGCGTCCAGATCCTGTCGAACTACTGAGCCCAATCGACCTGATGACCGATCCGGGCGCTCTTCGCCCGGGTCGGTTTTCGCATGAGGAAAGCCAATGCGCCGCCTATCGCTCATCCTGAGTTTCGTCCTGTCCGTGCTCTGCACTCCGGTTGCGGCACAAGGCGACGCCGATCAGTTGGGACCCGTCCAGAGCGCCCTGCAGTCCCACGCCGATCAGATCGCCAAGCCCTCGCGTCGGACGATCCAGCCGGTGCTCGATGATCTGGCGTCCAGCGGTGCGAGCGGCATGCCGTCCTTCCTGGAGGCCTGGGGCGACAGGCGCGCGTTGCAGCGCGACAGCGACGGGCTGTTCTTCACCGGCGAACGGGAGGGCGACAGCTACGTGCTGCAATCCGTCGAGGATGGGAGTGATGCGGGCACCGCGCCCCGCGACGACATCACCGAGCTGAAACCCAATGCGGGCGTGCGGCGCCTGATCGCCACGGCACTGGTGCAGTTCCAATTGAACGATCCCGATCCGGACCGCCGTCTTGCGGCGCTCGACGCGCTGACGCGCAATCCCACGCCGGACCTGCTGGCGCCGCTCCGCGCCTCCATCGAGGGCGAGGAAAACCGCGCGATCCGTGACCGCAAAGAGGCGCTCGACCGCCTCATCACCATCCGCTTCGGCGAGGATCCCGCACGCCGGATCGAGGCGATCGAATGGATGGCCGCGCGCATTTCCCTTGAGGCGCGCGCCGCGCTCAACACTATCCTGACCACGGACACCATCGTCGGGCCCGCGCCCGAGGACGCAAATGTCGCCCGCACGCTCGAGATCGGAACGGACATATCGGAGGCCGACGCGCTGGCGCTTCTGGCCGAGGCGGGGCGCGAGGTCGCGACGGTCAGCCGCGCGGCCAGAGATGCGGCTCTCATTGCCGCCATCGAGGGCGGGCGCATCGCGGACAGGCCCATCGCCACGCTCGATTCTGAGGCCGCCCGCTGGGACGCTTATGACGCGCTGGCCGCCTCAGGCGCGGCACCCGCGCGCCCCGCAGAGGACGCCATCGCCGAATTGCTGGCCGCGACGCCGATCCTTGAGGTCTATGACGAGCCCGATCCTGCCGTGACCGCCGCCGCCGAGACGGCCTTGGCCGAGGTCGAGGCCCGCGTCGCCCGCGCCGAGGCCGTGGATCTGGCGCTCGACGCGCTCTCGCTCGCCTCGATCTATTTCCTCGCCGCAATCGGTCTTGCCATCACCTTTGGTGTCATGGGCGTCATCAACATGGCCCATGGCGAGTTCATCATGATCGGCGCCTATACGGGCTATGTCGTGCAGACCATCGTGCCCGATTACACCCTGTCGCTCATCATCGCGCTGCCCTTGGCCTTCGTGGTCGCAGGCGCTGCGGGGGTTGCGCTGGAACGGCTGGTGATCCGGCACCTCGCGCATCGTCCGCTCGAGACGCTGCTTGCGACCTTCGGCATCTCGATCATGCTGCAGCAGATTTTCAAGAACATCTTCGGCACGCAGGCCGTGCCGCTGACCTCGCCCGACTGGCTGGCAGGCGCCTTGGTTCTGAACGATGTCGTGGGTATCAGCTATATCCGCATCGCGATTTTTGTGCTTGCGGCGATCTTCCTCGCGGTTCTGGTCTTCATCCTGCGCCGCACGCGTTTGGGCCTCGAAGTGCGCGCGGTCACGCAGAATCCCGGCATGGCGGCCTCATTGGGCGTCGATCCGGACCGCGTGGGCATGGCGACCTTTGCACTGGGCTCCGGCATCGCGGGCGTCGCGGGCGTGGCCATCGGGCTGTTCGCGCAGGTCACGTCGGAAATGGGTGCCGCCTATATCGTGCAAAGCTTCATGACGGTGGTCGTGGGCGGTGTCGGATCGGTCTTCGGCACGCTGGCGGGCGCGGGCATGATCGGCGGGCTGCAGAAGGGGATCGAATGGCTGAACCCGTCGAACACTCTGGCGGCGCAGACATACATGATCCTGTTCATCATCCTCTTCATCCAGGTCCGTCCGCGCGGCATTGTCCCCCAGAAGGGGAGGTTCGCCGCATGAGCATCGAAACCCTCGATATCGCGCCGCGCGGAAGGCGCCCGCTGATCGCGCGCAAGGATGTGGTCCTGATGATGCTGGGCCTTGCGACGCTCACGGTGCTCGTGACGATCATGGCGCAGGCAGGTCTCGTCTCGGTGTCCTTCGTCAAGCTTCTGGGCAAGACCCTTTGCCTGTGCCTCGCGGCCCTCGCGCTCGATCTCGTCTGGGGCTTCACCGGCATCCTGTCGCTGGGGCATTTCGCCTTCTTCGGGATCGGCGGTTACGCCATCGGCATGTGGCTGATGTGGGACCGCACGGAAGCCATCGTCGCGGCCTCGCTCGCGCAATCGACGCTGCCGCCGACGCCGCTGGAAATCCGAGAGGCGATCGGCACGCAGATCTTCGGCGTCGTTGGCACGTCCGAGATCCCGTGGCTCTGGGCCTTTGCCGGGTCGCTGCCCCTACAACTGGCCTTCGCGATCCTCGTACCGGGCGTGATCGCGGGCCTTTTCGGCTGGCTTGCCTTCCGCAGCCGGGTCGCGGGCGTGTACCTGTCGATCCTGACGCAGGCGGGCACGCTGGCGCTGTCGCTGTGGCTCTTTCAGAACGACAGCGGCTTGCGCGGCAATAACGGCCTGTCGGGCCTGCAGAACATTCCGGGCTTCGAGAATACGCCGCAATCGGTGATCTCGATCTGGTTTCTCTGGGCCTCCGCCATCGCATTGGCGCTCGCGTATCTGGGGGCCTCCTGGGTCGTGTCGGGTCGTTTCGGCAGCGTGCTGCGCGGCATCCGCGACAACGAGGCGCGGGTGCGGTTCCTGGGCTACGAGGTCGAGCATTACAAGCTCGCCATTTTCACCGGCACGGCGATGCTCTGCGGTCTCGCGGGCGCGCTTTATTACCCGCAGGCGGGCATCGTGAACCCCGCCGAGATCGCACCCATCGCGTCGATCTACCTGGTCGTCTGGGTGGCCATCGGCGGGCGCGGCAGGCTTTACGGGGCGGTGATCGGCGCTGCCGTGGTCAGCCTCGCCTCCAGCTGGTTCACCGGCGGCGGCGCGCCCGATATCGAGCTTGGTTTCTACACGATCAAATGGACTGATTGGTGGCTCGTGCTTCTGGGCCTGTCCTTCGTGCTGGTCACGCTCTTTGCGCCCAAGGGCCTTGGCGGTCTTGTCGATATCTACAGCGACCGGCGGGCGCGCCGCCGCGAAGACCTCGGCCCCGATCAGGGATCGCTCCGGGGGGAGGAGGAACAGCCATGAGCGCGCTTCTGGAAGTCTCGGGCGTCACCAAGTCCTTCGACGGGTTCAAGGCCATCGACAACCTGTCCATCTCGGTCAACGAGCCCGAGTTGCGCGCCATCATCGGCCCCAATGGCGCCGGCAAGACGACCTTCATGGATCTCGTCACCGGCAAGACCCGGCCCGATAGCGGGACCATCCGCTACGGCGAGCTGTCGCGCGATCTGACGAAACTGTCCGAGGCGCAGATCGCGCGGGCGGGCATTGGGCGGAAGTTTCAGAAACCCACGGTGTTCGAGGATCAGACTGTTCTTGAGAACCTCACCATGGCGCTTGCCGCACCGCGCAACCCGCTGAACGTGCTGATGCGGCGGCCGGACCGGACCGCGCGCGCCGCGGCCGTGGCTGAGGAGGTGGGGCTGGAGAAGGACCTCGCCAAACGCGCGGGCATCCTGAGCCACGGCCAGAAGCAATGGCTGGAGATCGGCATGCTGCTTGCGCAGGAGCCGCGCCTCCTGCTGGTCGATGAGCCCGCCGCGGGCATGACCACGGCGGAACGCGAACGCACCACGGCCATGCTGGTCGAGGCCGCGAAGACCCGCGCAGTGATCGTGATCGAGCATGACATGGAATTCGTCCGGCGCCTGAATTGCCGCGTGACGGTCCTGCATGAGGGGCGGTCGCTGGCGGAAGGCTCGCTCGATCATGTCTGCGCCGATCCGCGCGTGATCGACGTCTATCTGGGGCGGCCCGAGGAGGCAGCAGATGCTTGAGGCGCAGGGTATCACGCTCGAATATGGCGGCAGCCGCATCCTGCACGGGATCGACCTGACCGCGAAGGCGGGGCAGATCACCTGCATCATGGGGCTGAATGGCACCGGGAAGACCTCGCTTCTGAAGGCCATTTCCGGGCGGCATCCGGCGTCTGGCGCGATCACACTCGACGGTGCGGCGCTGCCCTCGGGCGCGCAGGGCAGGGCGCGGGCGGGTATCGCCTACGTGCCGCAGGGACGAGAGGTCTTCGCCCAGCTGACCGTGGCCGAGAACCTGGAAGTGGGCTTTGCCTGCCTGCCGCGTGAGGCGCGCCGCGTGCCGGATGATATCTTCGATCTCTTCCCGGTGCTGGCGGAGATGCGGGGCAGGCGGGGCGGCGATCTTTCGGGCGGGCAGCAGCAGCAACTGGCCATTGCGCGCGCACTGGTGACCAAGCCCAAGGTGCTTCTGCTCGATGAACCAACCGAAGGCATTCAGCCGAATATCATCGACCAGATCGGTCGCGTCATCGCGGGCTTGCGCGATGCGGGCGAGATGGCGGTGGTGCTGGTGGAACAACGCTTCGATTTCGCCTGGGGGCTCGCGGACCGGATCGTGGCGCTGCGCCAGGGCCGGGTCATCCGGAACGTGGCGCGGGACGAGGCCGACCGGCAGGCGGTGCTGGACGATGTGTCGGTCTGAGCGCCGCGCGACTGCCTGTTTATTGGGCAAAGCGCCGGGAATCGTTGACATCCCGCGTCCAAAACGCGCGCCATAAGGCCAAGACGCATCTGCGTGACGGAGAAGACCGATCCTGCAAAGAGTGACAGATCCTGCGACAGACGCGCCCCGCGTGCCGCGTGCGGACGGGCAGGGCTGGCTGTCGGTGAAGGCGCGCGACGGGCAGAGTGTGCTCGACCGGTTCCGCACGCGCGGCGCGCTCAAGATGCTGTTTCCCGTGCGCAAACCGCGGGCCGAGGCGATCCTGATCAACACCGCCGGTGGCCTGACCGGCGGCGACCGCATCCAGGTCTCGGCCGAGGTGCAGGCCGGTGCGCATCTGACGCTGACCACACAGGCCGCCGAACGGGTGTACCGCGCGGCTGAGGGCCGCGCGCAGGTCACTACCGACATCACGGTCGGAGCGGACGCGCATCTGTCCTGGCTGCCGCAGGAGCTCATTGTCTATGACGGCGGCGCGTTGGAACGGCGGCTCTCGATAGACCTCGATCCGACCGCGCGCCTTCTGATGGTAGAGCCGGTGATCTTCGGCCGTCGCGCCATGGCCGAGACGCTGAAAACGGGCCATCTGTCCGACCGTATCCGCGTGACCCGCGGAGGCCGCGCGCACTACCTCGACGGTACCGAGTTGCACGGCGACATCGCCGCCACGCTGGCCCGGCGCGCCTTGGGGCAGGGGGCGGGCGCGATGGCGAGCCTGCTTTACGTGGCGCCTGATGCCGAGGCGCATCTCGATGCCGTCCGCACCCATCTGCCCGCCACGGGCGGCGCGTCGCTTCTGGCGCCCGACACCCTTGCGCTGCGGCTTCTCGCCGAAGACGGCTTCGCCCTGCGCACGGCCCTTCTGCCCATTCTCGACCGGCTCAGCCGCGATACACTTCCTGCGTCCTGGAGGCTCTGACATGAACCTGTCACCCCGCGAAAAAGACAAGCTGCTGGTGGCCATGGCCGCCGAGGTGGCGCGCAAGCGGCTCGCCCGCGGCGTGAAGCTCAATCACCCCGAGGCCATCGCGCTCATCACCGATGCGGTGGTCGAAGGCGCGCGCGACGGGCGGTCGGTGTCCGAGATGATGCAGGCGGGCGCCGAGGTCATCACCCGCGATCAATGCATGGAGGGCATCCCTGAGATGATCCACGAAGTGCAGGTCGAGGCCACGTTTCCGGACGGCACGAAGCTCGTCACCGTTCACAACCCCATCCGCTAGGAGGCGCCGCCCATGATCCCCGGAGAGATGTTCCCGAAAGACGGCAGCCTGACGCTGAACGCGGATGCCCCTGTCACGACGCTGATGGTCGCCAATACCGGTGACCGGCCGGTGCAGGTGGGCTCGCATTACCATTTCGCCGAGACGAACCCGGCGCTCGAGTTCGACCGCGACGCCGCGCATGGCTTGCGGCTCGACATCGCGGCGGGCACGGCCGTGCGCTTCGAGCCGGGCCAGCGGCGGGAGGTGAACCTCATCCCCTTCTCCGGGGACCGCCGCATCTACGGGTTCAACAAGACGGTCATGGGGGCGTTATGAGACGCCTGATCTACGCAATCGCCTTGATGGTGCCTGCGACCGGAGGCTGGGCGCAAGGCCTCGAATGCAACCGGGGCACAACCCAGATGGCGCTGAATATCTGCGCTCAGGAAAGCTGGGAGAAAGCGGATGCCGAGCTCAATCGCCTGTGGAAAATCCTCAAACCCCGCGCCGACCGGCAGGGGTGGGGGCAACGCTTGCTCACCGAACAGCGCACCTGGCTGCGCGCCCGTGACGCCCGCTGCGAGGCGGAGCGCGATGACTTCGCCGGGGGCTCCATCGCGCCGATGATCTACTGGATGTGCATGGAAGAGATGACAACGCGCCGGAACGCCGATTTCCGCGCCATGATGTAAGGACGCGATTATGCCAGCCACCATCAAACGCGCCGATTACGCCGCCATGTTCGGCCCCACCGTGGGCGACCGGCTGCGGCTGGCCGATACCGACCTTATCATCGAGGTAGAGCGCGACCTGATCGCCGAAGGCGCGGGGGCCGCGGCCTCGGGCGGATCGGGCGCCAATGCGCTTCATTACGGTGAGGAAGTGAAATTCGGCGGCGGCAAGGTCATCCGCGACGGCATGGGCCAGTCTCAGGTGACGCGGGCCGAGGGCGCCGTCGATACGGTCATCACCAACGCGCTGATCGTCGACTGGACCGGTATCTACAAGGCGGATGTGGGCCTCAAGAACGGGCGCATCCACAAGATCGGCAAGGCGGGAAATCCCGACACGCAGCCCGGTGTCGATATCATCGTGGGCCCCGGCACGGAGGCCATCGCGGGCGAGGGGCGTATCCTGACCGCGGGCGGCTTCGACAGCCACATCCACTTCATCTGCCCGCAGCAGATCGAGGACGCGCTGCATTCGGGCCTGACGACGATGCTTGGCGGCGGCACAGGCCCCGCCCATGGCACGCTGGCCACCACCTGCACGCCCGGGCCCTGGCATATCGGGCGGATGCTGCAGGCTGCCGACGCGTTTCCGATGAACCTCGCCTTTGCGGGGAAGGGCAATGCCTCGCTGCCCGCAGCGCTGGAGGAACAGGTCAATGCGGGCGCCTGCGCGCTCAAGCTGCACGAGGATTGGGGCACGACGCCCGGCGCCATCGATTGCTGCCTCGGGGTTGCGGACGCGATGGATGTGCAGGTGATGATCCACACCGACACTCTGAACGAGAGCGGCTTCGTGGAGCACACCGTGAAGGCCATGAAGGGCCGGACCATCCACGCCTTCCATACCGAAGGTGCGGGCGGCGGGCATGCGCCGGATATCATCAAGATCTGCGGGCTCGATCACGTCCTGCCGTCATCGACGAACCCCACACGCCCCTTCACCGTGAACACGATCGAGGAACATCTCGACATGCTCATGGTCTGCCACCACCTCGACAAGTCGATCCCCGAGGATATCGCCTTCGCCGAAAGCCGCATCCGGCGCGAGACCATCGCGGCCGAGGACATCCTGCACGACATGGGCGCGTTTTCGATCATTGCATCCGACAGCCAAGCCATGGGGCGCGTGGGCGAGGTGCTGATCCGCACCTGGCAGACCGCCGACAAGATGAAGAAGCAGCGCGGACGACTGCCCGAGGAGACGGGCGACAACGACAATTTCCGCGTGCGCCGCTATATCGCGAAATACACGATCAACCCGGCGATCGCGCATGGGATCAGCCATGAAATCGGGTCCATCGAAGAGGGCAAGCGCGCCGATCTCTGCCTCTGGAACCCGGCCTTCTTCGGGGTGAAGCCCGAGATGGTGCTGATCGGCGGCTCCATCGCCTGCGCGCAGATGGGCGATCCCAATGCCTCGATCCCGACGCCGCAGCCGGTCTATTCCCGGCCCATGTTCGGGGCTTACGGGCGCAACGTGGAACGCTCCGCCGCGATTTTCGTGTCCGAGGCCGCGCAGGCCGCTGGCATCGGCAACACGCTTGGTTTGGCCAAGGATACCATCGCCGTGCGCCATACCCGCGAGATCGGCAAAGGGGACCTGAAACTCAACGATGCAACGCCCGAGGTCGAGGTGAACCCCGAGACCTACGAGGTGCGCGCGGATGGGGAATTGCTGACCTGCGAACCGGCGGAGAGCCTGCCCATGGCGCAGCGGTATTTTCTGTTCTGATGCGGGCCCTGGCAGAAACTGGCGCGCGCGGAATCAAGGCCATAGGCCGCCGCGCATCGCCGGGCCGCCCGTCGCACCGGAGGTGCGCCGATCTTGGGTGGCACGCCTCTGGCGTGACGGTCCGGCGATCTGGTAAAGCCTGGCGCCTCACTCGGAGTGAGCGCGGATTTGCCAACCATAAAGCGCTTTGCAACCAATCCCTGATCGCCGCACCGCGGCCCGACGATGCGCGTCTCGCGCACCCTTCGAAAGCCATTCCATGACCGACCTGCCCATCGCCCAAACCCTGCACCGCAAGGCCGCTCACGACGGCGACCCAGTCTGCCGGCTCGACTACGCGGCACGCTTCCTACGCCGCAAGCGTCTGACCACCGAGGATGGCCGCGCCTTCATCGTCGATCTCGCGCAGACCACCTCGCTCGATGATGGCGATGTGCTGGAACTTACCGATGGCAGCCGTGTCGCGATCCGCGCCGCCGAGGAAGCGGTGCTTGAAATCCGCGGCGAAAACCTGCCACGCCTCGCCTGGCATATCGGCAACCGGCACACGCCCTGTCAGATCGAGGCGGATCATCTGAAGATCCAGAACGACCCGGTGATTGCGCATATGCTCGAGCACCTGGATGCGGAGATCGCGGAGGCCACCGCCCCCTTCACGCCCGAAGGCGGGGCTTACGGGCATGGCCGGACCCACAGCCATGAACATGGCGCGACCGCGCATTCCCACAGCCAGAGCCACAGTCACAGTCACAGCCACAGCCACACCGAAACGCATGTCCATCCTCACGACCATGCAGACGCCGCGCATGAGCATTGAAGACGACCTCCTGATCCTCGCGCAATGGCTGTCGCCCGCCTATCCGCTGGGCGCCTTCGCCTGGTCGCAGGGGCTGGAGATGGCGATTGCCGACGGGCACGTGACCGATGCCGCCACGTTGCGGGACTGGATCACCGATACGCTGGAACACGGGGCCGGACGGTCGGATGCGATCCTGATCCGGCTGGGCCACGCAGTCGACGCGACCGACCTCGCGGACCTCAACGACACTGCGCTTGCCTTTGCGCCATCGGAGGAGCGCCGCGCCGAAATCACCCGGCAGGGCGCGGCTTTCTGCAAAACGACCGCCGCCACCTCCAAGATCGAGCTGCCGGAACTGGTCCTGCCGGTGGCATTGGGGCGGGCGGCGCGGCTGGCGCGTGTGAATATCGACCTGACCGCAGCGCTTTATCTGCAATCGCAGGTCTCCAACCTCGTCTCGGCCGCGCAGCGGCTGATGGCCTTGGGCCAGACCGAGGCACAGGGCGTGGTCGCCGATCTGCGCCCACTCTGCCGCGTTATTGCCGAGGCCACGCGCGGCACGACCGAAGATGATCTTTACAGCGCGGCCTTCATGGCTGACATCGCATCCATGCGGCACGAAACCCTGCAACCGAGGCTTTTCCAGTCATGACACAGATGAACGGACCCCTGCGCGTGGGCATCGGTGGCCCTGTCGGCGCGGGCAAGACCACGCTGACCGCGCGGCTCGCCGAACGGCTGAAGCACGACTTCTCCATCGGGGTGATCACCAACGACATCTACACGCAGGAAGATGCCGAGGCGCTGATGCGGATGCAGATCCTGCCCGCCGACCGCGTGATCGGGGTGGAGACGGGCGGCTGCCCGCACACCGCGATTCGCGAAGATGCCTCGATCAACCTCGCCGCTGTCGACGAGATGCAGAAACGCCACCCGGATGTGGAGATCGTGCTGATCGAGAGCGGCGGCGACAACCTGTCCGCGACCTTCAGCCCCGAGCTCGCCGATGTGACGATCTACGTGATCGACGTAGCGGCGGGCGAGGAGATTCCCCGCAAGGGTGGCCCCGCGATCACCCGCTCGGATATCCTCGTCATCAACAAGACCGACCTTGCGCCGCATGTGGGCGCCTCGCTCGAGGTGATGGAGCGGGACGCGACCCGCGTACGCCAGGGGCGCCCCTTCCTGTTCACCGCCTTGCGCCATGGTGAGGGCGTCGATGCGGTGATTGCGGCCCTGCAGGAGGCAGGGGGGCTGGTGCCGCAACCGGCCTGAGCGGGGCGCTCAGGGCACGTAATCGGTGGGTGGGGGCGACTGGATCGTCTCCAGATACTCAACGAGCGCGATCAGGTTGCGCGGCGCCTCGACGGTGACCCCGTTGCCGGTATCGAATGGCACGAGCGGCGGATCGAGAAAGCCCGAGAAGGCCGGCATGCCCGCGCGCGGATTGGTGCCCTTCGCATAGCCGTCGATGATCGACATCACTTCCAGCATCGGCCAGATGCCATCGCGGCGCGCGGCAATGCGGGTCAGGTCCGGAGGCGTGGTGCCGCGCCCCGCCGCCTCGCCACCGCCGGTGGCGTCCGCGCCGTGACAGCCGGAACAATTCTTCGAATAGAGCATGGCGCCCGACACCGGGGGCTCCGGCATGCAGGCCGTTACCAGCGCCAGCGCGGGCAAGGTCAGGAACAGGAAACGGGGCATCGGGCAGGGCTCCGGCAAGGACGCGTGATACGCCCGAGACTAGAGACCCTGCCGTTGCCGTCCTTGATGCGGATCAAGGCTAATGCGCGCGGGCCTCAGCCTTCGGAAAGTCCGCAATCCACCAGCGCCGCACCGATTGTGGTCGACGAGAAGGGCTTCTGAACGATGGCCGCTTTGGGAAAGCGGGACCTGAGATCGTCCATGTCGCCATAGCCCGTGGTCAGCACGATCGGCACGCCAAGCTTGGCCAGCCGCCGCGCGACCTCGATCGATTCCTCGCTGCCCAAATTGACGTCGAGCAGGGCGACCTCGAAGCTGTGCTGGTCGATCAGCTTCATCGCGTCGCGCACGGTGCCTGCCATCTCCGTCGCGCTGGCGCCGAAATCGCTCAGGATGTCGGTGGCATCCATCGCCACGATCATCGAATCCTCGACCACGAGCGCTGTGCCGGACAGCACAGGCTTGCCGCGCGCGGCGGCATTCGTGTTGGCGCTCATCTGCACGACCGCGCCCGCCTCGCTGAGATATCCGGGCGGAACCACGAAGCGGGCCTCGACTCCGGTGGGGGGGTAGGACACTTCGGACGTGCCGCCCAATTCGAAGGAAATGGAGCTTTCGATGATGCTCGATCCGAAGCCGCGCCGCGTGGGCGGGCTGACTTCCGGGCCGCCCTTGTCCTGCCAGTCGATCTGCAGCGCGCCGGTCTCGGTCCGGCTGAGGCCGATAGCGACGCGGCCCTCGGGCACGCTGAGCGCGCCGTACTTGACCGAGTTCGTGACCATTTCGTGCAGGATCAGCGCGAGCGCCGTGTAGACATCCGAGGTGACCAGCACGTCAGAGCCCGTCAGCGTCATGCGCGGCGTCTCGGACTGCGCGGTGAAGGCCGCGAATTCCAGCTCGATCAAGTCCGTGACCGAAAGCGGTGCCCAATCCTGCCGGGTCAGCTGGTCATTGGCGAGCGCGAGGGCATGGATCCGTCCGTCCAGCGTCTTGGCGAATGAATCGAGGCTCATGCCGTCATAGGCCGATTGCGATATCAGCCCGCGCATCAGGCCCAGGATATTGCGGACGCGGTGGTTCAGCTCGGCAATCAGGATTTCCTGACGCGCGCCGCTACGCTGGCCCGTCTCAACCTCGTCGTTGCTGATACGCAGCAGCATTTCCAGCAGCAGGGTTCTGAGGTTCCAGGCCGCCTGAATCTCCAGCGTGGTCCAGGGTTCAGACTGGCCGGTCACGTCTTCCTTCCACGCCTCGAAGCTTTTGCGCGGGGAGAGGCGGATGCCATTCGGGCCGACATCTTCGTGCTTTTGTGGCTGTCCTGCCCAATGCACCGATTGTGCCACTTCGCTGCGGCACAGGATCAGGTAGTCGCGCGGATTGCGCGAGAAGGGGATGGCCAGCACGCCCGCACAGGTCGGAAGAAACGATGTATTCTCGGGGGCATCGGCGCCAAGCGTGTGGGTCGCGAAGACCTCGCTCGCCTCGGTGGTGTTCAGAAACCGCAAGAGCTCCGGCAGCTCGGCCGCATCGGGGGTGGACCCCCAGGCATGGAACTCCCCGTTCGTGGACAGGATGGCGCCATCATGGGGGATGGTCTTCTGCAAGTCGCCCGACAGGGCCTGAAGCGCGTCCGGCAGGCTGGTTCCATCCGTGACATGCATCAGGAACTTGCGCTGCAAGGCCGCCGTCCGGCGATGCGCCTCGGCGGTCTGGCGCTCCTCCAGGGTCAACAGCTCGTAGGAGAACAGATGCGCGAAAAGCTCGATCGCGGTGCGCTGTTCGAACGGAATGTAATGCGGGCTGCGGTGGTGGCAGGCGAAAAGGCCCCAAAGGTCGTCATCCTTGAGGATCGACACCGACATGGAGCTTCTGACCCCCATGTTGCGCAGATATTCCAGATGTACCGGAGAGACCGCACGCGTCACCGCAAGCGAAAGGTCGATGGGCTCTCCCTCGGGCGAGCGTTCGGGCAGGATGGCCGCGCCGCTGTCCGACACATCCGCGATGAGGCGCAAGAGCGCCCGCTTGTAGAGCTCGCGCGCCTGTTTGGGGATATCGCCCGCCGGAAACCGCAATCCCAGATAGGACGGGCTGTCTTCCCCTTTGACCTCGGCGATCACCGTGCCGGAATTATCCGCGGCGAAGCGATAGACCATCACCGTGTCGAAACCCGACAGGATCTGCATGGCCCGCGCGCCTTCGTGGCACTTCTCCTCGAAGGTCCGGGCCTGGCGCACGCGCTGGATCAGCGGGTAGGTCTGGCTGAGCGCATTGCGGTCGTGACGCTGCCCATGCGCTTCGAATTCGAAGATCAGGTGGCGCCCGCTTTGGTGAATGGACAAATCGTAGCTGTGCTTGCCCAGCGGGAAATCGAAGATGCGCGTGGCATGATCCACGCCATCGATCATGCGCATCTGACGCCGGATACGATCCAGCGCGGTGATGCCAAGCAGGCTCTCGAGGCTGACTCCGATCGCATCCCGGGCCGATATGTTCAGCACCGCGCCCAGGTTTTCGGAGGCGTGCTGCACGATCCAGTCGGAGGACACGGCAAGCAATGCCCCGTAGGACTGGACCCGGCCGAGGAGGTGAATGGGTTCGCGGTCGCAATTCGTCAGGTCGACCTCGGTCGACTTGGTGCGAGCGCGTTGTGGTTCAGGTGCGCTCATGATGTCCTTTCTGGCCGGTCAAAGCCGTGTAAGTAGGCGGCGGCGCGGAAGAGGCTGAAGCCCCGGCACGCGTCCTGGATCACCGTATCGAGGGCGGCAGGTTCGCCTTCCAGCGCGTTGATCCGGGCGCGAAACGCCTGCCAGGCGAGGCTGGGCGGTCCGGCACCGAACGCGCTTGGCACGCGAATGCCGGTATGGACGAGGTGGCGTCGGATCACCTCCGTCCCGAGGCGCGACCCAAGCGTCAGGTAGCTCACGGCCTCGGGATCGAGGGCGCGACCCACCGGCAGAACCGGGATCACCTTTCCCCGCAGATCATTGGACAGATCCTGGATCAGATCATCCAGGATTTCCCCATCCTCTTCGATCGCGGGCCGGGCGCAATGGGCGCGCAACGCGGTGAGCGCGGTCAGCTGCGCCGCCAGAAACGGGGTCAGATAAGGTCCGGGCGCGGCCATGAAGTCCGCGAACACATGTTCAACAGAAAGATGCGCGGCGGCTGTTGCCTCGCGCAGTTGCGATATCGGAGAAGGGCGGCTCGCCGCGCCGTGAAGCGCAGCGACGCGCTGATAGAGCATTTTCATGTCCATTAATTTACCGCAGGGACACTTTGTGCGTCAGCCTGCTTTGTCTACATTAAATGTAAACAAAAATAGACAATCAATGCAATCCTTAGGCCTGCAAGGCCGGTTTTCGGTTAACCGATCTCCTTCAGGCGCGACAGGGCGGCTTGCAGGGCTGATATGTCCTCTTCCCGGGCGGCGAGGTTGTCCCGCGTTTCCTCGACCACATCCTCCGGCGCGCTTTCGGCGAACTTGGGATTGGACAGCCGACCGCGCAGGCCCTTGGCCTCCTTCTCGATCTTGCCGAGGCTCTTTTCGAGGCGTGCGATTTCCTCACCCACATCGATAAGCCCTTCCAATGGAAGGCCAAAACTGGCCGCTCCCACGGGAATTGTCACCGTGCCCTTCGGGAAGGTCTCGACGGATTCGAGGCTCTCGATCCGGGCCAGCCGCTTGATCAGCGCGGCGTTGCGATCCCAGGCGGCCTGGCCCTCGGCATCGAGCCCGGTGACCAGCATCGGGGCGTAGAGACCGACCGGCACACGCATCTGCGCGCGGGCCGAACGGGTGCCCTCGATCAGCGAAATCGCCCAGCGCATTTCCGCTTCTGCGGCCGAATCAACCAGTGCATCGGCGGTGTAGTCGGGCCAATCGGCGTGGACACAGAGCCCGTCACGCTGGGCGGACAGGGCCCACAGCTCCTCGGTGACGAAGGGCATGAAGGGGTGCAGCAGGATCATGCATTGATCGAGCACCCAGCCCATCGTTTGCCGCGTCTCGGCAATGATGGCGTCGTCCTCGGAGGCATAAAGCGGCTTCGAAAACTCGACATACCAGTCGCAGACCACGCCCCAGACATAAGAGTAAAGCGCGTTCGCCGCGTCGTTGAAGCGGAACTGCGCGAGCGCTTCGTCCACGGTTTCGCGCACGCGGGCGGTCTCCCCCACGATCCAGCGATTGGCGGTCTGGGTCGGCTGCGGCGGGGTGGCGGACGCCACGCGGTTCTCGAACACGCCGTTCATCTCGGCGAAGCGGCAGGCATTCCAGAGCTTGGTGCCGAAATTGCGATAGCCCGCGATGCGGTCCTTCGACAACTTCAGGTCACGTCCCATCGCGGCCATGGCGGCCAGCGTGAAGCGCACCGCATCCGCGCCGTACTCGTCGATGAGGTCGAGCGGGTCGAGCACGTTCCCGAGCGACTTCGACATCTTCTTGCCCTTCTCGTCGCGCACGAGCGCGTGGACATAGACGGTGTCGAAAGGCCGGTCGCCGACCACGGCGTATTGCATCATCATCATCCGGGCGACCCAGAAGAAGATGATGTCGAAGCCGGTGATCAGCGTCGAAGTCGGGAAGTACTTTTGCAGCTCCGGCGTCTGTTCGGGCCAGCCCAGCGTGCCGATGGGCCAGAGCCCCGAGGAGAACCAGGTATCGAGCACGTCCGCGTCGCGCCAGACCGGGTAGACCAGCTGCGTCGGGTCTTGGCTGACCTCGTACTGTGCAAGGCTTTCGGCCAGCGCGTGCATCGCCGCATCCCGGTCGGCGACCTCGATCACCTGGGCGGCGTGCAGGGGCGCGGGCAGGGCGCGCAGATCGGCGTGGAACTTCTCGGCCACCGCATCGAGATCGGCGGCGCAATGGAAGGTCGGCTCCGCATGGTTGAACGCGCCATCAAGGAGGAGGCGGCCCATCTCGACCATGTCGAGATCGCCATCGCCTTCATCGTCGCGGAACCCGGTATCCCAGACATCGAGCCCGTACCACACGGGGATCTGATGCCCCCACCAAAGCTGGCGCGAGATGCACCAGGGCTCGATATTCTCGAGCCAGTGGAAATAGACCTTCTTGTCGCGCTCGGGCAGGATCTGGGTCGTGCCGTCGCGCACGGCGTTGAGCGCGGGGCCCACGATCTTTTCGGCATCGACGAACCATTGGTCGGTCAGCATCGGCTCGATCACGACCTTGGAGCGGTCGCCGAAGGGCTGCATGATCAGCTTTTCCTCGACGAGGGGGACGCGCACCTCCTCAGGCGGTTGCCCGCCTTCCTCGGCCGCATCCCGGCGCACCGCCTTCTTGCCCAAACGGGGATCGTGGGCGGGGACCATCACAGCGAGCCCCTCCGAGGTGATCTGTTCGACCACGGCCTTGCGCGCCTCGAACCGGTCGAGCCCACGCAGATCGTCCGGCACGAGGTTCACGGCGTCGACCTCGGCCTCGGTGAGGCTTTCCTCGCCCTTGGCCACGGCCATCGCGGTGGCGGACGCGCGGGCATATACCTCGCCATCAGCACGCATTGCGCCTTTGGTGTCCATCAGCCGGTAGCAGGGGATATTCCCGCGCTTGGCCACCGCGTAGTCGTTGAAATCATGCGCGCCGGTGATCTTCACCGCGCCCGAGCCGAAATCGGGATCGGGGTATTCGTCGGTGATGATCGGGATCAGGCGGCGATGCTCCTTGGGACCGACCGGGATCTCGCAGAGCTGGCCGACGATGGGCGCATAGCGGGTGTCGGAGGGATGCACGGCAACGGCCCCGTCGCCCAGCATGGTCTCGGGCCGCGTGGTGGCGATGGAGATGTAATCGCGCTCTTCCTCGAAGAGCACGTTCCCGTCCTCGTCCTTTTCCACGTAGGTATAGGTGGCCCCGCCCGCGAGCGGGTATTTGAAGTGCCACATATGGCCATTCACTTCGGTATTCTCGACCTCGAGATCCGAAATCGCCGTCTCGAAATGCGGGTCCCAGTTCACCAGCCGCTTGCCGCGATAGATCAGGCCCTTTTCGTACATGTCGACGAAGACGCGGATCACGGCGTCGTGGAAGTTGCCCTCTTCGCCCTCGGGCGCATTGGGGGCGCCCGACATGGTGAAGGCTTCGCGCGACCAGTCGCAGGAGGCGCCGAGGCGCTTCAGCTGGCCGATGATCGTGCCGCGGGATTTGATCTTCTGCTGCCAGACGCGCTCCAGGAAGGCCTCGCGGCCCATCTCGGTGCGCGTGGGCTCGCCATTGGCGGCCATCTCGCGCTCGGTCACCATCTGTGTGGCAATGCCCGCATGGTCGGTGCCCGGCTGCCAGAGCGTGTCATGGCCCTGCATCCGGTGCCAGCGCACGAGGATGTCCTGCAGAGTGTTGTTGAAGGCGTGGCCCATATGCAGGCTGCCCGTCACGTTGGGCGGCGGGATCATGATCGAGAAGGTCTCGGCCCCGGGCTTGGCATTGGCGCCCGCGGCAAAGGCATTCGCCTCTTCCCAAGCGGCCGAGATGCGGCCCTCTGCCGATTTTGAGTCGAAAGTTTTGTCCATCGCCATGGCGCGCGGGCCTCCTTGATCTCTCGCCCCGTCTCCTAGCGAAGCCGGGGGCCAAGGGAAAGCGTCGCGCGGTACGGAACGGGCGCGAAAGCCGCAAAAAATCGTCGATGGTGGGGGGGAGTGTGCGGCGACCCTTCAAGGGAGGAGGAGAAAAGGGCCGCCGCGGGTCCCGAAAGTTCCCAAGGGAGGAGGAGAGAACTTCCGACTCTGGTGGACGCATCGCAAAAGGCGTTCTGCATCCGAAAACGATGGTGGCGACGACCCTCCAAGGGAGGAGGAGAAGAGGGTCGCCGCCGGTATCGAAGACCCCAAGGGAGGAGGAGAGGCCTTCGTCTCGTGGGCCCGGCGGCCGAAGCCGAAGGGCGAATTTTGTGGCGACGACCCTCCAAGGGAGGAGGAGAAGAGGGCCGTCGCCGGTATCGAAGACCCCAAGGGAGGAGGAGAGGCCTTCGTCTCGTGTGCCCGGCGGTTGTAGCCGAAGGGCGAATTTTGTGGCGACGACCCTCCAAGGGAGGAGGAGAAGAGGGCCGTCGCCGGTATCGAAGACCCCAAGGGAGGAGGAGAGGCCTTCGTCTCGTGTGCCCGGCAGCCGCAGCCGAAGGGCGAATGGGATCGCGGCGACCCCCAAGGGAGGAGGAAAAGAGAGCCGCCGCGTGGTCCAAAGGCCCAAAGGGAGGAGGAAGGCCTTCAGCTCGGTCGAAGAGGTAGCCATCTGGCCCGGTCTTCGGAATTTGGTGCGGCGACACCAGGGAGGAGGAAGATGCCGCCGCTGTGGATTGAAGACCTCAAGGGAGGAGGGAAGGCCTTCAAAGATCGAACGGGAAACGCGTGTGACCCGTCATTGTTTCTCGATTATGGGCGCTGCGGCGAAATGTTGCGGTTGCGACACATCTTGCGCTCGTTGCGCCCATGATCTCAGTTATCGTAGGCCGCCTGCCATGCGATGCCGCGCAGCGAGGAGCGGGCAAGGCCGAGATCGCGCAGTTCGCGATCCGACAGGGCGGAGAGTTCGTTCAGCGTGGTGCGGTACACTTTGCGGCGGGCCAGCTTCTCGGAGATGCTGGATTTCAGGCGCGCGAAGGTGCCTGTTGCGGCGGTACCGGAATATGTTTGTGCGTAGGACATTTTACCGATCCTCGAATGGATATGCTCGTTTGCGTTGGTCCAAAGATGGGGCGAATGCTGCGGTTGCACAATGGTTCAATCGGCAAAGCAGGCATGCGTGTCGTGCATATATATAAGTCAGCAATTTCAGTAGGTTGCAGATTGACCTTAATCGGTTCCCGGCACTTACGCGACGTCATAAAGCGCGAATTGGCGCGATATTGGGCGATTTTTTTAGTCGCTAACGCCGCGTTGCAGCATCGCACTTATTGCAACTCTTCCCACGGGCAGACTCAGCGGCGCGCGAAGCTCAGCGGAAGATCGAACGCATAGCTTGCCGCAGACAACACCGAAGGCGCCCGGGGCAAGCGCGCGCGCTGCGTCGCCTGCAAGGCGGCCCGGTCCAACGCGCCATTGCCCGAAGATGCGACGACCCCGCTTGAGATCAGGCGCCCCGACGGGGTGACGTTCAGCCTGACCGTCACCCGTCCCGTCGCGCGGGTCCCGCGCGGATAGCGTTGCGCGCGGGCGATGGCGGTCCGGATGCTGGCACCCCATTGTGCGCGGGCCGTGCGGATTGCGTCCGGTGACGGGCCGGAGGCCGCCGGGGCAGGGGCGGCCCGGGCGGGTGCCGCGGCGCCACCGCTGCCTTGCGCTTTCCGACCTGCTTGGGGCTTGGCGCGGGCGGCTGGAGCGGGGGCCGGGGCAGGCGAGGCCACCGGACGCGGTCGCTCAGGCGCAAGGCCCGGCGGGCGCGGGGCGGGACGGGCCGAGGCCAACGGCGCCGCTTCCGACGGGTTGACGCGCGGCGTGGGTTTCGCGGCGGGCGCGGTCTGCGCTTGCGGGGGCGTCTCGGCATTCGTACCGGGCACGGCCAACGCTGCGGGCCTTTGCGGTCGCGTTGGCGCGGTCTCGGCGGGGCGCGCGGGCCGTTCGAGCGCTGGCGTTGAAGGCAGCGCAAGGGCCGTCAGCATTTCCGGCGCCAAAGAGGGGCGCGGCTTCGGCGGCGCCGGAGATGCAGGCGCTTGCGGCGACGGCGCGTCGTCCGGTGCAGCTTCAGCCGGGTCGGCATCTGCAGGCCGGGCAATCCGCGATGGTGGCGCGTCGGGCATCGCGGTCACCGGCGCAGGCGGGGCAAATGCTTCCGGCATCGGTAGTGCGGCCATTGCGGTGCTGGTCTCGGGCGGCGCGGTCCAGCGCTCGACCAGCGCTGCGATCTCGCCTGATTGTGGCAGGACGGTCACATCAGCAGCGCCACCCGCGCCGCCGCCTGCGCTGCCTCCGTCCTCGACTGCTCCGATCCAGGCGAAGACGCCGACATGCATGGCAAGGGCAAAACCGCCGAACAGGGCTGCGTCGCGCAGGCTCATGGGGAGGGCGCTCGGGTTGCGATGGTGATGACCTCCTCCGCACCGGCCTCCGTGAGCCGTGCCAGAAGTTTGGCCAAGGCTTGGGCGGGCAGACGCGTATCGGCCTCAAGGCGCACGGGGCCTGCCGCAACCGCCGCCGCCAGCGCCGCATCACCGCGCAGATCGCCGTGGGACAGACGGCCATCCGTCGCGACAAACAGGGGCAGGGGCGCTGTCTGCGCCGTCTCTTCGGCCTCCGCCTCGGGCAGCGTCACCTCGAAGGGGGCGACGGGCGCGATCTGCGCCGTCAGAAGGAAGAAGACCAGGAGCAGGAAGACCACGTTGATCATCGGCACCACGGCTTCGCGAGAGCGGCGTCTCGGGCGGATGGCAAGGCGCGGGCGGGTCATTCGACCACCGCCAAGCGCTGATATCCGGCGCGGTTCAAAAGCGCGATGATGGCGACCAGATCGCCCGTCTCTGCCCCGTCCCGCCCGCGCAGAACCACGATGTCATCGGGACCATCGGTGAGGTCCGCAAGCGCCGTGAGCAGGGCGTCGGGTCCGGGCTGGGCTGTGTCATTCAGCCAGAGCGCCTCGTCCGCGCCGACCTCGATCAGGCGGGGCGGGCCGGAATAGGCGGCCTCGGCATCGCCGCCGCCGGGCGCCAGCGCCAGCGCGGAGCTGGTCCCGAAGCGCGCGGCCAGCATGAAGAAAACGAGCAGCAGAAAGACCACGTCGATCATCGGCGTCAGCGACGGCTTGCGCCTGCGCGCGGCGCGGGATCGCAGCCCGAGGCTCATGCGCGGTTCAGCACCCGGCTGGCCAAATCGTCGAGGTCATGGGCCACGCGTTCATTCACCGAATCGAACCAGGACAGCGCGATCGAGGCTGGGATCGCCACCGCCATGCCCGCCGCCGTGGTCAGAAGCGCCTCCCAGATCCCGCCTGCAAGCGTTGCGGGATCGGCCCGTGCACCGGTTTCCTGCAGCGCCTGGAAGGCGTCGATCATGCCGAGCACGGTTCCCAGAAGCCCGACAAGCGGCGCAATGGTCGCGATGAGGTCGAGCGCGCGAAGCCCGCGCCCGGCCTCCATCAATGTGGCACGCGCAACGCGCATCGTTTCCTCGCGGGCGGCTTCGGGCGGGCGGGTACGCGCGGCCTGCATGGTGGCGCGCAGAACCCGCGCGCGCAGGCCGGACCGGCCACTCAGCGCGGCTTCGGCATCCTCGGGTGCTGCGGCCTCCCAGAGGGCCACCGCTCGCTCCGCCGGGGCGCGCCGCCAAGCGCCCATGCGCGCCAGCGACCATGTCTTCCACAGGATCACCGCGAGGGTGATCACCGACAGCGCGGCAATCACCCAAAGCGCGGGGCCACCGCGGTCGAGAAAGGCCAAGACATTATCCATGGGTCACTCCGGGTCTGTGGATCGGAAAGGCTCTGCTAGGGCGTTTCATGGCAGCACGCCCCGCGGGTCGATGACAAGGCCGCCTTCGGTCTCGATGAGGCGCGCATCGAGGCGGAAAACCTGCGCGAGATGAGCCTTGGTCAGCACGTCGCGCGGGGGGCCATCGGCGACCTTTCGCCCGCGGTCCAGAAGCACGAGCCGGGTGCAATAGCGCGCCGCGAGGTTCAGGTCGTGAAGCGAGGTCAGCACTGCGCGACCGTCCTTTGCGAGCTGTGAGAACAGCTCCAGCGTGGCGATTTGTGCGGCAGGGTCGAGCCCGGCAATAGGCTCATCCGCCATCAGAAGCGGGGCGTCCTGCGCAAGCGCCCGCGCGATGAGGACCCGGGCTTGTTCTCCCCCCGAAAGTTCCGTCGCGCGGCGATCGGCGAAATCGGCAAGCCCCATGGCCGAGAGCGCGCCGTCGATGGCCGCACGATCCGCCGCTGTGCCGCCGCGTCCATGGGGCAGGCGGCCCAGGGCTGTCAGATCGCCAACGCTCAGCCCCCAGGCGATTTCGCGCTGTTGCGGCAGCCAGGCCGCGGTGCGGGCGCGGGCACGCGGCGGCAGGGCGGCCAGTGACGAGGACCCCTCTGCGGCGATCAGGCCAAGGGCGCCGCGCATCAGCGTGGTCTTGCCCGCGCCATTGGGGCCAAGAAGGCCCACGACCTCGCCCGGGGCGACGGACAGATCGACCGCGTCCACCACGGGGCAGGCGCCGCGCCGGACGGTCAGGCCTTTCAGCGTGAGCGCGGTCACATCAGGTCCTTTCGCGTGCGATAGATCAGATGCAGGAAAAGTGGCGCGCCGATGAGCGCCATCACGACGCCAAGCTTCAGATCGCGGTCGGGCAGGATCAGCCGCACGGCAAGATCCGCCGCCAGCACGATCGCGGCCCCGCCAAGGGCGCTTGCGGCCAGAAGGGCGCCGGGGCGCGCGCGCATCAGGGGGCGCAGGAGATGCGGCACGACAAGCCCGACGAACCCGATGGCGCCTGCAACCGCCGTGGCCGCGCCGACCGATGCCGCGGTGCCCACGAGGACCATCAGGCGCAACCGCGCCATCGAGACCCCCAGCGCCTCGGCGGCATCCTCGCCCAGGGTCAGCGAATCGAGGCCGCGCGAAGTGAGCGCCAAGACCGCAAGGCCCGCGAAGATCAGCGGCGCGGCCAGCGCCACATGCTCCATCGAGCGGTCCGCGACCGAGCCCAGCAGCCAGAACACGATCTCGGCGGCGGCATAGGGATTGGGCGAGAGGTTCAGCACAAGCGAGGTCAGCGCGCCGGCAAGCGAGGAGACCGCGATGCCTGCGAGGATCAGCGTCAGCGACCCGCCCCGCGATCCGGCCAGCGCCATAAGAAGCGCCACGGCCCCGGCGGCGAACAGAAGGGCTGTCACCGGCAGGGCCAGCGCGAAGGCCCCGGCAATCCCGGTTTGCAAGGCGATCACGGCCCCGAGGGCGGCGCTGCCCGACACGCCGATCAGGCCCGGCTCCGCCAGCGGATTGCGCAAAAGGCCCTGCATCGCAGCACCCGACATGCCCAAGGCCGCACCGACGAGAGCCGCCAGAAGCGCGCGCGGCAGTCGGATATCCTGCATCACGATCACGGTCAGCGGATCACCCTGTCCGAAAAGGGCAGCGAGCGCGGGCCCGGGGCCCAGCGGCGCATAGCCCACGAGCAGCGAGGCCGCGAACATCACCAGTCCAAGCGCGAGAAGGGCCGCAAGGGTGAGGGCGCGCATCATTCCAGCTCCTCTGCCAGGGCGCGCAGATCGGCGATGGCGTCCAGAAGCGCAGGCGTCTCGCAACTCCAGGCGGCACCGGCCTCGATGCGGTGGACGGGGGCGACCTGCCGCAGGGCGGGATGACCGGGCAGGTCCGTCGCGCGCGTGGGGCGGGCATAGGGCGCGGGCGTCAGGATCAGGTCGGGCGCGGAAAGCACCGCCTCCTCGAGGTGGAGCGTGCCGAAGCGCAATCCCATCTCGGCGGCGATATTCGTCAGGCCAGCGGCTTGCAGCAGTGCGTCGGCCATGGTGCCGCGTCCCGACGTGCTGCCCATGGGATAGTAAAGAAGCGTGCGGGGACCATCAGAGAGCGGCGGGAGCGCGCGTAATGCCCTTTCGAACTCGGCAATGAGCTGTTCCGCCTGCGCCTCGCGGCCCAGAAGCGTGCCCATGCGGGCCATGTTGTCCGTGACATCCTCAAGCGAGGTGACGGGTCCGAAAAGGGCGACCTCATGGCCCAGCCCTTCGAGCATCTGCACCGTGGCGAGGGTGGTGAAGGTGCCTGCGAGGATGAGGTCCGGCTCCAGCAGGACGACTTCCTCCGCGCCGCCGCCATTGGCGGGGATACCCTGCAGCGCCTCCGCATAGGCGGAAGATCTGGGATCATGCGCCAGCGACGAGACCGAGACGAGCTGACCGGGCGCGGCCAGAAGATGGGCCAGTTGATCGGTACAGACATTGAGCGAGACGACCCGCTCCGGCGCGGCCGCCGCATCCGTGCCAAGGGCCGCGCCGATCAATGTCAGCGCGGCCCCGAGCACTCGGAGATCAGAACGACGCACGGACCCCGAAGTAGGCCGAACGTCCCGGCGCATCATAGTCCGGGATGGTCTCGTAATCGCTGTCGAACAGGTTCTCGACACGCAGATAGGCCTCGATGTCGTCCGTCACTGCGAAGGACGCGCGGGCATTTACGACGGTGTAGTCATCGACGCTGTCCACGCGGGAGAAGTCGGCGTTGAACGTATCGGGGAAGTCCGCGACATGGCGCAGGGTCAAGCCGCCCGAGACGCGATCCGTGATCTCCGCATCGATGCCGAGCGACAGATCGTAGCGCGGCACGTTCAGCTCCGGATCGTCGTCCGCATCGCGCGCGTCGGTGTAGGTGAACGCGCCCGTGAGCCCGATCCGGTCACCGATCGGCAGGAAGGCCGCGATCTCTACGCCTTCGGAGGTCGAGGTGCCGCTCGATTGCGCGTAGCCGCCGAAGGGCGCGATCGTCCCGTCGAAGACGATCAGATCGTCGATCTCTGTCTTGAACAGGGTGGCCGAGACCGAGGCGCCATTGGCATAGACCTTCTCGATGCCGAGATCGAAGCTCACGCTTTCTTCGGGATCAAGGGAGGCGTCACCATATGTCGGGTCGTAGAGTTCATAGAGCGAGGGTGCGCGATATCCGTTGGCAACGCTCGCGCGCACGGTGATGTCGGGCGTGGCCCGCCAGGTGACCGCGCCCCGCGCGGCGGTGAAATCGCCGAATTCGGAATGGTGGTCGTTGCGCAGGGACAGCGCGAAATCCAGATCCGGCGTCGCGGCGTAGACCAGTTCCGCGAAGAGGCCATCGGTCTCCACGTCATCGGGGGCGCTTTCCGCCTCCTCGATGGTGCGGTCGGCCCCGAAGGACAGGATCGTGCCGCCGCCGATATCCCACTCGCCGAGATAGCCGATCTTGCGGCGCTCCCCTTCGAAGGTCGACGTGCCGAAGGCATTGGTCGAATCCCGCCCGATGCGGAATTGCGAGAGCTCCAGGCTGTGGGTGAAAGCGCCTGTCTGCAGCTCGGCATAGCCGCGATAACCGCGCTGGTAGGTTTCGTAATCGCCGTCTTCCAGATCGGACGGAACAATGCCGAAGGTCGGGTCGAAATCGCCCTTGGAGGCATTGTAGATCCCGGTCAGGCCGAGGCGCAGCGTGTCGGTCACGTCGACATAGGCGTCTAAGCTGGCCTGCTTGGCCTCGAACCCGTCATCTTCGTCATACCCCGGAAGATCGACGGCGTTGTAGCCTTCGGATTGCGTGCCGCCGAAGCTGAAGGCGAAGCCCGCCCGCTCGGTCGCAAGTCCATAGGACAGGGTCGCGCTTTGCGTGTCATAGGCACCGGCCTCGATCGAGACGGAGCCTTCGCGGCTCGGCGCATCGGGGGCGCGGGCCGCGGTCAGGGCGATGACGCCGCCCACGGCCTCGGAGCCGTAAAGTGCTGATTGCGAGCCCTTGATGATCTCGGCGCCGGTGACGCCGCTGGCAAGGATGTTGGACCAGTCGAACTGGCTTTGCACGCCCGACGGGTCGGTCACGTCGATGCCGTTCACGAGCACCGGTGCATAGCGCTGGGGCAGGCCGCGCAGGCGCACGAAGGCGGGCTGACCTGGGCCGCCGGCCTGGGTGTAGCTGACGCCGGGCTGGGACGCGACGGTTTCGGCCAGGGTCTGCGAGGGCGCGTCTTCGAGCGCCTCCTCGTCGATGATCTCGACCGTCGCACCGGTGCGCGACAGCGGCAGGTCGGTGACGTTGCCATAGATCGTGATCGGAGCCAGCTCGAGCACGTCTTGCGCGTGCACGGACAGGGGAAGCGACAGCGCGAGAACGCTGACGCCGGAGAACAGGCGGGACATACGTGTCCTTTCCCTCGTTTTTGCCGTGGCGCGCCTTGGGCAGGCCGCGGCGATTTTGATGATGTTCTTGGAAAGGACGAAGTCCCTCCCGGTGAACGGCGTGAGATGTCACCACTCCGGAAGGACCGTTTCCCGGGACGCGCCCCGCGCCCGAAAAGGGTGATCGCCGCGGCAGGTCTCCTGGCTTTGCGGGTCATCACGCTACGCGGGCCTTCCCGGACCTGAGCCCAGTGGCATGTGCCGCGCGCGCTCGCCGCTGACAGTTGCGGGGGCAGCCGTGGATTCGCACCACGTTCCCTTTTCACCGGGCATTGCCCGGACCGAGGCCCGTTCGGGGTAGAAGCCCGGGCGCGCGAAATCAAGTGCAGATCGCAATGGGCCTGGAGGTGCGTCGCGGCATCTGCGGTCCGGAAGGGGGCCGCGCTGGGATCGGGTGGGAAATCGGCGCGGCTTCGGGCGGCCCTTTGGGAGTAAGGGGGTCCTTCGAGGCGGTCAGCATGGTCTGAACTGGGATGCTGGGAATATTTGGGACGCGGTTTGGGAAATGATGGGTTCCGGTTGGTCTCTCGCCCTGGGTCAGGGGTGTTGCCCGGCGGAATCATCGGAATCGTCTTGGGACGGGGCGGTGTACGGCCCGATTCAGGGGTGTAAATTGGGCCGAGACGGGTGCGGACGTGGCGCGCTCAGGCAAAAATGCAGCATTGTCTTGGAATTCATGGGCTAGGATGGATCGCCGGGGATTCTACTAGATATAGATTGATTTTGTGGCGGAATGCCAAAATAGGCCAATAGAGGGATCGAAAATTCGCACAACATGTTGTTTTCAGGGCGTACTCAAAACAACATTTCGCAAAAAATGCGTAGAAATTTGTTGCGTACCATCAATTCCCATGCCATCCATTGTTCATCGACGAGGGCAGGGAAGACAGCGGACACAAAAACCAGCCGCGACACTTCTCCCGAACACAAAAATAAAAGAGCGGGTTTCATACAGGCACCTCGCTCTCGTCGACAAAAACGGAATTCCAGCGCGTGGGCGAGCAGACATCCCCCCAGGTGGCACGCGCAGCTGGGATCCTCCCGCCCAAGCGGGACCAGGCGGCGGGTTGATCGATGGCAGCGGATCAACCCGCCGTTTTTACGTTTACCGGGGGCGGACAGTGAAAGGGCCGGGCAGTGGGCCGCAGGCTGAGGTTCAGAGGTGAAGGTCGGCAGAAGGTCGACAAGAAGGGGCGGGTCTCAATCCCAGCCTCTTTTCGCCGTGTCCTCGAAGCGGGCGATCCGGGCTGGGATACCGGCAAGCTGCCCGAATTCGTCATCGTCTACGGCGATCACCGCCGCAATTTCCTCGAATGCTACACCATCGCCGCGATCGAGCAGGTCGAAGAGCAGATCGAGGAACTGCCGCGCGGCTCCAAACAGCGCAAATTGCTGGAGCGGACCTTTTCGGGCCTGTCGACCGATGCGGTGGTCGACGATACGGGCCGCTTCGTCCTGACCCAGAAGCTGCGCGAAAAAATCGGCGTCGAGCTTGATTCCGAAGCGTTTTTCATCGCATCCGGCGACACGTTCCAGATCTGGAACCCCGAGACCTATGACCGCGAGCAGCTTCAGACCGAGGCGCTTCTCGATGATCTGCCGGAAGATGTCGACGTGCTGGAATTGCTGCCCCGAAAGAAGATCCAGGGAGACTAGGCCATGACCGAGGGCGCCGCGCCCAAGCCCGATGCGCCGCATGTGCCTGTCTTGCTGCGGCCGCTTCTGGCGGCGGTGGCACCGGTCACGGGCGTGTGGATCGACGGCACGTTCGGCGCGGGCGGCTATGCGCGCGGTCTGATCGAGGCAGGCGCCGAAAAGGTCATCGGCATCGACCGTGACCCGCTGGCGCATGAGATGGCCGCCAGGTGGCTGCCCGAATATGCTGGGCGTATCGACCTCGTTCAGGCCAACTTCGCCGAGATGGACAGTGTGGCGTCGGATGTGGACGGGGTCGTGCTAGATCTTGGTGTGTCGTCCATGCAGCTTGACCAGGCCGAGCGCGGGTTTTCCTTCATGCGGGACGGTCCGCTCGACATGCGGATGGGACAGGATGGTTCGTCGGCGGCCGATATCGTCAACGAGGCGGATGCGGAGACGCTTGCCGATATCCTCTTCACCTACGGCGAAGAACGCGCTTCACGCCGCATCGCCCGCGCAATCCTCCGCGAGCGCGAGGTCGAGCCGATCACCACCACCCTGCGCCTTGCAGGGATCATCGAAGGCTGCCTGCCGCGCCCGAAACCCAATCAATCCCATCCCGCGACGCGCAGCTTCCAGGCGCTCCGGATCGCGGTGAACGACGAATATCGCGCGCTGTATGAGGGGCTGATGGCGGCGGAACGGGCGCTGAAGCCTGGTGGTGCGCTCGCCGTGGTGACCTTCCACTCGGTCGAGGATCGCATGGTCAAGCGCTTCCTGCAGGCCCGCGCAGGCCAGACCGGGCGCGCGAACCGTTTCCAGCCGCTCGTGGAAGAGCCCGATCCCCAGTTCGAGCTGATCTCGAAGAAGGCCATCGGTCCCGATGCCGAGGAGCTCGCTGAAAACCCACGGGCCCGCTCGGCCAAGCTGCGCGTGGCCCGCCGCACCGACGCTCCCTCGGGCGAGATCGACGCCAAATCCCTCAACATGCCGGAACTCAGGCCGGAACGCACAAAGGGCGGACGCTGATGCGCACGTTTCTCTATATCCTCACGGTTCTTTCGGTGATCGGCCTCGCTTTCTGGGCCTATCATGAAAACTACAAGACGCAGGAAGCGCTGGCCGAAGTGCAGGATCTGCGCCGCGATATCGGTGCGAATCGCGAACGATTGGCCGTGTTGCGCGCGGAATGGGCCTTTCTCAACCGGCCCGAACGCCTGCGCGATCTGGCGGAGCTGAACTTCCCGCGTCTGGGCCTGATGCCGTTCTTGCCCGAGCAATTCGGCCGCGTCGACCAGATCTCCTATCCCGCGCCGCCCGTGATCGAGTTCACGAATCCCGTTGATCTGTCCAGTGAAGGGGGACAACGCCCATGATCCGTACGCCGCTGCGCCCGCTGGCCCGTATCCTCGAAGCCCGCCAGAAGGGCGAGAATCCCGACGCGATCGAACGCGAGAACCTGCGTATCCGGCACGAACAAATGCGCGACACGGCGCGCGTGCGCGCCGAGGGGCGGCTATTGGTGCTGGGTGTGGCCTTCTTCTGCCTTTTCGCGGTCACGGGCGCGCGCATGGCCACGCTCGCCGCGTCAGAGCCCGCCGAGCCGCGGGCGCATACGCAGGGCGCCTCCATCATTTCGCAGCGTGCGGATATCGTGGATCGCAAGGGCCGCATCCTTGCGACCAACATGGACACCTATTCGCTCTACGCGCATCCCCAGCAGATGATCGAGCCCGAGCGCGCGGCCAAGGCGCTTGCGGGGATTTTCCCCGATCTCGACGAGGCGCGTCTGCTCAAGGATTTCACCGGCAAGCGCAAGTTCGTCTGGGTCCGAAAGAAGCTCAGCCCCGAACAGAAGCAGGCCGTGCATGACATCGGCGAGCCCGGATTGCTGTTCGGCCCGCGCGAGATGCGGCTTTACCCGAACGGCACGCTGGCCGCGCATCTGATGGGCGGCACCCGCTTCGGTCAGGAGGGGGTGCATTCCGCGGAAGTCGTGGGCAGCGCCGGGATCGAGCGGTATTTCGACGATCTTCTGCGCGATCCGGCGCGGGAAGGCGCGCCGCTGACCTTGTCGCTCGATCTGACGGTGCAGGCCGCCGTCGAACGGGTGCTCGCAGGCGGCATGATGCTGATGAACGCCAAGGGTGCGGCTGCGGTCGTGATGAATGTGCATACCGGCGAGGTTGTCTCCATCGCCTCCCTGCCGACCTTCGATCCCAATGACCGGCCCATGCCGCCGGTGTCGGGCTCGCCTGCGGACAGCCCGCTTTTCAATCGCGCGGTGCAGGGCGTCTACGAGTTGGGCTCCACCTTCAAGATCTTCACCGCCGCGCAGGCGATGGATCTGGGTCTGGTCGCCCCGCGCACGTTGATCGACACCAAGCCGCCGATGCGCGTGGGCGGGTTCAATATCGGTGAATTCCGCAACAAGAATTACGGCACGCTGACCATCGAGGAGATCATCATCAAGAGCTCCAACCGGGGCACGGCGAAGATGGCGCTTCAGATCGGCACGCCCCGGCAGCAGGACTTCCTGAAAAAGCTGGGCTTTTTCGAGCCGACACCGCTTGAGATCACGGAGGCCAAGGGCGGCAAGCCGCTTCTGCCCAAGGATTGGACAGATTTGTCGAGCGTGACGATTTCCTACGGTCACGGCCTGTCTTCGTCGCCGCTTCACCTGGCGGCGGGCTATTCGGCGATTGCCAATGGGGGCTTTGCGGTCAAACCCACGCTCCTGCGCCAGTCGGGGCCGCAATACGGCCCGCGCGTCATGTCCGAACGGTCCGCCGAGCTTTCGCGCGTGATGCTGCGCAAGGTGGTGACGGAGGGCACGGCGAGCTTCGGGGATGTGAAAGGCTACCAGGTGGGCGGCAAGACCGGCACGGCGGACAAGCCCAAGGAGCGGGGCGGCGGCTATTACGATGACAAGGTCATCGCGACCTTCGCCACCATGTTCCCGGCGCATGATCCCGAATACGTGGTCGTCGTCACCCTGGACGAGCCCGTGGATACGATGGGCGAACGCCCCCGCCGGACCGCAGGCTGGACGGCGGTCCCAGTCGCCGCCGAGATGATCGGACGGATTGCACCGCTTCTGGGCCTGCGTCCCGATTACGGCGTGCCCGATCCGATCCACCTCGCCTCCGACTGAGGGGTCTTGGCCCTTGAACCCGGCCCCGGAAACAGGGCAACACGGGATGCAAGCGGCGCGGCGGGCGTCGGCATGACCATCGGGACGCGGGAACGGGACGATGAATGTTGAAAGCGGCGTGAAATCCTTGGGCGAGCTGGGCCTCACGGCCCGCGGGGGGCGCGATGTAGCGGTTACGGGCCTCGCCGTTGATTCCCGCGAGGTGCGCGACGGATACCTTTTCGCGGCCTTGCCCGGCACGCGGGTCCATGGCGGCGAGTTCATCCAATACGCCTTGCGGCAGGGCGCGGCGGCGATCCTCACCGATGCCGAAGGCGCGGAGATCGCCCGCGCCGAGATCGAGGCCTCCGATGCCGCCCTGATCATCGCCGCCGATCCGCGTCAGGCGCTGGCCTACACGGCGGCCCTTTGGTTCGGCCGTCAGCCCGAAACGATGGTCGCCGTGACCGGCACCAACGGCAAGACAAGCGTGGCCAGCTTCACCCGCATGATCTGGCAGGAGCTGGGTCTGCGCGCGGTCAATCTCGGCACCACGGGCGTCGAGGGTGACTGGTTCGCGCCGCTGAAACACACCACGCCCGAGCCCATTACCCTGCACCGCGCGCTGGCGCAGGCCACCGAGGCAGGTGTCGATCATGCCGCGATGGAGGCCTCGTCGCACGGGCTGGAACAGCGCCGCCTCGACGGGGTGCAGCTGCGCGCGGCGGGCTTTACGAATTTCACGCAGGACCACCTCGATTATCACGCGAGCTTCGAGGATTACTTCGCCGCCAAGGCGGGGCTCTTCGCCCGCGTGCTGCCCGAGGAGGCAACTGCGGTCATCAACATGGACGATGCGCGCGGCGTCGATATGGCCGCGATTGCCAAGGCGCGCGGGCAGGATCTGATCACCGTGGGCCGGGATGAAGGCGTCGATCTGTGCCTGATGGCGCAGCGTTTTGACGCGACAGGCCAGGAAGTGCGGCTGCGCTATCGCGGGGCGGTGCGGCAGGTGCGCATGAACCTGATCGGCGGCTTTCAGGCGGAAAACGTGCTGATCGCGGCAGGGCTCGTGATGGCCTGCGGCGAGGATGCGGAGGCGATCTTCGAGGTGCTGCCACGGCTAAATACCGTGCGCGGTCGCATGCAGCTGGCCGCGACGCGCGACAATGGCGCGACCGTCTTTGTCGATTACGCCCATACGCCCGATGCCGTTGCCACCGCGATCCAGGCCCTGCGTCCGCATGTGATGGGGCGCCTGATCGCCATCGTCGGCGCGGGCGGGGATCGCGATGCGGGCAAGCGGCCCCTTATGGGACAGGCCGCGCATGACCACGCCGACATGGTGATCGTCAGCGACGACAATCCACGCTCCGAAGATCCCGCCGCGATCCGTGCGGCGGTTCTGGGCGGGGCGCCCGGTGCGCTGGAAGTGGGGGACCGCGCCGAGGCGATCCTGCGCGGCGTCGATGCGCTGGGCCCCGGCGATGCCCTGCTGATCTGCGGCAAGGGCCACGAGACGGGACAGATCGTGGGCGATACGGTTTATCCCTTCGATGACGCGGAACAGGCCTCCGTCGCGGTGGCCGCACTGGATGGCGGGGTGCCATGAGGATCGAAGGGGGCAGATCATGAGCCTTTGGACCAGCGTCGAGGCCGCGGAAGCCACGGGCGGGCGCGCCACGGCGGATTGGAATGCGAGTGGCGTGTCGATCGACACCCGGACCCTCGCGCCGGGGGATCTATTCGTGGCGCTGAAAGCGGCGCGGGACGGGCATGATTTCGTCGCGCAAGCGCTGGAGAAGGGCGCCGCTGCGGCCCTTGTCGATCATGTCCCCGAGGGCGTGCCCGCCGACGCGCCTCTTCTGGTGGTCGAGGATGTGCAGACCGCGCTCGAAGCTCTGGGGCAGGCGGCGCGGGCGCGGACAGAGGCGCGCGTGGTCGCGGTCACGGGCTCCGTCGGCAAGACCTCTACCAAGGAGATGCTGCGCAAAGTGCTGGGCGGGCAGGGGAAAACCCATGCAGCCGAAGCCTCCTACAACAATCATTGGGGTGTGCCGCTGACGCTCGCGCGGATGCCGCGCGACACCGAATTCGCGGTGATCGAGATCGGCATGAACCATCCCGGCGAGATTGCGCCTCTGGCCCGAATGGCCCGGCCGCATGTGGCCATGGTGACCATCGTCGCGCCTGCGCATCTGGAAGCCTTCGAGAATATCGCGGGCATTGCAAGCGAGAAGGCCGCGATCTTCGAGGGGCTCGAGCCCGGGGGCACGGCGATCTACAACGGCGATGTGGCGACGGCAGAGATTTTGCGCGAGGCGGCGGAGACCCGGGCGGCCCATGCCGTCAGCTTCGGTGAAGGGACCGATTGTCTGTATCGCGGCACCGAGATCCGCGTGGGCGACAGCGCCACGGTGGGGCAGCTTCGCCTGGGCGAGGAGATGGTGCTTTACAAGGTCGCGGTGCCGGGGCGGCATTTCGCGGTCAATGCGCTGGCGGTTCTGGCGACAGTGGATGCACTCGGTCTCGATCAGGCGCGGGCGCTCTTGGACCTCGGGGCCTGGACACCCGGTGCGGGGCGGGGCCACCGCGAGCGCATCAGCCTCGACATGGCGGATCGGGACGCCTGGCTTGAACTGATCGACGACAGCTACAACGCCAACCCCGCCTCTGTTGCCGCCTCGCTGGAGGTGCTGGCGGGCGCCGTGCCGCGCCATGATGTGGGCCGCGTCGGCAAGGGCCGCCGCATTGCCTATCTCGGCGACATGAAGGAGCTGGGACCGGAGGCGAAGGCCTTGCATGCGGGGCTCGCGGATCATCCCGCGATGGAGAAGATCGACCGCGTGCATTGCGTGGGCCCCTTGATGCATGCGCTCTGGCAGGCGCTGCCCACCGACAAGCGCGGCCATTGGGCCGAAGACGTGGACGGGATGCGGGCGCGGCTGGCGCGCGATCTCGATGCGGGCGATGTCGTTCTGGTCAAGGCCTCCCTGTCCATGGGATTGGGGCGGCTGGTTGACGCTATCCGGAAAATGCGCCAAGGCGCGGAGCCGTCCTGAACGGGCGGATTATCTGAGAAAGGACCCTTTCGCATGCTCTATTGGCTGGCCGAGCTGTCGGACGGGGGCGGTGCCTTCAACCTGTTCCGCTACATCACCTTCCGCGCGGGCGGCGCCTTTCTGACGGCGCTGATCTTCGGCTTCCTGTTCGGACAGCCGCTGATCAACGTGTTGCGCCGGACGCAAGGCAAGGGGCAGCCCATCCGCGGCGACGGTCCCGAGGGGCATATCGCGAAGGCGGGCACGCCCACCATGGGCGGGCTTCTGATCGTGGGGGCGCTTCTGACCTCGACGCTGCTCTGGGCGCGGCTCGACAATGCGTTCGTCTGGCTCGTGCTTTTCGTGACCATGTCCTATGCCGCGATCGGGTTTGCCGATGATTACGCCAAGGTCAGCAAGCAGACTTCCGCGGGCGTGTCGGGCAAGGTGCGGCTGTTGCTGGGGTTCCTGATCGCGGCGGTCGCGGGGTTCTGGGCGAGCCTCTATCATCCCGAGGCCCTGACCGGGCAGCTGGCCTTTCCCTTCTTCAAGAACTTCCTGCTGGATATGGGTCTGTTCTTCGTGCCGTTCTCGATCATCGTGATCGTGGGCTCGGCCAATGCGGTGAACCTCACGGACGGGCTCGACGGGCTGGCAATCATGCCGGTGATGATCGCGGCCGGCACGCTCGGGATCATCGCCTATGCGGTGGGCCGGGTCGACGTGACCGAGTATCTCGACGTGCATTACGTGCCCGGCACCGGCGAATTGCTGATCTTCACCGCCGGCATCTTTGGCGGGGGCTTGGGCTTTCTGTGGTACAACGCGCCGCCTGCCGCGGTCTTCATGGGCGATACCGGATCGCTCGCACTGGGTGGCGCGCTGGGCGCCATCGCGGTCGCCACGAAGCACGAGATCGTTCTGGCCATCGTGGGCGGACTTTTCGTCGTCGAGGCGCTCTCGGTCATCATTCAGGTTCTGTATTTCAAGCGCACCGGCAAGCGCGTCTTCCTGATGGCGCCGATCCATCATCACTACGAGAAAAAGGGCTGGGCCGAGCCGCAGATCGTGATCCGGTTCTGGATCATCTCGCTCATCCTTGCGCTGATTGGACTGGCGACGCTGAAGGTGCGGTGAGGGTTTGGTGGGTTTTCACCCACCCTACGGGATCATGTGATTTAAACGCGTCTGATCTGGCGTTTCGAAGGCTGCGTGGCTGAAAGAGAGGGGGCTGTCTGCTCCACCGTCATTTCGCTTGAGAAATGGCGCACCAAAAAAGAGCGAGGGGGCTGTCTGCCCCCTCGCACTCCCCCGAGAGGTATTTTTGGTCCGGTCGTGACATTGGGGCGGCACGACGGGCCTTGGGTGGGACGCGCGGGCGGATATGGTCTTGGGTGTTTCGTGAGGCGGCGCTGTCAGCTAAGGTTGACAGTGTTCCCAGTCAAGGACGACCCATGCCCCGCGACACGACAGGTCTGACAATCCCCGAAATGGGCGGCGCCGCGCGGCCCGGCCTCTGCACCGATTGCGGGGTCAGCCGGATGGGCGACGGGCGCGCCTGCGGGCGGGCCTGCCAGTTCATTCAGCCCGATTATCCGGCGCTTGAGGCGCGTGTGCATGGCCGCGCCGCCGAGGTGGACGGCGATGAGGGCTTCTTCGGCGTGACACGGGCGATGTATCGCGCGCGGCTGACACCGCCCGCCGAGGGCGCGCAATGGACCGGGATCACCACCGCGCTGGGTGCGGCCCTGCTCGAACAGGGCGCGGTCGATGCGGTGATTTGCATGGGCCCGGATGCGGAGGATCGCTGGCGCCCGGTGCCGATGATCGTGACCGATCCGGCCGACATGACCCATGCGCGGGGCATGCGGATGGGCTATGCACCGCTTCTGGCCGCGCTGGAGCCCGCGCGGGCCGCAGGGCACCGGCGGATCGGGGTGATCGGCATCCCGTGTCAGGTATATGCGCTCCGGGCGCTCGAGGCGGAGCTGGGCTTTGACGAAATCACCGTGATCGGCACGCCCTGTTCGGACAACACGACGACCGAGAATTTCCACGCTTTCCTCGCGAGGCTCGATCCCAAGCCGGAGACCATCTCGTATCTGGAGTTTCGCGCCGATTACCGCGTGGAGCTGCGCTTCGATGACGGCCGCAAACCGCGCGAGGTGCCGTTTCTGAACCTGCCCTTGTCGGACCTGCCACCGGATTTCTTTCCGATGACCTGCCGGACTTGCGTCGATTATACCAACCGGCTGGCCGATATCACCGTGGGCTACATGGCGGGCGAAGGGGACCAGTGGCTGATCGTGCGCAATGCGCGGGGGGCGGCTTTGCTGGACCGATTGGGCGAGAGGCTGGTGCGCCAGGCGCCCGGATCGCGCGGCAAACGGCAAAGCGCGGTGCAAGGCTTCAAGACGAACACCGAACTGGCCGCGGGCGGGCTTCCGCTGCGCCGCATGCCGCGGGCGCTGCGGCCCGTCGTGTCGTTCCTGCAGCCGCGGATCGGGCCGCGCGGGCTCGAATTTGCCCGCGCCCGGCTGGAGATGAAAGCCATCGAGACGATCCTGCATCTGCGCCGCGCCCATCCCGCGAAGATCAAGAACATGGTGCCGGACCATGTCTGGCGGCTGGCCGCACGCTACGGCTTGCTGCCCGGCCCGGATGAGCGGCGCTGAGCCCTTCCAAACCGGCCCCGGATATCCTAGCGCTTGGGCTGGATGAAAGACGGGGGGCGGACATGATTCCGGTGCATGGGTTCGAAGGCGAAAAGGTGGGAATTCTGGGCCTCGGGCGCAGTGGTCTTTCGGCGGCGGCCGCATTGCGCGAGGGCGGTGCGCATCCCATCCTTTGGGACGACAACCCCGAAGCGCGCGCCCGCGCCGAGGCTTCGGGGTTCGAGACCCGGGCCCTCGGCAAGCCCGGCGCGCTCGATGATCTTACGCTGCTGGTGACAAGTCCGGGCATCCCGCATCTCTACCCCGCGCCGAACCCCGTGATCGCGGCGGCCTATGAGGCGGGCGTGCCCGTCGATAATGACATCGGGCTCTTTTTCCGCGCGCTTTCCTCGGGCGCATGGGACGATCTGGAAACGCCGCCGAAGGTCGTGGCCGTGACGGGATCGAACGGGAAATCCACCACCTCGGCGCTGATCCATCATATCCTCGAAGAGGCGGGGCGTGACGTCCAGCTTGCGGGCAATATCGGGCGCGGTGTGCTGGATATCGACCCGCCGGGGGAGGCGGGCGTCGTGGTGCTTGAGCTCTCCTCCTACCAGACCGAGCTTGCGCGCGCGCTCACACCCGACATCGCGGTCTTCACCAATCTCAGCGCCGATCACCTGGACCGACATGCGGGCCATGGGGGCTATTTCGCGGCCAAGCGGCGGCTCTTCGCGGAAGGGGGGCCGGACCGCGCCGTCATCGGTGTCGATGAGCCCGAGGGGCGGTATCTCGCCAACCAGCTGGCCACAGCGCGCTCGGATGACCGGGTGATCCGGGTCTCGGTCGGGCAGAAGCTTTCGGGGCCGGGCTGGATCGTGCAGGCGCGCAAGGGCTTCCTGACCGAATGGCGCAAGGGCAAGCAGGTCGGCTCCATCGATCTGCGCGATATTCCGGGCCTGCCCGGTGCGCATAACCATCAGAACGCCTGCGCGGCCTATGCGGCGGCACGCACGCTGGGTCTCGGTCCGCGCCAGATCGAGGCGGCTTTGCGCACCTTCCAGGGTTTGCCGCATCGCAGCCAGATCGTGGCGGAGCGCGATGGCGTTCGCTTCGTCAATGACAGCAAGGCCACCAATGTGGATGCGGCGCTGAAGGCGCTCTTGGCGTTCGATCGAATCCGGTGGGTCTGCGGCGGCCTGATGAAGGAAGGCGGGCTCGCGGCGCTGGCGCCCGGCCTGCCGCATGTAGCGAAAGCCTACGTGATCGGCCGGGAGGCGGCGCAATTTGCGCTGGGTCTCGACGCGACCGAGGCGGAGGTCTGCACCGACATGGCCACAGCCGTCGCCCGCGCGGCAGCAGAGGCAGAGCCCGGAGAGGTCGTGCTATTGGCGCCCGCAGCCGCAAGCTTCGATCAATACGACAATTTCGAACGCCGGGGCGAGGATTTCGTGGCTCAGGTCCGGGCCGTGCTGGGCGGCTGACGCAGCGCGTCGAGATACCCGGCCTTGAGTGCGGCGGGGTGGACCGCGCCCAGCTGGGCGGGAATGCGCGGCAATTGCAGAAGGCGCGCCACCGCGAAGCGATGCATCGCGCCGCCCGACCGGATCAGGCGCCCGTCCCGGCCCACATGGACCAGAATGCCACCATGTTCGCGGCGGTAATAATCCGGCGTATCCCGGCGCGGCCGCAGCCCTTCGCGGCGGGCATATTCCCACAGGCGGTCCAGCCGTTCGTAGCGCGCGTCAAGTTCCTCGATGGAGGAGAGCGCATCGGGGCGTTTGCCGGCCTCGATTAGACCCTTCAGCTTCTGGTAGATCGGTGTCTCCCGCCAGGGCAGGCCCTCGACGAAGTGCAGGCGGCAGGAGATTTCCTTCGTATTCGCCACCAGTGGCCGGACATTCAGGTCCCAATCTCCGGGCAGGACCTGCCCGGAATTCGAGCGGCGCAAGGGCACGTCGCCCGTGCCGATATAGGAATGCTTGACCGCAAGCGGGTCGACCCAGATGCATTCGTCGCTTTGGGGGGCTTCGGTGCCGTAGCGCACCCGGTTCCACAGATCACGCGCGACCTTGCGCGGCACCTGCGCGGCAATCGCGCGCTGCATGTCACGGGTGACGGAACTGGGGGAGCCGGGCTTGAACATCCTCCCGATTTGTATCGGTTGCGTGACGATTTCAAGACGGCGCCGTGCTCATTGGCCCCGAGTGTCACGGAAGTGTTGCAAACCGCGCGCTCAGCGCGGCCCGCGCTCCACGATGGCCTGGCCTGCCGCCCAGCCCGATGACCAGGCCCATTGAAAGTTGTAGCCTCCGAGCCAGCCGGTCACATCGACGGCCTCGCCGATCATGTAGAGACCGGGCAGATGCGCCGACATCATGGTCTTCGAGGAGATGTCGTCGGTGGCGATGCCGCCCAGAGTCACCTCCGCGGTGCGGTAGCCTTCCGTGCCGCCGGGCCGGACCTGCCAATCCGACAGCGCACCCGCGATTTCGGCGATGCGGGCGTCGGAGAGATCGCCTAGACGACCCGACAGGTCCATCTCGCCTGCGAGGTATTCCACCAGCCGTTGCGGCAGATGGCGGACAAGCTCGGTCGCGATCTGCTTCTTGCCATCGCTGCGGCGTTTCTCGGAGAGGGTCGCGGTGAGGTCGACCTCGGGCAAGAGATCCAGTGACACCGCGTCGCCTTCGCGCCAATAGCTGGAGATCTGCAGAATCGACGGGCCCGAAAGGCCCCGATGGGTGAACAGCAGCGCCTCGTCGAAGGTGGTGCCGTTGCAACCCGCGCGGGCGGGGCAGGCGACGCCCGACAAGGGTTTGAACTTGCCATCGGGGAAAGTCAGCGGGACGAGGGCGGGGCGGGTTTCGGTGATGGAGTGTCCGAAGCGGCGCGCGATGTCATAGGACATACCCGTGGCGCCCATCTTGGGGATGGATTTGCCGCCGGTGGCGAGGACGAGGTTCCGTGCCTTCACGGTACGCCGCGTGCCTTCGCGCTCAAGGATTGCAGTGAATATGCCGTCTGCATGGCTCAGATCGACCAGCGATGTGCGCAGCCACAGATCGGCGCCTGCAGCCTCCATGTCATGTCGCAGGAGTGAGATGATGTCCTTGGCGCTTGTGTCACAGAACAATTGGCCGAGCGTCTTTTCGTGCCACGGAATGCCCGCCTCGGACACTCGCGCGATGAAATCCCACTGCGTGTAGCGCGACATGGCGGATTTGTGGAAATGCGGGTTCTGGCCGAGATAGCGGTCGAACTGGATATCGAGATTGGTGAAATTGCACCGCCCGCCGCCCGAGATGCGAATCTTCTCGCCCGGCGCCTTGGCGTGGTCGATGACCAGCGTGCCGGGCCCGGCATGGGCCGCGCACATCATGCCCGCCGCACCGGCCCCGAGAATGAGCGTATTCACCTGCATGCGGCGCGGAAAGCACGGGTGCCGCGTTTTCGCAAGAGGGACCACGCCTCGGGGGCAGATTCGCCGCAGGCGTTTTGCTAGCATCCTCGCAAAGGCACCGGCGAACAGGTGCAACAGAGCAGGAAGATCCCGACCGTGAACGTGTCCATGCGTGCCGCATCGCAGACCGAGGCCCTGGTGTTGATTCCGGGGTTGGGCGGCAATGCCGAATTGTTCTCACATGCCATGGCGCGTCTGTCGCGCGCGCGTCCCGTCACCCTGGCCCTGCCGGTCGGTGGCGAGCGGATAGAGGAGATCGCAGGCGCCATGCTGCCCCATCTGCCGCAACGCGTGGCCCTTGTCGGACACGGGCTGGGCTCCGTCGTGGCGCTGGAGATTCTGCGCAGGGCGCCCAAGCGGGTGGCGCGGCTGGCTCTGATATCGCCCATGCCGTTTCCCGACACCCCGGCCGAGGCCGCGGAGCGCGACGCGCGCATGATCGCTCTGCGGGCAGGCCGGATCGCGGATTGGGTCGAGGCCGAATTCGCCAGGGCCGTGCCCGGCGATGCCATTGCGCGGGGCGCACGGCTTGCACGCATCGCCGGCATGGTAGAGGCGCTCGGGCCCGAGATCGTGTTGCGACAGGCGCGCGCCTTGCAGCGCCGGGGGGATTACCAGGGCGCGTTCCGTCGGTGCACACAGCCCATCCATCTGATCAGCGGCGCGGATGATCCGCTTTGCCCGCCGCGCAGGCAGGACGTTCTGTCGGGCCTTGCGCCCGATGCGCGGCTGACCCGGATCGAGGGCGCGGGGCATTTCCCGATGCTCGATGCGCCCGACGCGGTGACTGACGCGCTTGAGGCGTTCGTCGATGCCCCGTTCGTTCTGCGCTGAGCGCAGGCAACCTGCCGTCTGCGCGATTGACCGCGAAACGCCCCGCGCGTAAGGCACCCCATGCGCGGAGGGCCGGACGGCCGCTTTGTCCCATACCCAAGGGCCGGGGCAGAGAGGAAAGTCCGGACTCCCTGAGGCAACGGTGCCGGGTAACGCCCGGGCAGGGCAACCTGACGGAGAGCGCCACAGAAAACAGACCACCGCCGGGAAACCGGCGGCCAGGGTGAAACGGTGGGGTAAGAGCCCACCGGGGGACGGGCAACCGGACCCGCATGGCAAGCCCCACCGGGAGCAATGCCAAATAGGGACCCCGCGCGGGCTGATCCTTTCGGGGATATCGCCGCAGGGCCGCCTCAGCCCGAGGGGTCCGGGTTGGCAGCTTGAGCCGTTCCGCGAGGGGCGGCCCAGAGGAATGGTCGTCTGGGACGGGTTCGCCCGTCCGACACAGAATCCGGCTTACAGGCCCTCCGCGCATGATTTCCCGCTCCGCCCGGTTGACAGTGGACGTGCCATGCGTAAAAGGCGGGTCTGACCGATTTCACGGGCCCTGCGTCGGCCTGTTGCAGGAGTAATGAACCATGGCGAAGCCGACCACCATCAAGATCCGCCTGAACTCGACCGCGGGCACCGGCCATTTCTACGTGACCAAGAAGAACGCGCGCACGATGACGGAAAAGATGACGATCCGGAAATACGATCCGGTCGCGCGCAAGCATGTCGAGTACAAGGAAGGCAAAATCAAGTAAGAGCGCCTCTTATTTGACATCCTGTCGCGCCGTCCGGTTTCGGGCGGCGTTTTTTCTGGGTTGGTCACACAGCGCCGCTATCCTCGGGGTCCATTCACCCGGAGATGGAGGCTCCGATGAATTCCTTTGATCGATTTTCGATACGGACTGCCCAGGCCGACGATTTCGTGGCGGTCGACAAGCTGTTTTCCCAAAGCTATCCGGTTCTTCTTCGGGAGGCCTATCCCGAAGAGATCTGCCGCAAGGCGTTGCCGCTCATTTCGCGGGCGCAGCCCGATCTGGTGCGGTCGGGCAAGTTCTTTCTCGTGCATCGCGGCTCGAAGCTCGTGGGGGCAGGAGGCTGGACCCGCAGCGCACCGGGCACGGGCCTTGTGACGCCGGGCATCGGCCATGTGCGCCACGTGGTCAGCGATCACCGCTTCCAGAGGCAGGGCATCGGGCGGCGGCTTCTCGATTACGTCATGATCAACGCCCAAGGCGACGGGCTGGGAGCGTTGCGCTGCCTGTCGACCCTGAATGCCGTGCCCTTCTACCGCGGCATGGGCTTTGTCGAGGACGGCACGGTCGACGTGCAGTTGAAGGATGGTGTGACCTTTCCCGCGGTGAGGATGCACGCCACGTTGTGACAGGTGCACGGTCGCACTTTGGGGAACCGATCGACGCCCTGCTGGTTTAGTATCTCGTACGCGGGGTCCTGTGCCCCGCTTTTTGTCTTTGAAGGAGCGATATGGGTAAGGATAGCAACCGCCGGGTCAAGGATAGCGAAGCCGATACCGCTATCTATTCGCCAGAGGAAGCAAGCCAGATCGCCAAGCACCGCGCCCTGGCGCCGCGCGCGGTCTACGAGGTCATCAACCTTGAAGGACGCGAGGAGCTGAAGCGTCCGCTCTGGTCGCTCTGGTGGTCGGGCATCGCGGCGGGCATCTGCATTTCGGCCTCCGTGCTGGCAGAAGGGATCCTGCACGTCATCTTCGCGGATCATCCCTACCAGGGGCCCATCGAGAATCTGGGCTATACGGTCGGTTTCATCCTCGTGATCCTGGCCCGTATCCAGCTTTTCACCGAGAATACGATCACCGTCGTCCTGCCGGTCCTGAAGGACAAGTCACTGACCATGCTGACCTGCGCCGCGCGCCTTTGGGCGGTGGTTTTCGCGGCCAACATGGTGGGCACCTTCTTCGTTTCGTTCCTGAGCATACATGGCGGCACGGTCATCCCCGAATATGTCGAGGGGATGAAATCGATCTCGCATCATTTCGCGGAATATACGCCCTTGGAGGCGTTCAAATACGGTATCCCGGCAGGCTTCTTCATCGCGGCCATCGTGTGGATGCTGCCCTCCTCCGAAGGGTTCGAGATCTTCGTGATCTTTCTCTTCACCTACCTGATCGCGATGGGGGAATTCACCCACGTCGTCGCGGGCTCCAAGGAAGCGTTCCTGCTGATGCTCTCGGGTGATATTTCGGTCGCGACGGCGATGTTCGGGCTGATCCTGCCGGCTTTCCTCGGGAATGTGCTGGGTGGGACAGGGCTGTTTGCGCTTCTGGCCTACGGCCAGGTGGCCTTCGAGATCGATCCGGAAACCCGCAATCGGGAATGATCCGGGGATGCACCGCGACGGCCGTGGTGCTGCCAAGGTCGTCGTGGCCGCTGGCTGGTTATAGAGCGCCTTGATGCGCCGGACGAAAAACGCCCCGGACGTGGTCCGGGGCGTTTCCACTACATTCAGCTCCCAAGGTTCACACTCAGGGGGAGCAAAAACTCAGGTCAGTCTTCGAGCGAGTCTTCACGCTTCTTGTCGACCAGCGTCATCTCTTCGGCCTTGCGGTCGCGGAACCGCTTGCCATAGCCCTCGATCTCGTCCTCGGGGATGACTTCCTTGGCACGGCCGAAGACCTCTTTCTCTTCTTCGTCCATGTGGTGTTCGTAATCGTGGCGCAGAGTGTTGAACTTGTTCAGCCAGCCGGAGCTCGACATGTCCATCTCGTTCAGCTCTTCCATCAGGTCGTCAAGCTCGCCATGCTCCTCGACGGAATGGCGGGCGCTGTCCTGGCCCCATGTCTTCGACATGAGCTTCGAATAGAAGGTCTCTTCCTCGGCGGCGGCGTGGCTTTTGACGTCGTAGAAGAACTCGTTCCAGGCGGATTTGCGGTCTTCGCTGGCGCCTTCGGTATCGGCGATGCGGGCCATCAGTTTGCGGTGGTTTTCGTGGTCGGCAACAATTGCGTCATAAATGGACATGGGATGCGCTTCCTCCATGGGCCGCATCTGTCATGCGCCCGCAGCGTTAAAGAACGACCGGCCTGCAGGACGAAACGGTACCTGGGGATAGAGGCGGCGTCGCGCGCGACGCAAGCCGGTCACGAGGGGAACGTGTAGTGGCCGGTCAGGTTCCCTGATATTACGGCAAAATTGCCAGCCAGACCCAGACCGTGCCCACGGACAGCGCCGTGGCCAGGAGCACCGAGGAGGCCGCGACCCGTCTCGCGCGTCCGTACATGTTGGCGAAGACATAGGCATTGATGCCCGGTGCCATGGCCGCTGTGATGATGGCGGAGCGAAACTCGGCCACATCGAGGGAGAACGCCTTGCCCAGCGTCCAAGTGATCGAGGGGTGCAGCACCAGCGAGACCGCGCAGACAAACGCGATGATGCGGAAATCGCCCTCGGGCCGGTAGCGGTAGAGCACGCCGCCCATCCCGAACAGCGCCGCGGGCAGGGCCGTGCGCACCATCATGTCGAGCGCGTCCTCGACAGGGCGCGGCAGGCCGAGGCTGAAGAAGTTGAAGAGCGCGCCCAAGAGGATCGCGATCACCAGCGCATTGCGGAACATGGCCTTGAGCACGGTGCCGGGGATGGACCTGGCGGGCGCGCCGCTGCTCCTGGCGCGCACGATCTCCATCGTGGTGATGCCGAGCCCGTAGCAGAAGGGCGAATGCATGGCGATAATGGCGAAGTTCGCCTCGAGCGCGCTTTCGCCGTAGGCGCGCTCGGTTATGGCCAGGCCGATCAGGACGGAGTTCGCGAAGAGGCAGCAGAAGCCGATGGCCACCGCATCTTCCCAGTCCCGCTTGAAGAGGTAGCGCCCCGCAAAGAGGCCCGCAAAAAAGCCCGTGGCCGATCCGGTATAGAAAGAGATCAGAAGCGCCGGGTGGAAAGAATCGCCCAGATCGAGCGTCCAGAGCGCCCGGAACAGGAGGCAGGGGATCGCGAAGTTCTGGGTGAAGGCCATCAGGCCATCGACGGAGGCGTTCGTGAACAGCCCCCGCCAGACCGCGACATAGCCCGCGCCGATCACCACGAAGACCGGAATGATGACGTCGAGCAGCGCCTGCATCTGCGTCAGGCCTGCCTAGATGTCATAGCGGATGACCATGCCGTCATAGGCGGGGGTGATGTGCTCGGGCGTCTCGGCGGCGACCGTCTCGTAATCGAGATCGATATGCATGTTAGTCAGGACCGCCCGGCGCGGGCCTGCACGCTTGATCCAGTCGAGCGTCATGTCGAGATGCGCATGGGTGGGGTGCGGCGTGCGGCGCAGCGCGTCGACCACCCAGCAATCGAGCCCGTCGAGCTTGGCCCAGCTCTCCTCGGGGATTTTCACCACGTCCGGGAGATAGGCGAAATCGCCGACGCGGAAGCCAAGCGCGTCGATGGAGCCGTGGTTCACCTCGAACGGGGTGAGCGTCACAGGTCCGCCCGCGCCGTCAATGGTGAAGGGCCCGTCATGGATCGTGTGCATGTCGAGGATCGGTGGATAGGGGCTGTCCTCGGGCTGGGTGAAGGCATAGCCGAAGCGCGAATAAAGCGCGTCCTGCGTGGCGCCATCGGCCCAGACCGGCAGACGGGCGCGCATGTTGAAGACGATCATGCGCAGGTCGTCGATCCCGTGCACATGATCTGCATGGGAATGGGTGTAGACCACCGCGTCGAGCTCGCCCACGCCCGCGCCCAGAAGCTGCGCGCGCAGGTCGGGCGATGTGTCGATCAGGATGCGGGTGATGCCGTCTGCGCCTTCCTGCTCGATCAGCAGGGAACAGCGGCGGCGCGTGTTCTTCGGGTTCTCGGGGTCACAATCGCCCCAATGCCCGCCAAGGCGAGGCACGCCGCCCGAAGACCCGCAGCCGAGGATGGTGAAGCGCAATTCGCCCATCATGCAGCCTTCGCGTATTGCGCGGCCTTCCAGAACAGCCGGTCGAAATTGGCCTCCGTCTGGGCTGCAAACTCGGCGTAATCCATGCCGAAGACCTCGGCGCCAACCTTCGCCGTGTGCACGGTATAGCCCGGCTCGTTGCGCTTGCCGCGATAGGGGGGCGGGGCGAGATAGGGGCTGTCGGTTTCCACAAGGATTCGTTCGGGCCGGGCAGTGGCGAAGATATCGCGCAGCTCCTGGCTTTTCTTGAAGGCGGCGATGCCCGACATGGACAGGTAGAAATCCATCGCCAATGCGCGCCGGGCCAGTTCCGCACCTGACGAGAAGCAATGCATGACGCAGGTGAAGGGCGTCTTGGCATAGCCCGCCTCAAGGATCTCGGCCATTTCGTCATCGGCATCGCGCGCATGGATGATGAGCGGCAGGCCCGTCTCCTGCGCGGCCTCGATATGGATCCTGAGCGAGGTTTTCTGCACCTCCGCACTGTCGGCGGTGTAGTGATAGTCGAGCCCGGTCTCGCCCAGCCCCACGAATTTCGGGTGCTTGCTGAGGGTGACGAGTTCCTCGACCGAGGTCAGCGGCTCGTCCGCGGCACTCATCGGATGGGTGCCCGCAGCATAGAAAACGGACGGGTATTCTTCTGCGATGGCGCGAACCTGCGGCTCCTGCCTGAGGCGCGTGCAGATGGTGACCATGCGGTGCACGCCCGCCGCCTCGGCGCGCGCGATCACCTCGGCGCGTTCTTCGTCGAAATCCGGGAAATCGAGATGGCAATGGCTGTCGGTGATGCGTGGCTCGCTCATGCGCGCTCCTCGGGCCTTGGGTTGTGCGTCGGTATCTAGGATGGGGCCTGAGGGGTCAAGGTGGCCCGCCCTTGGCGCAGGGGCTGCGGGACGTGCAAGCGGATTTGCAAAGCGGCAATGCTGCAGGACGCGGCAGATGACCCGCCAGGGCAGCCCTTCGGATCAGCGGCGCAGGGCGGAGGCGGTCTCGCGCATCTTCATCACCGTGTCGAAGACGAGCGATGCGGGATCGACATTGACCGCCCGTCCATGGCGCGACCGGTCGCCTGCCATCTGCGCCACGTCTGCCCAAGCACGGCCCGCGGCCGCATGCGGGGCGAGCCGCGAGAAGAGTGCGGCTTCCTCGGGGGCTGCGGGACGCGCGGGCGGCGCGCCGGTCACACCGGTGCGCGCAAGCCGGGCAAAGGCCAGATCGACAAGCGTGAAAAAGAGATCCCGCCGTTCTTCCTGCCCGCGCTGGGCCAGCCCGTCGGCAAGCTTGAGTGCGCGCGGCGTGTCGAGGTCGGGCAGGGTGCCCATCACTTCAAGAAGCGCGCGATAAAGCGCCAGCCCGTCCAGACCGACGATCCGCATCGCCGCGCCGACGGAGCCTGCCGACAATTCTGCAAGCGCCGCGGCCTCCTGCGGCGAGAGCGCGGCCCCTGCCTGATCGAGGGCTGCGGCCATGTCCTCGGGGCCGAGCGGGGTCAGGCGCAATTCGCGGCAGCGCGACCGGATCGTGGGCAGAAGCCGCGCGGGCTGGTGCACCACAAGCAAAAGGACGGTGCGGGCGGGCGGTTCTTCCAGCAGTTTCAGAAGCGCATTGGCGGCGTTCACGTTCATCTCGTCAGCGGCATCGACGATCACCACGCGCCGCCCGCCATCGGTGGCCGAGAGCGAGAAGAAGGATTTCAGCTTGCGCACCTGGTCGACACGGATCTCAGCGGCCAGACGGTCGCCCTTGTCATTGGGCCCGCGCGTGAGTGCAAAGAGCCCCGGCTCGGAGCCTGCGCGACTGCGGCGCATCACCGGATGATCGGCGCCGATATCCAGCGTCTCGGGCAGGGGGGGCGCACCGAACAGCCCGGCATCGCCTTCAGGATCGGGATCGGGCGTGGCCAGCAGGAAGCGGGCGATGCGCCACGCGAGCGTCGCCTTGCCGACACCCTTGGGGCCCACGAGCATCCAGGCATGGTGGAGCCGCCCGGTATTGAACGCATCGAGAAAGGCCGCCTCTGCCGGGGCCTGGCCGATCAGGCGCTCCGTCTCGCGCGGATGCGGCGCGCCATCGACCTGTGTGGGATCGGGAAGCGTCTGTTCCTTCATGGCCGCCGCTCAAGATGGGCGCGCACCACGCGGGCGATATCGGCATGGACCGCGTCCGCCGTGCGATCCCCGTCAATGACCCGGATGCGCGCGGGATGCGATTTCGCGAGATCGAGAAAGAAATCCCGCACCTCCGATTGCAGCGACAGGCCGAACTCCTCAAAGCGCAGCTCCGCCCCGCCGCGTTCCTCGGCACGGGCGAGGGCGGCTGCGGGCTCCATGTCCACGAGGATGGTCAGGTCCGGCTCCATGCCGATCATCAGCGCGTGCAGATCGTCGACCATGCCGCCCAGCCCGCCGCGTGTGCGGCCCTGATAGGCGCGGGTGCTGTCGGCAAAGCGGTCACAAATCACGATCGCGCCTTGTGCCAGCGCCGGTCGGATCGTGCGTTCCAGGTGATCGCGGCGCGCTGCGGTGAAGAGCAGAAGCTCCGTCTCGGCGGACCAGCGGTCCGGGTCGCCCTCGAGCACCAGCTTGCGGATTTCCTCCGCCCCCGGGGAGCCGCCGGGTTCACGTGTCAGCACGACCGCGTGGCCCTGATCCTCAAGCGCGCGTGCCAGACGCCGCGCCTGTGTGGATTTGCCCGACCCGTCTATGCCCTCGAAGCTGACGAAGGTGCCCCGGCTCACGAAGCCTCGGCAGCCGGTTCTTCGGCGCCGTCACCGGCGGTGGCCGCATCGCCCGAGGCGAGGGCCCGGCCGATCAGAACGCCCGCGACATTCATCACACGATCGACAAAGCCTGCCCCCGGCACGTCCGTTGCGGCCACCAGCGGCACGCGGTGATCGGGCAGGCCTTCGGGACGGATGATCAGCTCGGCCAGTTTCTGACCGGCCTGGATCGGCGCCTGCAAGGGGCCGGTATAGACCACTTCGGCAGCCAGCGGCGCGCCCGTGAGTGTCGGGATCAGCAGGGTCACGTCCTCCTCGGCGACGAGGCCCACGCTGTCTTCGGCGCCCATCCAGATATCGGCGGAGGCCACGACATTGCCGCCCGTAACAACTTCCTTCTCGGCGAATTGGCGGAAGGCCCAGTTGACGATGGCTTCGCTTTCCTCGGCGCGGGCGCGGGTGCTGTCGAGCCCGGTGATCGCGAAGATCACGCGGCGGTCGCCCTGCTTGGCCGATCCCACGAGCCCGTAGCCTGCTTCCTGGGTGTGCCCGGTCTTGAGACCGTCCGCGCCGATGCCGAGACCCAGCAGCGGGTTGCGGTTGGAGACGTTCTGCGGCGCGCGACCGTCGAATTCGAAGCGCTGCTCGTCGAACATGTCGTAGAATTCGGGGTAGTCGGCGATGATCCGATTGGCCAGAAGCACGAGGTCGCGCATCGACATCACGTGGCCCTCGGCAGGCCAGCCCGAGGCGTTCTTGAACACCGAATTGGTCATGCCCATCTGCTGTGCGCGCCGGGTCATCAGATCGGCGAAGCCGCGCTCGGTCCCGTTGGGCGACAGCGCCTCCGCGATCACCGCGCAGGCATCATTGCCCGAAAGCACGATGATGCCCCGCAGCAGGTCTTCGACGCTCACACGGTCGGTCGTGTCGAGAAACATGGTCGAGCCGCCATAGGACATGGCATTGCTGGAGACGGGCAGCCGCTCGTCAAGGGAGAGCCGACCGTCGCGCACGGCCTCGAACGCCATGTAGAGCGTCATCAGTTTCGACATGGAGGCAGGCGGCAACGCATCATCGGCGTTCTTGGCCAAGAGCACCGTGCCGGTCTTCTGGTCGAGCACGAAGGCCGCGCGCGCCGAGGTGTCGAAGGCGAAGGCGGCGCTGGCCGTCAGCAGGGCCGCGCTCCACGCGGCGATGAGGGTCTTGAACAATGCGGTCATGGGGCAGCTCCAGAACCTTGAAAAGGGCAGGTGCCCGGGCACGTCCGGCGCCCGGGTGTGATCATTCTATCAGTTCGACACCGCGTAGGCATCGGTGAAGCCTTCCGCGCGGATCTTCTCGAGCAGGGCGTCGATTTCGGATTTCGACTGGGCCGGGCCCACGATCACGCGCCAGAAGGTCTTGCCGGACGAGCTTTGCTGCTTGACCGTGGGGACCATGCCCGCCTGCCGCATGGCGGTGGCGGTGTTGCGGGCGTTCTGCTCGACCGAGAAGATCCCGATCTGCACGAAGGGCCGTGCCAGCGACGAAGTCGGACGCGCGGGCGCTGCGGCGGCGGTTTCCACCGGCGCGGGGGCGGGCGCTGCGGCCGGAGCGGGCGTCGGCGACGGAGCCGCATCGAGGGCAGCCGCCGCGCCTGCCGCGACCGGATCCAGCGCGGAGGCCTCGATTTCGCCTGCATCGGCCATGGCCTCGCCGCCCGTATCGGCAACGCCATCGCTCGCGACGGCGCTCGCAGCAGCAGGGGCCGCCACTTCCTCGCGGCGCAGGGCGACCACGTGCAGGTTGGTGGGCGATCCTGCAAGCATCCCGATCGCCGCCGCGGCATCAGAGGAGACCTGAAGCCGCGGCCCGGGGGTTTCGCGTTCGCGCTTGAACAGGGCCCCGATCACGAATTGCCCGTTGGAGAGGTTGCGGATGATGACGCGCTCGGGCTCTGTGACGTCGGGATGCGCGACCCAGACGCCGCCCAGGGAGGGCCGACCGTCCCAGAGCCCGGCTTCCCGGACCTCGAAGACCTCGGGCGCTTCGACATCGCGTTCGCTGGTGGCGCCGCGCGTCACTCTTTGCTCAGCGCCGCCATCGCCCGAGGACGGATTGGCCTGCAGGAAGCCCGGCATGCTGACGCTGTCGCAGGCGCCAAGCGCCAGCAATGCTGCGCAAAGGACCGCGGCCTTGTTGCCCCGCCCGTAAAGAATGTTCATGGTACCGCTCCGCCTTGCCTGTGCCCCCGTGCGGACGAATGTGCCGGATCTTCTGTCCCGCTCTCGTCCATGCCGCGCGCTGCCTCGGATGCGCGCTTGTCCTCGCGACGATACAGAGGCCGCGCACGCATGAAAAGCCCGTGCGCGACAATCGGCAAATTTCCACGCGGCTGCGGCTTTCAGAATCGCGTGAACGGCGCTAACGCTCGCGCGGTCGGAGGAGTGGCAGAGTGGTCGATTGCACCGGTCTTGAAAACCGGCGTGCGTGAAAGCGTACCGTGGGTTCGAATCCCACCTCCTCCGCCAAGGTGTTTTTAATTTAATTACAGTGACTTGAGGCGATAAGGAGCCGTCTTAATGACCACGTTATTGACCACGGGAGTGCGCGCTCATTCTTCGTCGTCTTCTTGTTCCCCTTCCGTCCCTAAGGCAAGGCGAGAGACCGATCCGCCGATGCCAGCGGGCAGGTGGGCGTCAGTACGGCGGTATAGTTCGCGCTCCATCGTCTCCTTCCATCGGGTGGGAGCGCACAGACACGCAGGTTCATCGAGACATACAACCTTGCACGGCGCAGTTTTCCAGGGAGTTGACACAAGCACTACCCTCTCGCCACTGTAAGATTTAGCGTGGCTTCCGGGATTTGTCGTGGATAGTGTGGCAAAATGGCAGATGACGAAATACTTCGCGCAAAAGAAACAATGACGCGCGATATGTTTGGGATGCTAATGCAGTTGACCACTCAGCAGCCGTGGCTCACCCGTAGATCGGAAGAACTTTACGACACGCTTGCAGTTTGTGACGATGAGGGGCAAAAAAACCTTATTGTTGACCTGATATCTCGATTTCACTTCCGCTCGGCTCAGCAGTACTTGGAGGACCGTCGGAGTATTGCATCCAAAATCTCCAGGGATTGGAAGTGTCTGCCAACAAACACCATGTTGATTGCATTGCAGGACAATGGTTGCGCCGACAGCAGTTCGGCGGCTGTTCAGCAATTCAAGGGCCCACTTGCAGAATACGCAGATTGGAAAACTCATAACTTCATAAGCAGTTTGCGCGAGGTCGTTGACCGAACCAAAGACGGGAGCAATATCATTATTGTTGACGATTTCTGCGGCAGTGGTGAAACGATCTCGAAAAAAGTGCTTTGGCTTCGCGAGAAATTGCAGCAAGCAGGTAAATCGGCATCGCTATTTGTCGCTGTCGGTTCCTCAATGGAGCAAAGCAAGGAGGTCATCTGTCCTTTAGTAAAGGATTTCTATTCCGTGCATTGGCTTAAAAAAGGGATTTGCGATTTTTACTCGGGCCAAGATTCGGTGAATGCTGTCAAGCTTATGGAGTCCATTGAGGAAAAATTAGCTGATCGCTACGGGAACAAGAAGATCAAAGACTACGCATTTGGTTGGAGGCGGTCAGAAGCTCTTTGTTACTTGGAGGGAGAGAATCCACCTAATAATAACTTTCCAATCTTCTGGTGGCGCAAGGTCAAGCCAAATTTGGACCGTACAGCATTGCTTCCAAGGGTTTAAGATGAGTACGAGTAATGAGCGCGAGGTAATCTTAGCTCTATTCCAATCGGGCGATTGGTTGGATTTGTATGAGCTACATGAGGATTTCCTTCTCTCGCCCGCGCAAGTGGTTTCCGTGGTAAATTTTCTTGAGGGTGAAGGCTTGTGTCAAGTTGACGGAATAAATGCCAGGCTCACTGAAAAAGGTATCCGATGGGTTCTAGGTAATCGTAGGAAGATTTTTATGAGCAGCAAACGGCACTGGAGCGATCCTCATGGTGAAGACGTGGCTCGCTTAAGAGTCGGTCAGCCATACATGCCCAAACTAGGCTCAGTCGATAGAAACTTTTTTCATAAGTTGAGTTGATGGAGAAGATTATTGTGATATCCTCCCGATGAAGAGGAGCCAAGCAATAGCACTTCGAGGCGCATTCGCATCGGTGATTGAGGCCTGCGTTAACGATAGCTCCCGCTTTCAGCAGGAGCTGACGTTCTTGCAGAACATCAGCTAGTTCATAAAGAACTAGCTATGACTGTCTGTTTCTTTTTGGCAAGATCCAGACAATCATATATAGGTATTGAGGCTCCTCGTCGCATGCAAATATGACGGACACATATACAGTTCAGGACTGGCAAGCCTTTTTTTATGCGCGCGTCAAAGGAAGACGCGATCTAGTAAAGGGATACCTCCGGTATATCGAAAAGCTCGAAGAGTTTGGTCTTCCACCCATCTTCGAGCTGCGGCATCTGTCAGAGATGTTGGGCGTGCAGGAAAGTACGCTTGTGCGCATCGTCCTGTCCACACCTTCGTACTATCGAACGTTCTCAATTCCAAAGCGCCTCGGTGGCGAAAGAGAAATTGCTACACCTTCGCCGGTGCTCCTAGAGGTGCAAAGGTGGGTGCTGTCAGAAATATTGTCCAAGCTAGAAGTCAACAAATGTTGTAATGGGTTTGTCACGGGTAGATCAATTGTAGACAACGCACGACTACATCTGAAAAAGAAAGTGGTTTTAAAGATTGACTTCAGGAATTTTTTCCATCGGTCTCACAAAATCAAGTAATGAGAATCTTTCTAGGCGTAGGTTATCCGGTTTCCGTGTCCTATTTTCTTACCCGCATCTGCTGTTTGAATCGCAGGCTGCCTCAAGGTGCCGCGACCAGTCCTGCCCTAAGTAACTTGGTTGCGAGTAGGCTCGATTTAGGCCTTTGTAGTTATGCCGATGGCAAGGGAATAACATATACTCGTTATGCAGATGACCTCACCTTTTCTGGTGATGATATCGGTAGTACGGAAATAAATCAGATTAAATATATCATTGAAAAACAAGGCTTCATAGTAAACGAAAAGAAAACACGTCTTTTGAAAGGTAAGAAACAGAAAATCATCACTGGTATTTCAGTGTCAAATGGTAAGCTTGCTTTGCCTAGGAGTTCAATCCGAGAAATTAAACTTGAGGCGTATCACGTACTGAAGCGGGACTACTTCGAACATAGTAAAACCATCGGAATACGGGACCCGCTTCTGTTAGAGCGGCTTTTAGGTCGCATAGGTTTTTGGTTGCAAATTGATCCGGAAAACGCCACAGCTAACCGCCTGCAATCCGAAATCAAGAATTACATTAGACGGTTTGACGCTAGCCTTTAGGCCTACCCAGAACTGCATGTTGGCTTACGCGGTTTCGCAAAATCCTGTATGCAGACAGGCGAATCCATACTTTTCGCCCAACCTTGTCGAGAGCATTGTAAAGCCTTGAAGAAATATTCTAAGCTTTTCCCGCTTCATCATAGCTGAGATGTATTGAATTTAGGAAGGCAGAAACGTCTTTGCAGCGTTAGCCATATTGTATTTAGTGGTATGAGCGATGGGTTGGCGAGGTTTTAGGGTCGTTTGCAGATACAGTTCGAACCTCAACTAGTAGAATACGTGGGAATGGAGAAACAGCACTACTCGATGACTGTTCGAGATAGGCTGATTTTACCACAGGCGCGCGCGATCAAGAAGGAACTGGGCAAAACCGGATCACGGGTAATGGTTGTTAGTCGGGTTTGGATGTGAACTAATTGAAGCCCAGATTTTTGCTCACGAAAACCGGGATCGCGATCCGAAGGGGTGGGGGGCTCTCGCCTGTGGGACCCTCTGAGGCAAAAGCCTGCATCGGGTGATAGATTTGAGTGAAGTGGCGAAATGCGAACGTTGAGGTCTGGTGAGCTACTCCCCATCTCTTGGACAGGATCTGGCGTAAATTAAGCTACTCGGTGCACCTGCTGATCGGGTTGGTTGATATCATTTCTTTGCCAAAAGACCAGCGCCGGTGGCTTGCCGCCAAGGGCTGAGTGAGGGCGCCGGTAGTTGTAGAAGGTCATCCATTTCTGGATCGCCGCCTTCGTCTCCGATCCTGTCTCCCAGGCATGCAGGTAGACACACTCGTATTTTAGGGTGCGCCACAACCTTTCGATGAAGATGTTGTCGAGGAAGCGGCCTTTCCCATCCATCCATTGCCCGGCAGGCGATTTGCACGGCAAATCTGCCGAGAGGGGAGATCCGCACGCCTGATCGGCGGAGCCGGTCCGTCCAGGCGAAAGAGGTGAACTGGGATCCCTGATCCGTATTCATGATCTCGGGCGGGCCGAACTTGTGGATGGCCTCGTTCAGCGCTTCGGCGCAGAAGTCGGCCTCCAGCGTGTTCGAGATCCGCCAGGATAGGATCTTGCGGGTGTGCCAGTCCATGATCGCCACGAGGTAGAGGAATCCGCGCCGCATGGGCAGGTAGGTGATATCCGAGCACCAGACTTGGTTTGGACGTTCCACCCGCAATCCTCTCAGCAGATATGGATAGGTCTTGTGGTCCCTTGCTGGCCTGCTGGTGTTGGGTTTCTGGTAAATCGGCATGAGCCCCATCAGGCGCATCAGCCGCCGTATCCGCTTCTCGTTCACCAGGTGTCCGTCGTTACGCAGATGCCAGGTCATTTGCCGGACGCCGAAGAACGGGGTCTCGAGGAACTGCTCGTCGATCCGCCGCATCAGGCCGAGGTTCTGTTTGGTCTCGCCCTTGGGGGTGTAGTAGAAAGACGAGCGCGCGATCGACAGCAGCTTGCACTGCTGGCCGATCGACAGGTCCGGGTGATCAGGCTCTATCATGCCGCGCCTCACTTCCCGCCCCAGGGCTTCAGCTTTCGTTCCAAAAAAGAGTTGGCCACCGCCAGCTCCCCGATCTTGGCGTGGAGCTCCTTCACCTGCTCCTCGTCAATCTCCGGCTTCTTGCGGCTCCCGCGCTCGAACACGCCGGACGCGCCTTCGAGCAGGGCTCGCTTCCATTGATGGATCATTGTCGGATGCACCCCGAACCGGCTTGCCAGCTCAGCGGCCGTCTCCTCGCCTTTCAGGGCTTCCAGCGCGACCTTCGCCTTGAACTCAGGCGCGTGCTGCTTGCGTTTCGATATCTCTGATCTCCTTCTCGTCGAAGATCAGCAGACTGCAAATCGTAGCTTATGTCAGTGTCCGAATTTCGGGGGGTAGCTCAAACCTTCACCTGTCTCGCTGCTAGGCTTCTCCCAGAAGCGTTATGCTCCACCACGATCCAAAGCGAGGATCGTAACGCCGATTAAGGCAAGCACGGATGCCGCCAAAAGCCGCGGCCCCGGGCGCGGTTCGGAGCGAAGCACGAAGCCAGCAAGCCAGGCGGCAAAGAACATCTCGATCGAGGCAATTATTGCAACCGCCGTCACGGAAGTGAATTTGAGCGCGGTGAACTGGGCGATCTGACCGAACGAGATTGCCCCCGCGGCAAGGACCTGCCAGCGCGTGGGCCTGCGCAGCACAGCGCGTATCTGGGCGCGGAAATGCTCGTTCAAAGGCGCCAATGCGCAAAAAACGACAAGGCCCGCAATCGCGCCAATGAAAGTGCCCGCCAATGGATCCGGAAGCCAGACCATGCCGAACTTCCGCGTCACATAGGCACCACCGTAGCTGGCTGCTGACCCAACACCAAGCAGGCGACCGGTCATGCGATCCTTGCGCTCTGCCGTGTTGACCTTTGCCGCCTGCGGGTTTTCCGGCACCGACAGGATCACGATTCCCACACCCGCGAAGACCAGCACGATAGCTACAGCGGTGGACAGCGTGACGCGTTCTCCGAGGAAGATCACGGCCATCACAACTGCGAAAATTGGGATCAGCCGACGAAATAGTGAACTTTCAACAGCGCCCGTCAGCTCAATCGCACGGAAGAAGAAAACGCGCCCTATGACGGTCGCCAGAAGGCCCGCCACGCAGAAATACGCGATACCGGCCCAAAGGCCTTCCGACGGGGTCGGCAACGGAAGCCCGATGAACAGCCACAGCAGCCCTGAAATAGCGGTTGTCAGCAGGATGGACAGGACAACCGCCGTGCCTCGGCCGCCATTTTCGCGTGCATCCTGCGTGACGGCGACGGAGCCGAACGCATAAAGCAGGGCCGCCGCGACCGCGAAGGCTTCTCCGATCATCGGACGATGTCCTTGCAGGTGTGCGGGGCGTCGAAGGCGGGGTGGGAAGGTGTATCGGTCATGGTCTTCGATGCGGGGCCGGCAGGCCCGCCAAGGGGGCACAGTCCGCGCCGTCTTGAGGCGCGCGCGCGCGACTGGCAAGCTGGGTTGACCGGGCACCACCTTTGCAGGAATGGCACGTCGGTTCAGAGGCTTGAGGGCATGTCCGGTTACGCATCACCTGGCATGAAGCCAGGCGTATAGCCTGCGTGTCAGCCAGGGCATGATGAAGGCGGTGGTCAGGCCTGTCAGGATGATCGCGATGATCAGAAGGCGCAGCGCCTCGGGCATCTCCGCGGTCAGTGGCGAGAGAAGCGTGACCAGCACGATCAGTGCCGGATAGACGGCCACGAAACTCATGACCCACCGCTTCCAGAGCCGCGGCGGTTTCGGCGGGCTCGGCATGGAGACGATGGGATCGAACCAGATGCTGGAGCCGGCCATCTGCTGGCGCGAGATATCCGCGATGGCCATAGCGTTGATCTCAGCAAGGCGCTGCGCGCGCTCGGGCGAGACGCGCCACGCCTCGAGGTCCGCCATGCTGCGAAACCGAGCAATGATGAAGAAATCCGTGCCGAGCCCGCCATCACGGCGGATCACGTCGAGATGCAGGAAGCCCTCGGCCTGCTCAAGCTGATCGTTCAGCCCGGCGAGCTTCGCGGCGCAGGCCTCCGCATCCGAATGCGCGACACGCAGGGCCACGAACAAGGCGCTGCTGGCGTCGCTGAGCATGTTCGCGTCTAGCATGGGGCAGTGTCCTGTCTGTCTTTGGTCATTGCGCGGCGTGGGGTCGGGCGCTGACATGAAAGCGTCCGCCCCCGGAAAACCGGGAGCGGACGACACCGGGCCGGAGGATGAAGCCCAGGCGAGCGTTACTCCGCCGCCTGCGAGGCCGGGTTGCCGGGCGCGACCAGGGTGCGCCAATCGACATCCTTGGAATAGACGCCCTCATGCGAGGCAATCTGCGCTTGCGGGATATCGGAATCGGTGCCGATCGCCCGTCCGCCATCTTTCACCTTCTGCGCGGCATCGGCCATCAGGCGCCGGAACTCCACGATGGCGAGGTCGGACGCGCCAAGCGTGTCGGTGTGGCGCTGAACGCGGCTGCCCATCGACACCCACATGATGATGTCCTCGTTGGGAATGCCCGGAACGCCAGTGAAATGGCCTTCCTTCATCCACTCGCGGTCTTGCATGAAATCGTTCTCCAGCGTGCGCTTGGTGCGCCACTTGTGATCGAGATCCTTGCCCGGCACCGCGTGATTGAAGGCGCGCCATTCATCGGTCGAGGGGACGTTCGGGCCGCCCCAGGCGACGAAGTGGAACGCGGTCTCGTCGTCGTTGATCGGCACGATTACGCTGGCCACCTTGTAATTGTTGTTCGGCGGAATCAGCGAGTAATAGGGCGCGACGAATTCGGTCACCCGCAGGTAATGGTGCGTCTTGGCCTTCTTGATGGGCTTGCGGATCGCCGCGTAATGGAAGCCGTAGCTGGTGGTCTCGGTCTGCATGCGGGGCGATTTGTCGGTCGACGGGCGGTACCAGGACTTGTCGTCCGAGGCGGCGCTTTCGACCTTCGCGGGCTTCATGGTCGAGGAATGCAGCGAAGAGCTGTGCGCGCTGTCAATCTGGCCCTCGTGGATCTGCGCCCAGTTCGCGGGCACGCGGATTTTCAGGATGGAGACCGGCGTGTCCTCTTCGGGCGCGAAGGCGGGCGGCTGAAACTCCGGCATGTCTTCCTTCTCGCCGAGCCACGCCCAGACGAAACCGCCCCATTCGCGCACCGGGTAGGAGCGGGCCTTGACCTTGTCCATCAGCGGGCTGCCCTCGGGCTCGGAGGACATGGCCACGACATTGCCGTCCACGTCCATCTTCCAGCCGTGATACAGGCAGCGCAGTCCGCAATCCTCATTACGGCCGTAGACAAGCGAGGCCTTGCGGTGCGGGCACAGCTCGTCGAGCATGCCTAGACGGCCTTTCGTGTCGCGGAATGCCACATAGCTTTCGCCCAGCACCTCGACGCGCAGCGGCTTCCCATCATTCTCGGCCACTTCTTCCATCAGGCAGACAGGCGTCCAGTGCTGGCGCATCAGCTGCGCCATGGGGGCATCTCCGGTGACGCGGGTCAGAAGCTCGTTTTCTTCGTATGTCAGCATATCGTCCTCCTCCGGGTAGGTGAGTTAGAGCTTTGGAATAGTCTTAGCAATCTAAGATTATGAGTCAAGCCGTTCAACGCGGACTTGACGGGTGATGCGGACCGGGACTGTCGCGCCCGGATATCTCGCGGATGGTCGATCAATTGTGCAGCCAGGAGGCCAGTTTCCGGTTCAGATAGGGCAGGAAGAGTCCGGTCGAGAGCCCGGTGAGGCAAAGCGCGATCAGAAACAGCGTGACCAGCGTCGGCAGTCTCGGCGCGAGACTTTGGGCGAGGTAGACCAGCACCACGAGCGGGGGATAGATCGCGATCATCGTGAGGGTCCATCGTTTCCAGAAAGGCGGCGCGACAGGACGCGCTGTGTCTGCGATCCGCGCTGCGCGATCAGGCTGGCTGCTGTCGGGCAAGATAGACTCCCTCGGGCTTCGGGTTCGGGCTCCGCTTGGCGCGGAAGTTCGGAGGGCGCCCGTTCGGCGCCCTCCGATGTATCAGTGTCACGCGGTCTCGTTCACGGCAGTGCCGTCGGCACGCATCATCATGAAGTAGCGCACCATCATGCCGAGAAGCACCACAATGCCGATCAGCGACACGAGCACCCAGGGGGTGACCGCCGCAACCGCTGCGACGACCAGCAACAGCCGCTCCACCGTTTTCAGCTTTGTTCCGATCGCCCCTTCGATCGACATGCCGATCCCGGCTGTCGCGAGGATGCCACCGAGCACCGCGATTGCGTTTGTCAGCGGATCGGCCTGCAGGATCAGCCCGGGATTGGCCACGAAGGCAAAGGGCAGAAGGAAGCCGATGGCCGCCAGCCGCACCGCGGAAAAGGCGATCTTGAAAGGATCTTCCTCGGCGATGGCCGCCGCGGCCAGTGCCGCCACCGCAATCGGCGGTGTGAGCGCCGACAGGATCGCGAAGTAGAGAAGGAACATGTGGCTCTGCAGGATCGGATAGCCAAGCTCGGCCAGGGCCGGACCCACCAGAACAGCGGCGAGAATATACGCGCTGGGTGTCGGCATGCCGAGCCCCAGGATGATCGTCACCAGGGCGGCGATGATCAGCGTCACCACGGGCTGCTCGTTGCTGATCGTCAGGATCACGTTCGCGGCCTTCATGCCGAGACCCGTCATGGACAGGCCGCCGATCACCAGACCTGCGGCCGCACAGGCCCCGGCCACGGGCAGGATCCGCAGCGTGGTCTCGCCCAGCCCCTCGACGATCTGCCAGGCCGTGAGACGCGTCGCCTTGAGCAGCATGGACGCGCCGACGGCCCCGATCACGCCGATCCCCGCAACGAAGGTCGGGGAATAGCCGACCATCAGCGCCACGATGATGCCGATGATGGGGATCAGGAAAACCCAGCCGGTCTTGAAGGTCTGTGCAGCGGTTGGGATCTCGTCGTCGGAGGGCCGCAGATTGTGGTTTACCGCCCGGAAATGCACCTGTGTGAATACGCCCAGATAGTAGAGAAGCGCGGGCACCAGAGCCGCCAGGACCACCTGCTGATAGGCAGTGCCGGTATATTCCGCCAGGATGAAGGCGGCAGACCCCATGATCGGCGGCATCGCGCTGCCGCCGGTGGAGGCGGCGACCTCGACGGCGGCGGCGAAGCGTGCCTTGTAGCCCAGCCGCTTCATGACGGGAATGGTGATCGACCCGGTGGCCACCACGTCCGAGGTGGGGCTGCCCGACATCGTGCCGTAGAGGCCTGAGGACAGAACCGCGATCTTCGCAGGACCGCCACGCGTCCGGCCGGTCAGCAGCGCTGCGAGGTTGAAGAAGAACTCGCCGCCGCCCGCCTTGGCGAGGAAGGTGCCGAACATGACGAACAGAAAGACATAACTCGCGACGACTTGGATCGGCACGCCGAAGACGCCGTCGGTGGTAAAGACAAGGATATCGAGCAGATAGCTGAAATCGCTCACGCCGTGGCCGAAGGGCGGCGGCAGGAGATATCCGAACAGATTATAGGCCAGGAAGGCCACGACGATGCCGGTCAGGCCCATGCCGGTCGTCCGGCGTGTGGCCTCGAGCGTCAGAAGCAACAGGGACGTCCCGAAGAACAGCTGCGCCGGGGTGAACGGGTGCAGCAAGCTGATCCGGTCCGAAATGGCACCTGCATTGACGAAGAAGAACACGCCACAGGCCAGGCTCAGCGCCGACAGTGCCCAATCGTAGAAAGGCACCTTGTCCGGGGCGTAAGCGGTCGCTCCGATGGCGACGAACATGATCGTGTAGATACCGCAGACGAACAGGATGCCCAGGATCAGCGGGTCCGAGATCGTGAAGAGGTTCGCGTAGATCACCCACGCTGCGAACAGGGCGGCGACAACGACGAGGCCGCGCTGCATCCCGGCCGCAAGCTTACGCCTGCGACCGGTAGCGACGAGAGAGCCAATCAATTGAGAAGCCCCGCCTCTTGATAAGCGCGTGCGGCGCCGGGATGGAACTTAAGCACGCTCGCGGTGGCCAGAAGCTCCGGGTTCAGCGCCTTCATCGAAGAGTGCACCGCGCGCACCTCGTCGATATTGTTCACGAGCGAGGAGGTCAGCGAATAGGCCGTCTCTTCGTCCATCGCCTCGTTTGTCACCAGAAGCGCGCCAAGCGTCACGGTGGAGACATCGGCACTCTGGTTCGAGTAGCTGTCTGCAGGGATTGTCATCGTGCCGGTTCCGAATTCCTCGTTGGTCGCGGTGACGACCGCTTCGGGAACGGACAGCAGCACGACATCGCTGTTTTCATCCACCGCGCGGAAGGACGAGTGGTTGATGAAGATGCCGTTGGTGATCATGTCGAGCCGGCCGTCCTGGATCAGGTCCGCCTGTTCGTTGGCGCCGGCACGGACGAACTGGCCGCCCATCTCGGACAGTGCGTCTTCAGTCACGCCGACCTGCGCCAGCATCGAAAGCGCCACGTTGGAGGTGATGTTGCCCGAGCGGTTGATGCCGATGCGGATCGGCGCACCGCTGTCCGCGATATCGGCAAGGCTTTCGATGCCGTATTCCTCGGCCATGCCGCGGTCGAGGAAGAAGTGCATCGGAGCCCAGTTATACATGTAGCCGATGGCGCGCATGTTCTCGATGGGCGCGGTGAACGGCTCGCCGCCCTGGAGCGCAATCTGCGCCTCGGCGTCGTGCAGCAGGCCCAAATCGGTTCGGTTAGCACCCAGAAGCCCGATATTTGCAAAGCCGCCCCCGGTGGCCTGATAGGTCACCACGGAGCCTTCGTCATCGACCTTGGTGGCCCGGTCGATACCAGCACCGAGCAGGGACCAAAGGCCGCCGGGATTGCCGCCCGAGAGCGTCAGGTTGACGGGCTCGGCATGCGCCGCGGGTGCTGCGACGGCAATGCCGAGTGCCGCGACGATCGTAGATATTTTCATGATGTCCTCCCTTGGGTTCGACACGGCCCGCGTCGGCGGACCAGTTTCATATCCTCCGATGTCGGACCGACTCCCAATCCAACATCTTAGACATCTATGTTTTTAATGCCGCGTTTGATCCAGGTCAAACATTAGATATCTTAGTTGTGGTAGAGGTGACGGCTTTCGGGCCGGGGCGACGGCGCGACAAGATCGCCGCGTCCTTGCAGGGGTGGACCTGTAAAGACCTGAAAAGAAGTTAAAAATCTGGTTCGGATTAAATGTTGGACAAGGAGCGCGTGGGCGGGATCTTCAGGCCCCGCGCGCCTGCCTCTTTCTCGTCGCGTTCGAGATTCTGGATGACCGTGCTCAGCGCCTGGCGCAGAATCATGACTTCCTCGGGCTTGAGTCCTTCGAGCGCGATATCATTCGTCTCGACCGCAAGCGGCTCGAGCCGGTCGCGCAGGGCCCAGCCTTTTTCCGTCAGGAAAGCATGCTGCCTGCGCTTGTTGTTGCCCACGTTCCGGCGCGTGATGAAGCCAAGCTCCTCCATCCGCAGAAGGGCCGTATGCGCGGTGGGTTCCGTCAGATGCGCGCGCTCGCTCAGTTCGCGTTGGGACAGGCCGTCGCTTTTCCAAAGGATGCGCAGGAAGATCCACTGGCCGAAGGTCACGCCCTCGGGGGTCAGACGCATCTGGAGCGAGCGATTGAACGACCGCGCCGCAAGACGCACCAGACGCGCGATCCGCTCTTCTTCGTAGATTTCGCCTGCCTGCTCGGAAGTCGCGCCCGCGCTTTCGTTCATCCGAAACCGATCCCGTCAAAAACCAACCTCTACGGGGGCAGTGTGTCGTGGATGGCAGGGAAGGGCAATGCGACGGAATGCTATGGCGCGTCAGGTGTGGCCTGTGGCGCGGGATGTAAGGGCGAAGCCCTGGTCATTCCTGTGTCATGCCTTCTGCCATCGCGTCGCTGTAGCCGCGGCCGATGCGCATGTCGATCACGACCGTTTCGCCCGTGCGCGTGGCGGCGATGGCCTGGGCCAGGACCTCGGCCGCCGTTTCGGCATCCGTGACCGGGCCGAACGCCGTGGCACCCTGCGCCCGCGCCATCGCGGCGATGTCGATATCGGGCGCGTCGATGGCCTGTCCCACATGCTTGTTCTCGACGGGTCGTCCGCGCACGCGCGCGACGCGCTCCTGGTGGACCTCGTCGTTGAAGTAGGAGCGGTTGTTCGCCACCACGATCAGCAGGGGCACCTTGTGATGCGTCGCCGTCCAGAGCGCGGTCGCCCCCATCAGGAAATCGCCGTCGCCCAGCACCGCAAGCGGCAGCCGGTCGCTGCCCGCATCCCGAAGCGCCAGCGCGGAGCCGACGGCCATGCCCGGCCCGGAGCCGATGCCCGCGCCGCCATCATATCCCAGATAGTCGAGCGGACCGCGGAAGTCGCAATTGGAACCGTCCCAGCTGAGGGTCAGACGCAGCAGGCTGACGGTCTCCTCTGCGGTGGCCCGGGCCAGGACATCTGCCAGCACGTCGATGCTCATGGGGCCGGTGGGCGCGGGCCCGGTCCGGGCGGGCGCCTCCGGCGCGGCGGCGGGTGCTCCGATGCCCGCGCGGTCGCAGAGTTTCTCGATCAGCGCATCGGGGGTGGTCAGAAGCGTCAGGTCGGAGGCCGCCATCGCTTGATGATCGAGCGCCCATCCGTTCTGCATCAGCGGCTCCGGCGTGACATGGATGATCCGCGCCGCACCGGGCGCCAGCCCGGCCTGCGACAGCGTGCCGGCCGGATCGACGAAGTCGAACGAGACCACCAGATCGGCCTCGGCGATGGCTGCGCCTGCCGCTTCGGACAGGAAATATCCCGGCGCGCCCACATGCAGCGCATGCCGGGTCGGGAAGGCCGCGGCGGTTTTGATGTCGGTCACGACGCGAGCCTTGTACCGTTCGGCCAGCGCGACGCGGCGGTCCCAGGCCTCGGGGTCGCGGCTGACGCGTCCCATCAGGAAAACTGGCGCTTTTGCCGCGTCGAGACAGCGCTGAACCTCGGCGATGTCGGCGTCGGACAATCCCGGCAGCCGGGGTGCAGGGTAATGGTCCGGATGGGGCAGGGCAGGCATCTCGGCCAGCTTTTCTTCCTGCACGGTGACGTCGAAGCAGACATAGGTTGGTGCCATGGGCGGGGTCGCGGTGATCCGCGCTGCCCGCATCATCGCCGACAGCGAGGCTTGCAGCGATGCGGGCTGATCGTCCCATTTCACATAGGGTCGTACGATGGCCGCCTGATCGCGCGAGGTGTGCAGCCAGTCGATCCAGGGCCGCCGTTTGGCCGCATCGACGGGACCCGTTGCCCCATAGACCATCATCGGCACCCGATCGCACCAGGCATTGTAGAGGGCCATGGCCGCATGCATCAGCCCGACATTGGCGTGCAGGATCACCGACAGTGGTGTTTCGGTCACCTTGGCCCAGCCATGGGCGATGGCGACCGCGTGTTCCTCGTGCAGGCAAAGCAGCATCTGGGGATCGCGGTTGCCCAGGTGATTGACCAGGCTGTCATGCAGGCCGCGAAAGCTCGAGCCCGGGTTCAGCGCCACATAGGGCGTGTCGAGGCTGCGCATCATCTCGGCGATGGCGTCGCTGCCGAAGAAGTCCGTGACCTCGTGAGCCAGGGGGCGGTCGATCTCGTCTCGCATGGGCGGTCCCTTGTCGTGACCCGGTCGGATTACTGCCCGGCCAGATGGATGTGGATGTTCTTCTCGTGGGTGAAGGACAGCAACTCGCCGATGCCTTCCTCGCGGCCTATGCCGGATTGCTTGACGCCCCCGAACGGTGCGCCGAGGAAATGCCGCCCGACCTCGTTGATCCAGACAAAGCCTGCATCGACACGGTGGGCGGCGCGGTGCGCGGTGGCCAGATCGCGGCTCCAGATCGCGGCGGTGAGGCCCACGTCGAGCGCGTTGACCTCCGCGAGCATCTCCGCCTCGTCAGACCAGCGCCGGACGGCCAGGACGGGGCCGAAAATCTCTTCGCGCGCGATTGTCATGTTGGGGCGCACATCAGCGAAGATCGTGGGCGCGATGAAGCAGCCCTCGGCAAGCGGGCCCTCGGTCACCGCATGTCCGCCGGTGACGACGCGCGCGCCTTCGGATTTGCCGCTATCGATATAGGCCATGACCCGGTCGAAATGGTCGCGCGAGACCAGCGCGCCCATGGTCGTCTTGGGATCGTTAGGCACGCCCGGCTTGAACCGCGCAACCGCATCGGCCAGCCGGTCCACGACCGCGTCGTGTAGGTCGTCATGCAGGAAGGCCCGGCTGGTCGAGCCGCAGGATTGACCGCACCAGCCGAAATTCATGCCCGCGACGATGGCCCCCGCGACCTTGTCGGGATCGCTGTCGGGATAGGCGATGAGGGCGTTCTTTCCGCCAAGCTCCAGCAGGACGGGCTTTACTGTCTCGGAGGCGCTGCGCATCACCGCGCGCCCCGCCGCAACCGATCCGATCAGCGTTACCTTGGCGACGTCGCGATGCTCTGCCAGGGCGGCCCCGGCCTCGGTACCGCCGGGCAGGACATTGAAGACGCCCGCGGGCAGCAGGCCGTCCACCAGCTCTGCCAGACGCAGGGCCGAGAGCGGCGCCTGAACGGGCGGCTTGATGATCACGGCATTGCCTGCTGCCAGCGGCGCGGCCATCTTTCCGCCGCAGAACATGAACGGATGGTTGAAGGCCAGGATGCGGGCCACCACGCCCATGGGCTCGCGCACCGACATGTTGACGCGCTCCGGACCCATCGGGATCGTGTCGCCCTTCATCTCCGTGACGAGGCCCGCGAAGAACTCCATCTGCGCCGCGGCGACAATCGCGTCGCCCCGCATCTCCGTATAGGGATTGCCGCAATTGGCCGCGTCGATCAGGGCCAGCTCGTCGCCATGTTTGCGCAGAAGCGCCGCGATCTCCTTCAGGATGCGTGCGCGTTCGAGCGGGACCACGTCGCGCCATTCCAGAAAGCCCTTGCGGGCGGCGGCGACGGCTGCATCGACATCGCCTTGGCCTGCGGTGGCGACGCGGCCCAAAGTGCCGCCCGCGCCGGGGTTCATCGTCTCGTCGTACTGGCCCGAGATCGGCGTGTGCCAGCCGCCCGCGAAATAGAGATCGCGCTGACGCGGAAGGGCTGCGTCGATATCAGGTGTCCTGGCGCCGTCCATGATGTTCTCCTCCTCCTGCTGCACGACACAGCGCGGCGCGGCGCACTGCGCGGCGGTCAGGCTGCTTGTGTTTCGAGACGTTCGATGAAGCGCGCGCCGGTCATGACCTCGCGCATGGGCAGGGATTCCTGCTGTGCATCGAGCTCGACATCGTAGCTCAGCCCGCGGCCATCCCAGAACCACCAGTAGACGATCTCGCCTTTCTTGTCGCGGATCGGCATGCGGAAGGTCGGGAAGGCCTTCTGCGCGTCCGGCACCTCGATATTGGCGACGACCGCGCAGCTGCGGCCCACGCGCTCCATCGCGCTGCCGAGGGGGATCATCGCCACGAACAGGCTGTCGCCTGCGACAAGCGCCGCAAGATCCGAAGGCCGCGTGTCGAACAGACCGCCAAGCGCGCGGACGACCGACGGATAGCTGCCGTGGTTATGGGTGATCTGGGCATAGGCCAGGCCTTTGCCCGTATGGATTTCGACGACGTCTCCTGGCGTGAAATCGGTCATGTCTTCCCCTCAGAGGCTGTAGGCTTCTTGTGTGGACGGATGGAACAATTCCTCGACCTGCACCCGTCGCGGGGACAGGCCCTGAGAGTGGTGGTAATCAAGGAAGGTATCGAGGACATGGGTGTTGCCCGCGACGCCATAGGTCCAGGGATCCTGCCCCATGAGCGCCTGCGCTCGGTTCAGGTTGTCTTCGACGAACGGCATGGTGACCTTGGTTGCCGACGTGTCCTGCAGGGCTGCCTGCGCAAGCGTCTTCGCCTCCGAGAACGCCTTCAGAAGCGCGCCAGGCAGCCAGGGATGATCCTCCGCGATGCTGCGCCGGATGCCCAGCACATGCATGATCGGGAAGATCTTGGTGCGGCCGAAATATTCCTCGGCGGCGGCGACGCTGTCGCGGAACAGACGGCCCACATGGGGATGGCCCTCGGCGAAGCAGCGCGGCCAGCGTGGACCGATGAAGCCGTCGATCTCACCGTCGGCCAGCATCTGATTGAGCGTGGCGCCCTCGGGGGCGTTCTCCACATTGATGTCCGAGGGCAGGTCGACCTTGATCTTCTCCGGGCGGCCCGGCGTGTCCATGCCGCCGCGCACCCAGGTGATGTCAGAGGGCTTTACGCCGAAATCGTCCTCGAGAATGCCGCGCACCCAGACATTCGCTGACAGCTGATACTCGGCGATGCCGATGCGCCGCCCCTTGAGATCCTGTGGTGTGTCGATGCCGCGATCGGTGCGGATATAGACCGAGGTGTGCCGGAAGGCGCGGCTGAGGAAGACGGGAACGGCCACATAATGCGGCTCTCCGCGGGCGACCGAGATGGAATAGGATGACAGCGACAATTCCGAAATGTCGAAGGCCTGATGACGGAAGGCGCGGAAGAACATCTCTTCGGGCGACAGCAGCATCGGCACGGGATCGACCCCGTCGATCTTCACGCGACCGTCGACGATCGCGCGCGTCCGGTCGTAATTTCCCATGGCAATCGAAAGCGTGAGATCGCTCATGCTCGCTCCTCCTCATTGTTCAGGCCGCATTGGCGGGTCAGATCCACGGCGTTGCCGGTCTCGGCCGACCGCAGGATCGCGTGGCAAACTTCCAGGCTCGCACGACCCCAGCGGCCGGTCTGGGCCGGGGCCCTGTCGTCGCGGACGGCCGCCACGAGCGCGTCAATCACCGTCTTTCGCGGTGCGTCGGTCATCGGTGCGGCGATGAAACGCCGTTCGAAATCGCCGCACAGCTCGACCCCGTCGGGGGTCAGCCGCAAATCGCCCCGATCGCAGGACACGATGATGGGGCCGAAATGTTCATGGTGGGCGGCCGGTGCGGGCGCGTCGGTCGCGCCATAGGTGCGCGTCGTCTTCAACCGCGCTTCCGCCGCGGGATCTAGGCCCTGAAGGGCGCGGCGCGCCTTTCCGTAGCCTGAGGGATCCTTGTCCGCGCCAAGCTCGGCCACGTCGTCCATCCAGATGTCGCTGTCGAAATGCGCGTAGCCGGAATAGGTCAGGCTGGCGAAGGCCCCGTTGCGAAACGACATCAGCGCGGAATACGCGCCTTCGGTCGGGCGGGCCGGGTCCCAAGCGCCGGTCATCGCCGTGATCCGCTCGGCCTCGCCGCCGCACAGAAGCCGAACGATGTCGATCTGGTGTACGCCCTGGCTGAACAGGACACCGCCGCCGTCCTCGGTGCGCAATTCCTCGGGGCGGCGCGGGCGATACAGAAAATCGGTGTAGTTGAAGGCGTGCACCATGCGCACCGCGCCAAGCTCGCCGCTGTCGATGATCGACCGGGCCAGGGCCACAGGCGCGTCGAAGCTGTGGCTCGGCCCCACGATCAGGTGCACGCCCGCCACTTCAGCGGCGGCAACTATCGCGTCCGCATCCGAAAGCGAGACCGCGAGCGGCTTGTCGACAAGGATGTGCTTGCCGTGCCGCGCGGCGGCGGTGACGTGATCCGCATGCATCTGGTGCGGCGTGGCGATATAGATCGCCTCCACCTCCGGATCGGCGGCCAGTGCGTCCACGTCCGTATGGCCGCGACCACCGAATTCCTGCTCGAACGCGTCCCGGCTTTCGGCGCGCGGGGCCGCCGCCGCCACAAGTCTGACGCGCGGGTCGGCGCGAAAGGTGGGCAGCATAAGTACGAAGGCGCGGCCAAGCCCGGCCACGCCGAGGCGGACGGGATCAGAGGTCAAGGACCAGATCCCCTTCCTTGGCACGCGACACGCAGATCATGATGTGATCCGATTGCTCGTGATCCATCAGGACCATGTCGCGGTGATCGGCCGTGCCCGAGATGAGCTTGGTCTTGCATGTCCCGCATGTGCCGCTTTCGCAGGAGCTGACGGTCGACACCCCGGCCTCGCGTAGCGCCTCCAGGATTGAGCGGTCCGCGGGGACCGTCACTGTCTTGCCGGATTTCTGCAGCGTCACCTCGAAGGGGCTGTCGTCTTCGCGCACGACCTCGACCGGTTTGAAGTCCTCGAAGTTGACCCGTCCCTCGGGCCAGTGACCGGAGATCGACACGATCTCCTCCATCAGCGGCTCCGGCCCGCAGCAATAAACCCGCATGTTCTGGGGTTCTTCGAAGTGATCCCAGAAGTCGTAGACCTCGTCTTCGTCGCCGTTGTCGTGATGCACGACCAGCTTCTCGCCGAAGGCCTCGACCATGTCATCGAGGTAGGCCGTATCCTCCTTGGTGCGAGTGCAGTAGATGATGTTGAAGGGCTTGTCTTCGCGCTTGAGGTGCTGCGCCATCGCATAGATCGGCGTGACCCCGATGCCGCCCGCGATCAGCAGGTATTCGGGGGCCTCCTCGAGCGGGAAGCTGTTTTCCGGCTCCTGGATGCGCAGCACGGTTCCTTCGGTCGCATCTTCATGCATGGACGAGGATCCACCACGTGACTCTGCCTCGCGCTTGACCGCGATCTTGTACGCCTCAGGCGCCGTGCCGTCATTGACGAGCGAGTAACGGCGCATCGCCCCGGACGGGGTTTCGATGGTGATGTGGGCACCTGGCTCGAAGCTCGGGAGGGTCACATCCTCCACGGGTTCCAGGGTGAATTCGCAGATATGTTGGGTGAGCGGGCGTCTGGCCGCGACGCGCATTTGCAGATGGTCCATATCTAGGCTTCATCCTCCTCTTGGCGTGCCTGAAGAAGGGGTGGCACGGTCGAATTCTGTAATACTTAGAAACCTAAGTTTCTGTCAAGGGAAGGCAACCAATGGTCGTCTTGGTTACTTTGTGTTGAGGTAAGTTTCTGATATCTATGATAAGAAAATTAGGGTCAGGACAATTCTGCCCAGCTCGCGCTGCACGGCGATTTCTGTGAGGCGTATCGACACAGGAGAAGGATGGGGTGCTGGCTGTTCGGCGAAACGGCCGTAGCGTTCGGAAAGAATCCGGTCTTTGGGCAGGTCGTACTTGCGACGCCAGTAGTAGACGGTTGCGTCTCTGATACCGTGCGTCTGGCACAGATCGGGCATTCTTATGCTCGCTTAATGTTACGTCAGCCTGCAAATGATCTGCGCTCCGCTGAAACGTTACCAAATTATCGCCTGTCACCTCAGTTGGAGAATGGGCCGACCGCAAATCAGGTTCTTGTCGGCATAGCCGGCCCTATGGCGCGGTCCTGAAAGATGCGCTTCGCCACGTCGATCGCCCGCATGTTGATTTTCGTCCCAATTGGTGCGTCTGCGACATAAGCCAAAAGTTGATCGCTTGTGCGGTCACGCCGATTAAGGGCGCGCCTTGTCCTCGCCTCATCCGTGTTCCCGCAACGCATCGAGAACCACTTGGAAGGCCGAGGAAGGGCGCAGGCGGCCTGGGTAGTAGAGGTAGAAACCTGGAAAGGACGGGCAGAACGCATCGAGACAGGTCTCGAGCCGCCCCTCGGCGATCGGTCGCGCCGCGAGGCGTTCGGGCACAAGCGCGAGGCCGATCCCGTCGATGGCAGCCTGCATGACCGGCCCGATCGCATTGAATCAGGCCTGACCGCGCACCTTGATGGTGATCTCGGTGCCATCGGGCTCCTCGAACTCCCAAGCATAGAGCCCGCCGTAGTTCGACAGCCGCAGGTTGACGCAGGCATGATCGGACAGCGCTTGCGGCGTCTCCGGTCGGCCATTGGCCGAGAAATATTCTGGCGCCCCGACGCAGATCATGCGCTCGTCCGGGCCGATGCGCGTGGCAATCATGCCCTCGCTCACCTGCTCGCCAAAGCGCACTCCCGCATCGCATTGCGAGACGGCGAGGTCGGTGTAGCCGTAATCGTTCACCAGCTCGACGTTCACCGAGGAATGCGCGCGCAGCACCGGAGCAAGCTTTGGCCAGAGCAGCGTTTCGATGGCGTAATCGGTGGCGGCAATGCGCACGGTCCCGGTGGGCTGGTCCCGCGCATCGTTGAGTGCCAGAAGCCGCGCCTCGATCTTGTCGAAGCATGGATTGAGCGTCGCCAGGAGGTCCTCGCCTTCGAGCGTCGGCGCGACCGACCGCGTCGTGCGGGTCAAAAGGCGTAAACCGAGCCGCTTTTCCAGCGACTTGATCGTGTGACTGAGCGCCGATTGCGACACGTTCAGACGGGCGGCTGCGCGGGTAAAGCTCCGTTCTTCGGCGACTGCTGCGAGCGCAATGAGGTCGGTGATGTTCTCGCGAAGCATGTGCGCTGCCAGGGGCTTTCGGGTCTGTTGAAACGTTGGGCAAGGATATATGCGCTGGGCTCATATTGTCCACCGATTGTGCGGCAATCCCTTGTCCAATTCGGCATCTGTACCGTGCTTGCCTCGGTTCTCGGCTAACCGCCCGCCACTTCTCTAGAATTGAATGATGAAGAACTGGGGTGCTGACTTTGACATGATGCCATGGCTCGCCCCCGGAACGAGCACCAGATCACGCAGCTCGCCAGCATTTGCTCTGAAAGCCCGTGCCGTTCATGGCGGGGACGCGGGATGCGTTCATGAACGTGGGAGGCCGGGACCGGTTGGACTGATGAGTGGCCTTCATGAGTGGCATTAGGCGACGGCGGATTATCCCGCAGGGGCTCGCCCCTATCTCCTACATATCAAAACGATGCGAGTGCGCGATGAGACAGCAGGATTTGCGAACGGTGGCTTTCATCGCGGCGCTTTGCGCCGGAGGTCAAGCAATCGCGCAAAAGGAGACCGCAATGATCCCGATTACGATCACCATCGGCGACGAGACCCTTGCCGCGACGCTCGACGACAGCCCGGCAGGGCGCGACTTCGCGACGATGCTGCCGCTCGAGCTGACGCTGTCCGACTATCACGGCATCGAGAAGGTGGCCGATCTGCCCCGTGCGGTCGACACGAGCCAAGCCCCCGAGGCTTACACGCCGGAACCCGGCGATATCACAATCTATGCCCCCTGGGGCAACCTCGCGATTTTCTACAAACCGTTCCGGGCGTCCCGCGGTCTTGTCCGGATCGGTGCCTTCGACGACCCCATCGGTCCGCTGCTGAGAAACGGCACGTTCGACGTCAGCATTGAGCGGACCGATTGACCCATCCGGCGGCGCATTCGCCGTCAATGACCTGAAACATGGAGTTAAGACATGACCGACAACATCACCGGAAAAGTTATCGTTATCACCGGCGCGTCCAGCGGTATGGGCGAGGCGACCGCCCGCGATCTTGCAGCAAAAGGCGCCAAGGTCGTCCTCGGCGCACGTCGGCAGGAACGGCTCGACGCAATCGTGGCGGACATCGAAGCGGCGGGCGGGGAAGCTGTCGCGCTCGCCACCGACGTCACCAAGCGCACCGAAGTTGACGCGCTGGTGGCCAAGGCGAAGGAAACCTTCGGCCGTGTGGACGTGATGTTCAATAATGCGGGCCTGATGCCGCTTTCGCCGATGGAAAGCCTTCGCGTGGATGAGTGGGATCAGATGGTGGATGTCAATGTGAAGGGCACGCTCTACGGCATCGGCGCGGTGCTGCCGATCTTCAAAGAGCAGAAGTCGGGCCAAATCATCAATGTGAGTTCCGTCTACGGCCACAAAGCTGTTGCAACCGGCGCCGTCTATTGCGGCACCAAGTTCGCGGTGCGCGCCATCTCTGAAGGCTTGCGGCAAGAGGTGAAGGACTACAACATTCGTGTCACGGTGATTTCGCCCGGCGCTGTCGACACCGAATTGACCCAGCACATCTCCGAGCCTGAGCTTGGCGATGAGATCCGCGGCTTCGTCAAGGACATCGCCGTGCCGTCCTCGACCATGGCCGACATGGTCGCCTTTGCGGTCTCTCAGCCCGAGAATGTGGACGTCAACGAAATCCTCTTCCGTCCGACCGTCCAGCCGGTCTGATCCGCTTCTCCACTTCCCTTGACCCTGCGACTGAGCCCCCGAAAATTTCGGGGGCTCATCATTCAGAACGCTGGTCTTTACCTGGTGCGGTCGCATGCCCAGAGCTGCGCACCGGTGTTGTGCGGCACTGGAAATACGCCGTTGGAATGCAGCGCTCAGACGATCCCGCCGCCTGCACCTGTCACGGCGGGTCGCTCTGCTGCCACGCGGGCGCGGTAGCCTGACTGCCTGTAAGCGGCAATCGGATCGATGGCGGCACCCGCCTCCTTGCGGGCCATTGCGAGGATCGGCTCCACGTCTGTGCGGAAGGCCGCCTTCAGGGTGGCAGACGACATCAGCGCGTCGTTTTCCGCCTGGTATCCGGCCAGCGCCTCGCGATCCACCAAGAGCGCCTGTGCATAGGCGCGGCGCACCTCGTTTGCCGAGCTCATCAGGCTTTCGATGGGATCGGTCACGTTGTGGCTCTGATCAAGCATATGTGCGGGATCGAACCCGGCTTTGCCTTCTGCGATCACCAGTTCGTTGAACACCAAAAACAGCCGGTAGGGATCGATCGAGGCGGTGTCGAGATCGTCATCGCCGTATTTGCTGTCGTTGAAGTGGAAGCCACCCAGCTTGCCCGCCCGGATAAGGCGCGAGACTATCATCTCGATATTCACGTTGGGCGCGTGATGGCCCAGATCGACCAGGCAGAAGGCGCGCTCGCCCAGATGTTGGGCGATCATGAGGTTGCTGCCCCAATCCTGCACCACCGTCGAGTAGAAGGCGGGCTCGTACATCTTGTGTTCGGTGAAAAGCCGCCAATCGTCCGGGATCCCGGCATAAACGTCTTCCATCGCGGACAGGTAGCGGTCGAATTGGCTGCCCAGATCGGTCTGACCCGGGAAATTCGACCCGTCGCCGATCCAGACCGTCAGCGCCTGCGAGCCGATCGCCTGACCAAGCTCGATCGTTTCGAGATTATGCGCCACCGCCTGATCGCGCACGGCCTTGTCGGTATGCGAAAGCGACCCGAACTTGTAGCTCAGCGCCTGATCGGGCTGGTCCTGGAAGGTATTGGAATTCATCGCATCGAAGCGCAGTCCCAGCTCTTTCGCCTTGTCGCGCAGATCGGCCGGATCGGCCTTGTCCCAGGGAATGTGAAGCGAAACGGACGGCGTCGCGGCCGTCAGCTGGTGCACCACACCGCAATCGTCAAGCTTGTCGAAGATCCCCCGCGGCTCGCCAGCGCCGGGGAAGCGGGCAAAGCGGGTGCCGCCGGTACCAACGCCCCAAGACGGGACCGCGACACCGTAGGCCGCCACCTTGGCTTTCACGGCATCGATGTCGATGCCGCGCCGCTCCAGCTGGGCGCCGAGGGCGTCGTAATCCTGCTGAAGCGATGCCTCCGCCTTGCCATTGGCGTCAGCGATCAGGTTTGCATCAATGGGGAGGGTCATCGCGTGAAGGCCTCCTTGTTGCCCGCATCCACGTTGAGGATGTTGCCGGTGGATTTCGCCGAAGTGTCGGCTGCGAAGAAATAGCAGGCCTCGGCGATGTCCTCGGGCAGGACAGAGCGCTTCAGCAAGGAGCGCTGACGGTACATCTCCTCCAGCCCCTCCTTGTCGGTGCCATAGGTGCCCGCGCGCTGTTCCAGCCATTCGCCTTCCCAGATCTTGGAGCCGCGCAGCACCGCGTCGGGGTTCACCACATTGACCCGGATGCCCGCCTCGGCGCCTTCAAGAGCGAGGCAGCGGGCGAGGTGGATCTCGGAGGCCTTGGCCGTGCAATAGGCCGACGCATTGGGGGACGCGGCGAGGCCGTTCTTTGAGGCCACGAATACGATGGATCCGCCGATCCCCTGGGTCCGCATCAATTTGAACGCTTCGCGCGACACCAGGAAGTAGCCCGTGGACAGGATGTCCATGTTCTTGGACCACAGCGCCAGCGACGTCTCCTCGACCGGGGCCGAGGAGGCGATGCCCGCATTCGATACCAGAAGGTCGATCCCGCCGAACTCCACGGCCGCGTCCGCAAAACTGCGCGCCACGGCCTCTTCCGAGGTCACATCCATCACCACGCTGCGCACGACGTCCGCGCTGAACTGGTCTGCAAGCGCGGTTTCAGCCTCGGCCACGGCATCGGCGTTGATGTCCGCCAGCACCACGCAGGCCCCTTCGCGCAGGTAGCGCGCTGCGGTGGCGGCACCGATGCCGCCCGCGCCGCCTGTGACCAGCGCCACACGGCCTGCAAGGCTTTTGGGTTTGGGCATGCGCTGCAGCTTGGCCTCTTCGAGCAGCCAGTACTCGATATCGAAAGCTTCCTGTTCGGGCAGGCCCTGATATTCGGAGACCGCCGATGCGCCACGCATGACGTTGATCGCGTTGACATAAAACTCACCAGAGATCCGCGCCGTCGCCTTGTCCTTGGCGAAGGTGATCATACCGACGCCTGGCACCAGGTAGACCACGGCATTGGGGTCGCGCATAGCGGGGCTGTCGTCCCGCTTGCAGCGGTCGTAATAGGCGGCGTAATCCGCGCGGTAGGCCTCGATTTGCGCGGAAAGCCCCTCGAGCACCGCATCCAGATTGCCCTGTGCTGGATCGAAGTCGACGACCAACGGGCGGATCTTGGTGCGCAGGAAGTGGTCGGGGCAGGAGGTGCCGAGCGCGGCCAGCGGCTCCATATCCTTGGCGTTCACGAATTCGAGCACCGCATCGCTGTCGTTGAAATGGCCGACCATGTGCTGGTTGCCGGACACGAAGCCACGGATCGCGGGCATCAGGCGCGCGGCGATGTCGCGGCGTGCGTCCGCGGCCAGGCTTTCGTGCTTTGCGCCGCCGAAGGCCGGGATGTCGGCAGTTTTCGTCTCCAGCCATTCGGTGGCTGTGTTGATGACGTCGATGGTGGTGTCGTAGCAGGTCTTGGCGTCATCGGCCCAGGTGAACAACCCGTGGCTTTCCAGCACGACGCCATCCGCATCAGGGTTCTCGAGGCAGTATTTTTCCAGCCACAGGCCCAGCTCGTAGCCGGGTTTCTTCCAGGGCAGCCAGCCGATCCGGTCGCCGAAGATTTCCTGCGTAAGCTCTTTGGAATTCTTTGATGCCGCGATGGCGATGATCGCGTCCGCATGCACATGATCGACGTGCTTCCGCGGCACATAGGCGTGGAGCGGCGTGTCGATCGACGCGGCACGGCTGTTCAGATTGAAAGTGCAATGGGGCAGGTACCCCACCATTTCGTCTTCGAACTCGACGCCGCGGTAGAGGCCTTTGAGCGCCTGCAATTTTTCCATGTAAAGCGTGGCGAAGCCGTCCATCTGGATCGAGCCGATATCCCCGCCCGAGCCCTTGACCCAAAGCACTTCAACCGGGTCGCCGGTCAGCGGATCGGTCTCCGTCACCTTGGCCGAGGTGTTGCCGCCCCCGTAATTCGTGACGCGCTTGTCGGAGCCGAGGATGTTGGAGCGGTAGAGCAACAACTCCGATTCGCTCATGCCGGTCGCGCGCTCCGCGTCCCAGCGATTTTCGAGCAGAGATTTCTGTATGCTTTTCAACACATTGTCCTCCAAGGCGACGGATCGCTCGCGTTTCATTTCGAGGCAGATCGTGTTCGGGGTGCGGCGGATTGTCAATCATAAACAGTCAGAATCACTCATGCTGCACCGCAGAATGAGTGAAAATGATTGTTTATGATTGACAGAAGGCGCGAATCCGGCGAGCGTTAAAGCGTCAAGGGAGGCGATAATGCACGAGAAAGAGCGCCACAGGGTCATTCTGTCAGCGATCCAGGATCGTCCTGTGGTGACGGTGGTGGAACTCTGCGCGCTCACCGACGCCTCCGAGGCGACGATCCGCCGGGACATCGCGACGCTGCACACCCAGCGCAAGCTGCGCCGTGTGCGTGGCGGGGCCGAGGCGCTGCATCCGCCGCAATTCGTCGGGCTGGCGGGGCGGCCATACGCGGTCAACGAGACGCTGCGCAGCCGGGAAAAGCAGGCCATCGCACGGGCGGCTGTGGCGCTGTGCGAGGATGGCGAGAGCATCATCATCAATGGCGGGACGACCACATTTCAGATGGTGCATCCGTTGGCCTCGCGTCGCTGTCAGATCTTCACCAACTCGTTTCCCATCGCCGAGCATCTGCTCAAGCATTCGAAGAACACGATCATGCTGTCGGGCGGCGCGATCTACCGAGAGCAGAACATCATTCTTTCGCCGTTCGACAATGACGTGACGCGCAATTTCTACGCCCGGCGCATGTTCATGGGGGCGCAGGGCCTGGGGCCTCTGGGTCTGATGGAGGCAGATCCGCTGCTGATCCAGGCCGAGCAGAAGCTGATCGGTCAGGCGGACGAGTTGGTCGTGCTGGTGGACAGCTCGAAATTCGAGAACCGCTCGAGTCTCGTGCTCTGCCCGCTCAGCCGGATCAGCACCGTGATCACCGATGAAGGAATTTCGGACAAGGCCGCCGCCATGCTCGAGGCCGCGGATGTGGAGTTGATCGTCGCCCGGACGGGCGGTGCTCAGGAAGCGGATGGGGTCGCCTGATACGGCTCCGCCTAAACAGCGAAAAAGGGAGGAAATCACATGATCCGTCGCAATTTCACGAAACTGGTGGCCGGCATGAGCCTGGCCGCAAGCCTGATGGGCACATCCGCCATGGCGCAGGACAACATGCGCATCGCGGTGGTGGTCAAGGCGCTGGGCATCGGGTTCTTCGAAGCCGCCGCCAAAGGCGCCGAGGAAGCCGCGGCCGAGCTGGGCAATGTCGAGATCATCTATACCGGCCCGACCGATACAACCGCCGAGGGCCAGATCGAGGTGATCAATTCGCTGATCGCTCAGGGCGTCGATGCCATCGCGATCTCCGCGAATGACCCCGACGCGGTCGTTCCCGCGCTGAAAAAGGCGATGCAGCGCGGCATCACCGTGGTGTCCTGGGACAGCGGTGTCGCCCCCGAGGGCCGTCAGGTGCACCTCAATCCGTCGTCCAATCCGCTGATCGGCAACATGATCATCAAGCTTGCTGCCGACAATCTGCCTGATGGTGGTCAGGTCGCAGTGCTGTCGGCGTCGGCCACGGCCACCAACCAGAACATCTGGATCGACGAGATGAACAAGGTGATGGACAATTACCCGGGCATCGAAGTCGTCGGCACGGTCTATGGCGATGACCTGGCCGACAAGTCCTACCGCGAAGCGCAGGGCCTGATGCAATCCTATCCCGATCTCGATGCGATCATCGCGCCCACGAGCGTAGGCATCGTCGCCGCGGCACAGGCGGTCGAGGATGCAGGCAAGGTCGGCGAGATCAACGTCACCGGGCTGGGTTTGCCCTCGGAGATGGCAGGTGCCATCGAAAGCGGCGCGTCCAAGTCCTTCGCGATCTGGAATCCGATCGATCTGGGCTATTCGGCCACGATGATCGCCCATGCGCTGGCCACCGGCGAGGCGACCGCGGAGCCCGGCGCGTCGATCCCGATGGGCCGGATGGGAGAGGTCACGCTGGATGACAGCAATTCCGGCGCCATGGCCGATCCGTTCGTCTACGACAGCTCGAACATCGACGAGTTCAAGTCGATCTTCTGAAGCCCGAACGGTCCGGGGATCTGATCTCCGGACCCGCGCCGGCTGCCTTTGACCGGGGCACCGCAAGGGCTGCGTGCATTTTAACCTGCAACGGTGAGAGGAGAGGTCATGCTGATGCAAAGCGCAGAGCAACAGGCGGCGGCCACGGACCGGCCCGTCCTGGCGCTCGACGGCATCACCAAGACATTCCCGGGGGTCAAGGCACTCGATCAGGTGTCGCTGCGGCTCTATCCGGGGCAGGTGACCGCGCTGGTGGGCGAGAACGGCGCGGGCAAGTCGACGCTGGTCAAGACGCTGACGGGCATCTACCAGCCCGATGGCGGACGCATCGAGCTGGACGGCGCGCCCGTGCGCTTTGCCACGGCGCAGGCGGCAGCCGATGCCGGGATCACTGCGATCCACCAGGAAACCGTGCTTTTCGACGAACTGACCGTGGCCGAGAACATCTATCTGGGTCACGCACCGCGCGGCCGGTTCGGTCTGATCGACTGGGCCGCCATGGCCCGCGGTGCCAGCGAGATCCTGCAGGGGATCGGCGCCGACATCGACCCGGATGCGCGGCTGCGCGATCTGGGCATCGCCAGCAAACACCTGGTCGCCATCGCGCGTGCCCTGTCCATTGATGCGCGTGTGGTGATCATGGACGAACCGACAGCGGCCCTGTCGCACAAGGAAATCCAGGAGCTTTACGAGTTGGTCGAGGCGCTCAAAGCGCAGGGCAAAGCGATCTTGTTCATCAGCCACAAGTTCGATGAGATCTTCCGCATCGCCGACCGCTACACCGTCTTCCGTGACGGCCAATTCGTCGGTGACGGGCGCATCGCGGATGTGAGCGAGGCGGATCTCGTGAAGATGATGGTGGGTCGCGATGTCAGCCAGATCTTTCCCGAGCGCAACCGCGAACTGGGCGAGGAAGTCCTTCAGGTCGAGGGCTACGCGCATCCCACCGAGTTCGCCGATATCGGGTTCAGCCTGCGCCGAGGCGAAATCCTGGGATTCTACGGACTTGTCGGTGCCGGCCGGTCGGAATTCATGCAGGCCCTGTTCGGGATCACCCGGCCATCTGCGGGCACGGTGAAGGTCGACGGACAGGAGCGCGCGATCCGGTCGCCCGCCGATGCCATTGCGCAGGGCATCGTCTATGTGCCCGAGGATCGCGGCAAACAGGGCGCGATTACCGCGTTGCCGATCTTCCAGAACGTCACCCTGCCGTCTCTGGGGCGGACATCGCGCAACGGGTTCTTGCGCCTGGCCGAAGAGTTTCAGCTCGCCCGCGATTATACCGAACGGCTGGACCTGCGCGCGGCCTCGCTCGATACCGAGCTGGGCACGCTGTCGGGCGGCAATCAGCAAAAGGTCGTCATCGCCAAATGGCTGGCCACGCAGCCCAAGGTCATCATCCTCGATGAGCCCACGAAGGGCATCGATATCGGCTCCAAGGCGGCGGTGCACGCGTTCATGGCCGAACTGGCCGCGGAGGGGCTGGCGGTCATCATGGTCAGCTCCGAGATCCCCGAAATCCTCGGCATGTCGGACCGGGTGATCGTCATGCGCGAAGGCCGCATGGCTGACGAACTGGAAGGCGATGACCTGACCCCCGAAACCCTTGTGCGGCACGCAGCCGGTATCTGAGGAGGCATTATGCTGACCCGATTTCTTGCCTCTCGCGAAGCGCTGCTCGTTGCGGCCATCGGCCTGCTTCTGGCGGTGATCGCGACGCGTTTTCCCGCTTTCGTCACGCCCGCCAATCTGGCGGATGTCTTCAACGACACGTCGCCGCTCATCCTTCTGGCCATCGGGCAGATGGTGGTGATCCTGACGAAGTGCATCGACCTCAGTGTCGCGGCGAATCTGGCATTGACGGGCATGGCGGTCGCGATGCTGAACGTGGCCTTCCCGGGCCTGCCCGTTCCGCTCTTGATCCTTGCGGCCATCGGCATGGGCACGGTGATGGGGATGGCCAATGGGATTCTGGTGTGGAAGCTGGCGATCCCGCCCATTGTCGTGACGCTTGGCACGATGACGATTTTCCGCGGCCTGATCTTTCTGCTGTCCGGTGGCGACTGGGTGAACAGCCACGAGATGAGTGACGCCTTCAAGGCCTTCCCGCGCGCCGAAATCCTGGGCCTGCCGATGCTGAGCTGGACCGCGATCCTGGCCATTGTCGCCTTCACCGTGCTGATGACCCGCACCACTTTGGGCCGTGCGGCCTATGCCGTTGGCGGCAATCCGCATGCAGCGACCTATACCGGCATCGATGTGGGCAGGACGCAGTTCTGGGCCTTCACCCTGTCGGGCGCGCTTGCCGGGCTGACCGGCTATCTGTGGGTGTCGCGCTATGCCGTGGCCTATGTCGACATCGCCGGCGGGTTCGAGCTGGACGTTGTCGCAGCCTGCGTCATCGGCGGCATTTCCATCGCAGGGGGCATCGGCACGGTGGGCGGTGCGGTGCTGGGCGCGCTGTTTCTCGGCGTCATCAAGAACGCGCTGCCTGTCGTGAATATCTCTCCCTTCTGGCAGCTCGCCATCTCCGGCGCGGCGATCATCATCGCCGTCGCGGTGAATGCGCGCGCCAACCGCACCAAGGGACGCATCATCCTCAGATCCGCGGAGCAAACGGCATGACTGACACCGCACGTTTCATCCCCGACCGTCTGCAATCCCCGCTGGAGCGCCGGTTGAAAAGCTGGGAAAGCCTGCTGTTGCTGGTGGCGATCTGCATCTTCGTCGCCAACTCCTTCGCCTCGCCCTACTTTCTGAACGCGTGGAACCTTTCGGACGCGACCTTCAACTTCACCGAAAAGGCAATGATCGCCTTTGCCATGGCGCTGCTCATCATCTCGGGCGAGATCGATCTGAGCGTTGCAGCGATCATCGCGTTGGCCTCGACCGCCATGGGTGCGGCGGTGCAGATGGGGGCGGGCGTGCCGGTTCTTGTACTTGTGGGACTTGGGACCGGGCTTCTTTGCGGGGCATTCAACGGGTTTCTGGTGACCCGGATGGGGCTTCCGTCGATCGTGGTGACCATCGGCACCATGAGCCTGTTCCGCGGCATCAGTTACATCGTCCTCGGGGATCAGGCGTACAAGGGGTATCCGTCCGACTTTGCCTTTTTCGGGCAGGGCTATGTGTTCTGGGTGATTTCCTTCGAATTCGTCCTCTTCGCTCTGCTCGCGGTGATCTACGGCATCCTGCTGCACAAGACGAATTTCGGCCGCACGATCTATGCCATTGGTAACAACCCCACGGGTGCGCTGTTTTCCGGGATCCGCGTGGCGCGGGTGAAGTTCATCCTGTTCCTGCTGACCGGCCTCATGTCCGGCGTCGCGGCGATCTGTTTGACCTCGCGGCTGGGCTCCACCCGGCCTTCCATAGGTTTCGGTTGGGAGCTCGAGATTGTCACGATGGTGGTTCTGGGCGGGGTGAACATCCTGGGTGGATCGGGAAGCATACCGGGTGTCGTGATCGCGGCCTTCGTCATGGGGCTGGTGACCTTCGGTCTGGGTCTTCTGAACGTGCCTGGGATCGTCATGTCCATCGTCATAGGCGCGCTTCTGATCGGGGTCATCGCCCTGCCGCGGCTGTGGACGATGTGGCGCGCGAAGGCCGCAAAAGGGTAACCGACTATGGAGAAATACGCGTTCAAGATGCAGCTCAACCCGGGCTGCGAGGCTGAATATCGTCGCCGCCACGATGAGATCTGGCCCGAGCTCGTGGCGTTGTTGCACGATACAGGCGTGTCGGATTACTCGATCCATCTCGATGCGGAGACGGGGCTTCTGTTCGGCGTGCTCTGGCGCCGGGACGATCACGGAATGGACGCGTTGCCGGACCATCCGGTGATGCGCAGATGGTGGGCGCATATGGCCGACATCATGGCGACCCATTCTGACAACGCGCCGGTGGCCACGCCGCTCAAGACAGTGTTTTACATGCCATGACCGGGAATATCGCCGTCATAGACATCGGCAAGACCAACGCCAAATTGGCGCTGGTCGAGCGTGCAACCCTGACCGAAAAGGCGGTTCTCACCCGTCCCAACGCGGTCCGTCCCGGCCCGCCCTGGCCGCATTTCGACGTCGACGGCCATTGGGATTTCCTGTTGGAGGGGCTGGCCCAATTCCATCGCGCCCACGGGGTCGATGCAATTTCGATCACGACACATGGCGCCTGCGCGGCGCTTCTGGCTGCGGATGGCACGCTGGCCGCGCCGATCCTGGACTACGAGCATTCCGGCCCTGACGAATTGAGCGCCGAATACGACGCCATCCGCCCGGATTTTGCCGAGACGGGCTCTCCTCGGTTGCCGTTGGGGCTGAACATCGGCGCGCAGCTTTTCTGGCAGTTTCAGACCGATCCGGGCCTGAAGGCGCGCACGCAGAGCATTGTCACCTACCCGCAATACTGGGCGCACCGGCTGACCGGCGTGGCGGCGACGGATGTCACGTCTCTGGGGTGTCACACGGATCTCTGGGCGCCGGGGCAGGGACGGATTTCGTCCTTGGTGGACCGGCTGGGCATCGCCGGGAAGATGGCGCCCCCACGCCAGCCCTCGGACGTGCTGGGTCCGATCCTGCCGGAGGTGGCCGCGAGCACGGGGCTCGCCCCGGACACGCCCGTGGTCTGCGGCATCCACGACTCGAACGCCTCCCTTCTGCCGCATGTGCTGGGCCGCGATACGCCCTTTTCGGTTGTGTCGACCGGGACCTGGGTCATCTGCATGGCCATGGGCGGGCAGGGCGTTACACTCGATCCCGCCGCCGACACGCTGATCAATGTCAACGCCCTTGGCCAACCCGTGCCCTCGGCGCGCTTCATGGGCGGGCGGGAACACGATCTGGCGCTGCAGGGCGCGACGCCGGGTGCCGTGTCGGTGCAGGATCTGGATGCGGTTCTTGACGCCGAGATCATGCTCTTGCCTGCGCTTGCGCCCGAAAGCGGGCCTTTCCAGGGACATTCCGCGCGCTGGATTGGCCCGGAGCCTGCGGTCGGATCGGGAATGCGCAGGGCGGCGGTGGCCTGTTACCTCGCGCTGGTGACGAACCACTGTCTGTCCGAGATCGGACAGGCCGGGCCGATCATGGTCGAGGGGCCGTTTGCGCGGAACCGGGAGTATCTTCAGATGCTTGGCGCTTTGGCCGATGCGCCGGTCATAGTGTCGGACAGCGCGACCGGAACGAGCCAGGGGGCGGCGTTGCTGTTGCCCGGCGCTGACAGCGCGACACGGGACGATGTCGCCGCTGAGCCTGCGGACCCGGCGCGTGCCGCCCGTATGCGCCGCTATGCGGACAGCTGGGCGCAGCTTGCAAGCCAGCGGGCCGATGCGCTGATGTGCACTGGCGCGTCAGGCGCTTGAGCGCCGGATCAGGTCGGGCGTGATGTCGATATGCTCGGCCACGGCGCGCCCCTTAATGCGGGACATCAGGGCATCGGCTGCGTGCTGGCCCAGCTTGAAGCCGTGCTGGTCGATCGAGGTGAGATCCACGAGCGGCAAAGCTGCTGGGGTCGAGTTGTCGAAACCGACGATAGCCACGTCCTCGGGCACGCGAATGCCGCTTTTGCGCGCGGTGTTGAGCATGGGAACGGCGTGGATGTCGCTCCAGCAGAAGATCCCGCCCGGTTTGGGCAGATCGCGCAGCATCTGCAATTGCGTGTCGGTGTCCTCGCCCGTGATGCTGCGCGCCTCGATGACGCGGATATGGTCCTCAAGTCCCGCTTCCTGCATGGCGTCGCGATACCCTTTCTCACGCAGATCGAAGACCTCGAAGCCGCCTGCGCGCGATGGCGCGGTCAGCATCCAGATGTCGCGTCGACCAGTTGCGATGAGTTGGCGCACGGCGATTCGCGCGCCCTGTGCATCGTCGCAATTCACCGTGTCGAACCTGTCCGCCGAGGGTTCGTGATGGCCGATCACAACCGTGGGAATTTGCGTGGCATAGGCGGCAAGAATTTCGGCCGACAGACGCGGTGCCACGAGGATGAGGCCGTCCATCCGCATATCGATCATGCCGTCGATCAGCGACCGCTCGACGGTCATTTCCGCCTCGCCGACGGACAGCATGAGACGCATGCCCTGCGCCGACAGGCTTGCCTTGATCCCGTCCACCACATCGGCAAGGAACGGGTTGTGCATGTCTACCAGAAGGACGCCGACCGTATCGGTCGCGCCGCGCATGCCTCGCGCGGCGAAGCTTGGCCTGTATCCAAGTTTTTCCACGGAATTCATGACTTTGGCGCGCATATCAGCGCTGACGCCATAGGCATTGTTCAGGACTTTCGAGACCGCGGTCACCGACACGCCGGCGTCTGCCGCGACCGTTCGGATCGTGGCCCGCTTCTCCGGTTTCGAAATTTGATCCGCCATGTCCGCTCCCGTTTGTCGCCCCGCAGGCATGCTGCTGCACGCTCACGTTCCATCGCTCCGGCAAGAGACGTCCGGACACGGCGGGCCGGGCAGGGTCTTCCCGGACAATACACTTAATCCTCCGAATTGAGTCTTGCCTGCAAGCAATTTGTGTGTATCGTTTTACGGGAAACGTTTTACAAAAGCGTTCGATGAGGAATTCAGCGCAGCTTCGTCATGGGGCGAGTGGCGCAAGGGAGGACAGATGGGATTGGATCTTTCGGCCGAGATGACCGCGCGCCAGGCGTCGCGCGCCTGGACTGGTGAGATGATCGCTCCTGCGCATGACGCGGGCGAGGCGGGGCCGTCGCGTTGCGTTGCGACCGCTTTTTCGATCAGCGGCGCAGCCCAGCCGGTGCTGCATGTCTCGGCTCAGGGCTTTTACCGCGTCTTCCTCAACGGCACACGGGTGGGCGACGATCTGCTCACGCCGGGGTGGACGGCCTATCACGACCGGATCGCCTATCAGTCCTACGACCTGTCCGGGCTTCTGCAGGACGGTGAGAACCGCATCGAGATCTGGCTCGGCGATGGCTGGTATCGGTCCCCGGTCATGTCGCGCGATCGCAACGCGCCCAATGTCTGGGGCGATCGCGTGGGCGCGATTGCCGAGATCGAGGATTCAGGCGCGATCGTGCTCAAGACGGATGGCAGCTGGCGCGCCGGGCTGACCGCCGTGACCCGTGCGGGCATCTACCACGGCGAGGATTATGACGCGCGTCTCGAAGACGGCGCCTGCGACGAGGCGGTTGAGGTGCTGCCGTTCGACACGGCCAAGCTGGTGCCGCATGAAGCGCCGCCGGTCTGCACGCTCGCTCCCTTCGATCCGGTCGAGAGTTGGCAGGATAATGCGGGCCGCACGGTCTACGATTTCGGACAGAATGTCGGCGGTTTCGTGCAGATCACCGTGTCGGGTGCGCCCGGAGCGGAGGTCTTTGTCGAGCATTCCGAAGTGCTGGGCCCTAACAAGGAATTCGACAACCGCAATTACCGCAAGGCACGCGGCGCCTATCGCTACACGCTTAAGGGCGAGGGCAATGAGACCTACGCGCCGATGTTCACCTTCATGGGCTACCGCTATGCCCGCGTGACTGTGACGGGCGAGGCAGAGATCATCGAGATCCGGTCGGTTCCGATTACGTCGATCCACGAACAGGCGGGCGGGTTCACCTGCGCCATCCCTGAAGTGAACCGTCTTGTCGAAAATACGCTCTGGTCGCAGCGCGCCAATTTCATCGAGGTTCCGACCGATTGCCCGCAGCGCGACGAGCGCATGGGCTGGACCGGGGATGCGCAGGTGTTTGCGGGCACGGCTTGTTGGCTCGGCGATGTGGAGCGGTTTCTGAAGAAGTACCTGCGCGACGTCATGTTCGATCAGCGTGAGAACGGCGCCGTGCCGCATTTCTCGCCCGATCCGACCTATCTGACAGGCACGGACGCCGATGGGGAATGGGCCGGTTCAACCGGGTGGGGGGACGTCATCACCATCGTGCCGTGGCAGCTTTATCTGCATTACGGCGATGAGGGCGTGCTGCGCGAATGTTTCCCGGCCATGGTGAAATGGCTCGATCATCTGTGGTCGATTTCGGACGGCCCGGTGATCTATCCGGCGGGCGAGTGGATGGTCAAAGGCTTCACGTTCGGAGACTGGCTGCAGCCCATCGGCGACAACCGGAAGCCGCGCCCGACCATCGGCGACGATTGCGCGGCGACAATCTACCACTTCATCTCGACCGCGCTTACCTCGAAGATCGCGGGGATCCTGGGCAAGCCCGAGGAGGCCGAGCGGCTCGCAGCGCGCGCAGAGGACATCCGCGCGGCCTTCGTCCACGAATTCGTAGCCCCCTCCGGCCGTCTGGCCCATAACGATCAAACGTCCTATGCGCTTGCGATCCTGTTCGATCTGTTGCCGCCCGAACATCTGGAAAAGGCCAAGTTCCATTTCCGCCGGGCCATCGAGGACGCGGATTACCTCATCGGCACCGGGTTCATTGGCACGCCCGCGCTTCTGCCTGCGCTGAGCAAGGCCGGCATGAACGATCTGGCGGAGAAGGTGTTTCTGAACCGCAAGGTGCCGGGCTGGCTTTATCAGGTAGAACGTGGCGCGACGACGATCTGGGAACGCTGGGACGCCATCGGCGAGGACGGCACGATCTACGAGCCGTCGATGAACAGCTACAACCACTATGCCTACGGGGCCGTGTGCCAGTGGCTGTTCGAATGGGTCGCGGGCGTGATGCCTCAGGAAGACGCGCCGGGTTTCGACCGCGTTGCGCTGGCGCCGGTCATCCTGCCGGAATTGGGGCATGCCGCATCCTGGCACCAGTGCCGCCATGGCCGGATCGAGGCCGGCTGGGAGATCGCGGATAGCCGCGTGCGCTACACCGTCACCCTTCCGGAAGGCTGCGAAGGCGTCTTTGCCGCGCAGAATTACGGTCACGTCACGATTGATGGGACAAAGACGTCCGGGGAGGCGCCGACGCTCGGTGCCGGGCGTCACGTCATTGAATTCGATCTCTGAAGATACGTCATTTGGTTCCAAGCAAGGGAGGAAAGCCATGAAATCCTTGGGATATACGATTGCAGCATCAAGCTTTGCGCTGACGGTTTCGTCAGCGGCGGTGAATGCGCAGGAAGTGTCGATGCTGGTCGGAAGCAACCCCGATACGGTCGCGATCGCAGAGGCGCTGACAGCCGCCTATTCCGCGAACAATCCCGGCGTGACCTTCGATATCGAGATCCGTCCCGGCGGCAGCGAGGGCGACAACCTCGTCAAGACGCGCCTTGCAACGGGTGAAATGGCCGACGTGTTCGAAAACAATTCCGGGGCCCTGCTGGCCGCGCTGCGCCCGAGCCTGACGCTCGAGCCGCTGAACGATCTGCCGAACATGGACAAGCTTCTCGAAAGCTACACCTCGACCGTGTCGGATGCTGACGGAAATATCTACGGTGTGCCGTGGAACATGGCTGTGGGCGGCGGGATCATCTATCATCGGCCCACCTACGAGGAACTCGGTCTCGAGATCCCGACCACCTGGGACGAATTCATGGCCAATAACGCCGTGATCGCCGAGCAGACCGACAAGGCGCCGATCATCCAGACCTATCGCGACACCTGGACCAGCCAGATCGTGTTCCTTGCCGATTACTTCAACGTGCAGGCCGCCGAGCCGGGTTTTGCCGAGGCCTTCACGGCCAACGAGGCAAAGTTCGCCACAACGCCTGCCGCGCTGCGCAGCTTCGAAAAGCTTCAGGAAATTCACGATTCCGGTTATCTGAACGAGGATTACGCTGCAGCCACCTACAATGACGGTCTGCGCATGGTCGCCAGCGGCGAGGGCGTGCATTACCCGATGCTGACGGTGGGCTTCAACGCCATCAAGCAGAACCATCCAGAGCTTCTGCAGGACGTGGGCATCTTCGCGCAGCCCGCGAATTCGGACGCGAATGGCCTGACTGTCTGGATGCCCGACAGCTATTACATGCCCAAAAGTGGCGGCAACAAGGAGACGGTGCGCGACTTCCTGAACTGGGTTGCCACGCCCGAGGGCTGCGAGACGATCGTCGAAGCCGTGGGCGCCAACGGTCCCTTTGTCGTTCAGGGCTGCACGCTGCCCGATGACGTGCTGCCCGGTGTCGCGGAGATGCTGCCCTACTTCGCTGAGGAAGGCCGCACCGCGCCTGCCCTGGAATTCCTGTCGCCCGTCAAGGGCCCGGCGCTCGAGCAGATCACCGTCGAGGTTGGTTCCGGCATCCGCGATGCGAAATCGGGTGCAGAACTCTATGACCGCGATGTGGCCAAACAGGCCAAACAGCTGGGTCTGCCCAACTGGTAAGCCCGCCCGCTTCGCTCTGACACAAGTGCCCGTCCCGCTCAGGGGCGGGCCTGCAACCCAGAGGCCCGAGCATGACGCGACGTTCTCCATATCCTTATTGGTTCGTGATGCCCGCAGCGGTGATCTTCACCGTGCTGTTTCTGGCTCCGACCGCGCTGTCTTTCTGGTTCAGTCTGACCAACTGGGATCTTTTCCAGGCCAGTTTCATCGGACTGGATAACTTCTACGATTTCCTGAGCGAGCCCTATCTTCTCAGAGGTCTGACCAACACGCTGATCTTTGCCATCGTGACCAGTGGCCTCAAGACGGTTCTGGGTCTTCTGTTGGCCGTGCAGCTCACTTCCGGGATTTTCGGGCAGTCGCTTTTGCGCTCCGTGGTGTTCTTTCCCGTGCTGGTGTCGACCATCGGCGTCGGACTTCTGTTTGCGGAAATGATGCATCCGACCGATGGCGCGATCAACGTGGCCTTGTCCTATATCGGGATCGACGGGCCCGGCTGGCTGACCAATCCGTCGCTGGCGCTCTATTCCGTAGCGCTCGTCGATGTCTGGCGCGGCGTGGGCCTTGCGACGCTGATTTTCATTGCCGGTCTGGCAGCCATCTCTCCCGAATACTATGAGGCTGCCCGGATCGACGGAGCCACGCGCACCCAGCAATTCTGGCGCGTGACCGTGCCACTCGTGCAGCCTGCGACCAACGCCGTGATCATCCTGTCGCTGATCGGTGGCCTGCGGCTGTTCGATCTGATCTGGGCGATGACCCGTGGCGGTCCCGGCTTCTCGTCCGATGTCCTGGCCAGCGTGATCTACAAGCAATACCAGTCGGGCTTTTACGGGCTTTCGACCGCAGGCAACGTGATCCTGTTCGCCTTGATCGCATTCATCATCGCGCCGCTGGCCTGGTGGTTGAACCGCCGGGAGGTCGATCAATGACACGCAGAGATTATGTGGTCGGCATCCTCTCGATGCTCGTGGCCTTCGTGATATTCGTCCTGCCGTTCCTGTTCGTCGCGATCAACGCCGTGAAATCTGCGGCAGACGCCTCTGAGTTGGACTTTTCGCTCCCCGAGGAGTGGCTGTTCTGGCAGAACCTCGTGGCGGTGGTGCAGGCGCGCGATTACCAGCTGCTTCTGGCGTACTTCAATTCGATCGTCATCACCGTGGGCTCTGTCGCGATCCTGGTCGTGGTGGGGGCGATGGTGGGCTACATCCTTCAGCGCCGTCCGTCGAAATGGAGCAAGGTGATCTATGCCTTCGTCTTGTCCGGTCTGATGATCCCGCCTGCCGTCGTGCCGACGATCTGGGTGTTGCAGGAAATCAATCTGTTCAAGACGTTACACGGCATGATCCTGATCCAGGTCGCCTACGGGCTGGGTTTCACCGTGCTTCTGTACCGCGCCTTCATCTCCACGATCCCGCGCGATCTGGACGAGGCCGCGTTGATCGACGGCGCAAAACCCTGGCAGATTTTCTTCCGGGTTATCCTGCCGCTTCTGAAGCCCGTGACGGTGACCGTGATCGTCGTGCAGTCGATCACCATCTTCAACGACTTCACCCACCCGCTCTATTATCTTCCCGGCGCCGAGAACGTGACCGTGCAGCTGACGCTCTACAACTTTCAGAGCCAGTTCCTGTCGCAGATGAACCTGTTGTTCATGAACATTCTGCTGGTCACGATTCCGCCGCTGATCGTCTTCATCTTCTTCAACCGCCAGATTGTCGCCGGCATGACCTCCGGCGCGGTGAAAGGATAAACAAATGGCCCGTGTCGTTCTCAAGGATGTCCGAAAAAGCTATGGCGAACACGAGGTGATCCACGGCATCGACCTGACCATCGAGGATGGTGAGTTCTGCGTCTTCGTCGGCCCGTCGGGATGCGGCAAGTCCACGCTCCTGCGCATGATCTCGGGTCTGGAAGAGGTTACCTCCGGCAGTATCGAGATCGACGGGCGTGACGTGACCCATGCGGAACCTTCAGATCGTGGCATCGCGATGGTATTCCAGTCCTACGCGCTCTATCCGCATCTCACGGTTGCCGAGAATATCGGTTTCGGTCTGTCGCTCGCGCGCAAGCCCAAGGACGAAATCCGCAAACGGGTCGAGGACACGGCCAGGATCCTGCAGCTCGAGCATCTGCTCGACCGCAAGCCGAAGGCGTTGTCCGGCGGGCAACGTCAGCGCGTCGCCATCGGCCGCGCGATTATCCGCAATCCTGACGTGTTCCTGTTCGATGAACCCCTGTCCAATCTGGATGCCGCGCTCAGATCGCAAATGCGGATCGAGCTGACGGACCTGCATGCGGAGTTCAAGGCGACGATGATCTACGTCACCCATGACCAGGTCGAGGCGATGACAATGGCCGACAAGATCGTGGTGCTGAATGGCGGGCGGATCGAACAGGTCGGATCGCCGATGGAGCTCTATGACAACCCGGCCTCGGAATTCGTGGCGGGGTTCATCGGCAGTCCGAAGATGAACCTCTACGATGGTGAGGCCGCGGCCAAGATGGGGTGCAGGACCTACGGCATCCGTCCCGAGCATTTGAAGCTGTCAGACAGCGACGGCAAGTGGAAGGGGGCAGTCCGCCATGTGGAGCGGCTTGGCGCCGATACGATCGTGCACCTGGAGACCGAAGCGCTTGGTCCGATGATCGCGCGCGTCGAGGGCAGCCGCAATTTCGCGCCCAATGATACGGTCTATGCCTCGCCCGTTGAGGGGCGCGAGGTTCTGTTTCGGTAAGCGTCGATCGGGAGGTTTTACGCCGTGAGTTGGTCCGGTTTTGGGGTTATCGCTTCGGATCAATCCTAAACGCTGAACGCAACAAACGCCCGTGCAAGGGCATGAGCCAAGCCGCTGGCACGCGGGCACCCTGACGAGGGTTCGGTGAAGGCACCCCGAGGCAAGAATGCCGTCTTGGTGGGTTCTTTAGACAGCATGAGGCAGGGATGGTCATCCCGAGCTGAACTCAGCGGGATAGCGTCGGCTCGACGGTGATGCGCTGACGCAGATCGGTTCCGAAAATCGCGGGCAACCCGATCTCTGGGTGAGGAATGGGACAGAGAACGCCCATCTGCCATCCTGACGACGGGACCGCGCTGTGCCTAGGCTCCGGAATATGGAGTTCACAGAAATTCGCCGCTAACCATGCCTCCGTCTACAATCACGTCAACCAGGACCGCGACCTGCCGAGCCGAGAGATATTCAAGGCGTATTGCGCCACCGTGTTGGGTGTCACTGAGAACTGACCCAGCATTGTCATCGAGATCTGACCCGCCCGGTCGTTATGTTTGCTAATTCATGATGGGGTCAATGCTGCTGCCTCCTTCCTTTTCTTTTTCGCGGTCTCGGAGCTGGCCTTGAAGCGGTAGCTGTCGTTGCCGGACTCGAGGATGTGGCAGCGATGGGTCAGGCGATCGAGCAATGCGGTGGTCATCTTGGCATCGCCGAAGACGCTCGCCCACTCGCTGAAGCTCAGGTTGGTGGTGATGATGACGCTGGTGCGCTCATAGAGCTTGCTGAGAAGATGGAACAGCAGCGCACCACCCGAGGCGCTGAACGGCAGGTATCCCAGCTCGTCGAGGATCACCAATTCGGTTTTCACCAGTGCCTCGGCGATCTGTCCGGCCTTTCCCTGTGCCTTTTCCTGCTCCAGCGCATTGACCAATTCCACCGTCGAGAAGAAGCGCACCCGTTTGCGATGGTGCTCGATGGCCTGAACGCCGAGGGCGGTCGCGACATGGCTTTTCCCGGTTCCGGGGCCGCCGATCAGCACGACGTTCTCAGCCGCGTCCATGAACTCGCACCGATGGAGTTGCCGCACGAGGGCTTCGTTGATCTCGCTTGCGGCGAAGTCGAAGCCGGACAGGTCCTTGTAGGCCGGGAAGCGCGCGACCTTCATGTGATACGCGATCGAGCGCACCTCGCGTTCGGCCATTTCAGCCTTGAGCAGCTGCGAGAGTATCGGCATGGCGGCCTCGAACGCCGGGGCACCTTGCTCCATGAGGTCATGCACGGCCTGCGCCATGCCCGGCATCTTCAGGCTGCGCAGCATGATGACAATGGCGGCTTCAGCGGGGTCATGACGCATGGCGTGTTCCTCCCCGCAGGCCGTCATAGCGTGCGACGTTGGCCTCAGGTTCCTTCGTGAGGACGAGACTTGAAGGCGGCGTCACGTCCGGCTGGTCGCTCGGCGTGCCATCCACCAGCCTGTGGAGCAGGTTCAGCACATGGGTCTTTGTCGGCACGCCCGCCTCCAGCGCCATTTCCACGGCGCAGAGCACGGCCTGTTCCTCGTGATGCAGAACCAGGGACAGGATCTCGACCATCTCGCGATCGCCGCCGGGCTTGCGCAGCATCTGTCCCTGCAACTGACGGAATGCCTCCGGCATCTCGACAAACGGGGCGCCGTTACGAAGCGCGCCAGGCTTGCGCTGAACAACGGCAAGGTAATGGCGCCAGTCATAGATGACGCGGCCGGGTTGCCGGTGTGACCGTTCTATGATGCGCTGATGCTCGCAGACCACGTGCCCTTCGGCCACGATCACCAGACGTTCGGGGTAGATGTGCAAGCTGACAGGGCGGTTCGCAAAACTGGCAGGCACAGAGTAGCGATTACGCTCGAAGGTGATCAGGCAGGTGGGTGACACCCGCTTGCTTTGCTCGACATAGCCATCGAAGGCCGTGGGTAACGGCATCAGAGCAGGCTTCTCGGCCTCCCAGGCATCGGCGATGGTGCCGGGCAGGCTGCCATGTCTGGTCTCGGTCCACAGCGCCTTGCACCGCTGTTCCAACCAGATGTTCACTGCATCAAGATCCGGAAAGGCCGGCATCACCTGCCAGAGCCGGTGGCGCGCATCGCGGACGTTCTTCTCGACCTGGCCTTTCTCCCAGCCGGCGGCTGGATTGCAGAACTCGGGCTCGAAGACATAGTGGCTGGTCATGGAGAGGAACCGCGCATTCACATCGCGCTTCTTGCCAGCGCCCACACGATCCACCGCCGTCTTCGCTCGACCATTGTCCTCGGACCAATGGCGGACAAGGTCTCGCTGTCGTAGATCCCGCGGCCTGGCACGCCCTCAAAGACCCGGAAGGCGTGCCAGTGCGCGTCAAACAGCATCTCATGCGTCTGCAACAAATAGGCCCTGACCAGAAACGCCCGGCTGTGCGACAGCTTGACGTGA